>CALBSZ010000601.1 GCA_937967665.1 uncultured Planctomycetaceae bacterium
CCGCCAGCCGAGATTTCGCTACCGGGTTCGTCACGTCGCTGACGAGTCGCTGCGCCGTGCCGTGAGACAACGGACGCCTACAAAGCCGGATCCGTACGGTTTCACGCTGGTCGAACTGCTGGTGGCGGTCGCCATCATCGGCATTTTGGTAGCGTTGCTGCTGCCGGCAGTCCAAGCGGCCCGCGAAGCGGCGCGGCGAACGCAATGCCTTAACCACCTGCATCAGATCGGTCTTGGGCTGCACGCCTACCACGACACACACCACTCGTTTCCACCCGGCGGCATCGAACTTCGCCCGTTCCATCCCGGCGGCCGGCAATACGCCTGGTCGGCGTATTTGCTACCGTTCCTTGAACAACAAGCGGTCGCCGAACAGATCGACTTCACCAAGGCGTTTGATGATCCGGCAAACGCTGCCGCCGGGGCGACCGTGCTGCCTGTTTACCTTTGCCCCAGCGTCCCGCACAAGTCGTTGCTGCGCGACGGCCGCGGTGCCAGTGACTACGGCGGGATCTATGGGGAACGCATCACGTCGCCGAACCGCCCGCCCAAGGGAGTGATGATCTACGATCAGGCGATCCGCATCTTCGACATTATTGACGGCACCTCCAGCACGCTTTCGGTCTCGGAAGACTGCCAGTTTCCCGACGGCCAATGGATCAATGGCAAGAACGTGTTCGATCAGGCGTTTGCCATCAATCGAGCGCCCGCATTTGAAAACGACATTCGCAGTCTGCATCCCGGTGGAGCGGGAGGGGCGTTCGCGGACGGTTCCGCGCGTTTCCTGAGCGAAGACATAAATCTCGATATCCTGGCAGCCCTCTGCACTCGCGCTGGCGGTGAAGCCGTCGGCGACTTTTAGGACATGACATCATGAAACAACCACGAATTCGTCATACTCATCGTCGCGTGAGACCACGCGGGGAACGTCTGGAATCCCGACTGTTGCTCACCGGTCTCACGCTCGTTTCCGGGTTCGAAGATGTGGGCGCGAACCTGGCATCCGAGAGCTACTGGCATGGTCCCGACCCCCACGGCGCGCAGCACACGGATGGCGGCGGCAATACGGTGACTACGGGCGGATTCGAAAGCGGCCGCCTGTCCTACAACAATTTGCACGTCCAAGGCAATGGGTATGATACCTGGGCCGGCTGGTCGTTTTCCAATCAGACCGATGCGACAACCGCCGGCTATGGCAACCAGCACAGCGCTTATGCCGGTAGCGGAGCGGACGCCACGCGCACCTATGCCGTCGGGTTCATGGACTCGTTCAACAACGTCCTGCCAACGATCTCGCGGACCGAGCAGGCAAGCGTTATGGCGTTCGAAACGATCCGTATCACGAACACAACCTATACCGCGCTATCGATGCGCGACGGCGACGCCTTTGCAAAGAAATTCGGCGGCACATCCGGGAACGACGAAGACTGGTTCCTGCTGACGATTACGGGCAAGGACGGGTCGAATGCGATTATCGGCACGGTGGAATTCTACCTGGCGGACTTTCGCTTTGCCGACAATTCACAGGACTACATCGTCGAGCAATGGACCGAGGTCGACCTTTCCGACTTGAGCAGCGCCGCCGCATTGGAATTCTCGCTGACATCGTCCGACGTGGGCGCGTTCGGCATGAATACACCAGCCTATTTCGCCGTCGATAATGTCACGGGCTCCCAACCAACCACCCTGGGCTTTGAAGATGTGGGAGCCGAACTGGGCAACGAAAGCTATTGGAACGGGCCGGCGGAGAGCGGTGCCGAACGACCGGGGCAACATGGCGATACGGTGGTGGATGGCCATTTCACCAGCGACGGACTGCAGTTCAACAACGTCCACTCGCTGACCTACGGAAGTACGGTGAACTGGTCGTATTCCAACACTACCGATACGGAAACCGCCGACTATTCCAATCAATACAGCGCCGTCGCGGGGAGCGGTGCCGGAGCGTCACCAACGTACGGCGTGGCCTACTACGATGCTTCCAGGTACGAACTGCCTCCGACAATTTCCAAGACGCCGGCCACCGATCGACTTCGGTTCCAGTCACTCCAGGTCACCAACACCACGTACACGGCCGCGTCGCTGCGTCATGGTGACGGTTTTGCGAAAGCTTTTGGAGGGGCGAGCGGCAACGATCCGGATTGGTTCCTGCTGACGATTACCGGCAGGGACGCAGCAGGAATGTCGGTTGGGGCCGTCGATTTTTACCTGGCTGATTATCGTTTCCACGACAACAACCTGGACTACATCGTCGACACCTGGACCGAAGTGGATCTGCGCAGCCTGCAAGAGGCGGTGTCTTTGGAATTCTCGCTCAGTTCGTCCGATACGGGCGATTTCGGCATGAACACGCCGGCCTATGTTGCCGTGGATAAAATCACCATGGCATTGCCGGCGACAACCGTCCTGGACGAGCACCTCTTTTACAACGATTCCAGCTACGACCGGCAGACTCCCGGGCCGACAGCCGACGACGACGCCATCGATCCGGACAAGCACAGCCTTGCCCCCGGTGCGCCGGCGACCAGCAGCAATTACTCCAGCTATGTGCACGGCATCAACGGCGTGATGGTGGACGTGACCAACCTGGCCAATCCATCGGCTCTGGGACCGCAGGAATTCGCATTTCGGACCGGCAATTCCAGCAACCTTGCCGAGTGGCAACGCGTGGACGTCGAACCCGCCAGCATCACGACGCGTGCGCTGGACAGCGACGACCAGAATCATCGGATCACGATCATCTGGCCGAACGGAGCGATCCACAACACCTGGCTTGAAGTGACGGTCAGGCCGACCAGCAATACCGGCCTGTCGGCGCCGCACACATTCTATTTTGGCAACGCGATCGGCGACTCGAGCAACAATCCCCTGAACGCGATCACCGACGGTTTCGATTTTGCCTCCGCGCGCGATCACCGATCGGAAACTGCGTTGATGGATAGCGCGAACGATCACAACCGCGATGGGCGCGTGGACGGCACGGATCTGGCAATCGTCCGCGATCATACTCGGCACGCGTTTAGCGCCTTGTCCCTCATCACCTTGCCGCCGCCCGCGCCGCCCGTCGCACAGCTTGTCGACGAAGTCCTGGCCCGCGATCTGGCATTCGAAGACCAGCCGGCACTCGAGTTCGTTCCCGTGACACCACAGGAAAGCGCCTCGGCCACTTTCCCGCGCGCACGGGCCGTCGACAAGCGACATCACTCGCGATTCTGGCAGGAACCAATCTCATTCCACTTGCCGCTGGACGAATGAGCGTTCGCGGTCGGACAGTCCTCGTTGCCAGGACCTGTCCTGGCCTACACGCGCTGTTGGTTGAATGGCCGTAAGCGTTTACTTCACGTCGCCCAATTTGATCGGCGAGCGTTCGCGGTCGGACAGTTCCACCGCGGCCAGCACGCGCTGCACGTTGTAGGCGTCCGCGAAATCCGGAATCGGCACTACCGGCTGGCCACCGCCCATATCGGTAATGATGTCCGCGGCCTGATTCACAAAGCTGTGTTCGTAGCCCAGGACGTGGGCCACGGGCCAGTACGCGCCGGCGTAGGGATGGTTGCAATTGCCATTGGTCACATTGATCGTGGACCAGCCCTGCAATTCTTCAGGCAGGGTGTTGTCGTACCAATCGAGTTCGTTCATGCGTTCGAAGTTGAACCGGATCGCGCCTTTTTCGCCGTGGATTTCGAGCCGATTGGCGTTCTTGTAGCCGGTGGACAGGCGTGTCGCTTCGAAGGTGGCCAGGGCGCCGCTGTCCATCTGGGCGACGAACAACACGATGTCGTCGACCGTACTGGCACCTTTCTGGCTGGCCGTTTGCGCGCCGCGACCGGATATCTCGCCGCCCCCGCCGGCCAGGATGACGCGTTCCTTAATCACGGTTTCCATCTTCGCGCCGATCACTTCGCCAACTTCATCGCCCGTGATGAACCGCGCGGTATCGATGGTGTGAGCGCAGAGATCGCCGAGTGCTCCCGAACCGGCAACTTCCCCCTGGAAGCGCCACATCAACGGCGTCTCGGGACCGGCCCAGTCCTGCAAATAACAGCCGCGAATCTGGTAGATGCGGCCGAGTTTCCCTTGGCTGCAAAGCTGGTGTGCGAGCGCCACGGCGGGACATCGTCGATAGTTGTACCAGACGTACGTCTTCCCGGACGACTTGCTGGCCGCCTCGACCATCTGGCGGGCATTGTCGAGTGTGTTGGCGAGCGGTTTTTCGCAGGCCACGTGCTTGCCGGCTTCCAGGGCCGCGATGGAATGTTCTGCGTGCACGTGGTTGGGCGTGACGATATCGACCAGGTCCACGTCCGGATTGGAAATCGCCGCCCTCCAATCGGTCGTAAGGTGTTGGCAGGTCCAACGTTCGGCAAAGGCTACGAGTTGATCGGAATTTTATGCGGTTATGGTCTGCCTCACCGTCTGACGCGGCAGCTGAAAGAACTTCGCCACGTTGAGGTACGCGTTGGAGTGCGCGCGGCCCATGAATTTCGAGCCGACAAGAGCAATGTTACAAGTTCCAGCAGGCATTGGATTCTCCGCTATCGAATGAGACACCGTCGTCAGTGCCGCAAGACTGAATTGATGGCGCGCGGCGCGCGCCCGTCACCATGATTTAGTACTGTACGTCCACCCAACCGCGCGCTTCGTTGCTGGCCAACACGGCGTCGCAGATGGCGACTTCCTTATGACCGTCCACAAAGGTACTCCAATCCGGTTCCGCCGGCATCTTGCCGCCGTTTTCAATGGCCCGATACACGTTGCGGAACAGGTTCTTGGGACCGTCGGGATATGCTTCCGGATGGCCGCCGGGATAGTGGGCGTATTCCTTGGCGTCAGCGTGTAACAACGCCGGATCCTTGATCAGGACTTCATTCGGCCGGTCGCGATAGCCGATCCACATTTCGTTGGGCCGCTCCTGGTCCCAGGCCAGGGCGCAGTTGGAACCGTCGAGTTCGAAATACAGGCGGTTCTTGCGTCCTGCCGAAACCTGACTCACCGTCACCACGCCGTGGGCGCCGCTGGACAGTTCGAACAACACGGAAGCGTAATCTTCAGTATTGATCTTCTGAGGCTCGTAATCGCTCGGCTCCAGCTGCTTGCCGGCATACGTTTCGACTTCTTTCTTGGGCTTCATCCGCGTCTTGTGGATGGTTTGCAGGTCCGCACAGACTTTCGTGATCGTCTGGCCGGTAACGAACTGCATCAGGTCGCACCAATGGCTGCCGATATCCGCGATCGCCCGACTGTTCCCGGACAATTCGGGCTGCAAACGCCAATTCCAATCGGTTTGCTTGTAGAGCCAATCCTGCAGGTACGAGCCGTGCAGGGCGTAGATATCGCCCACCGTTCCATCCTTGACAATGGCTCGGGCATGTTGCACCAGCGGATAGTAGCGGTAATTGAAATCGACGGCGTGAATCAGTCCCGACTCGTTGGCCAGCCGCACCAGTTCGGAACTCTCCTGGGTATTCATCGCCAGCGGCTTTTCGCTGATGACGTGCTTGCCGGCCGCCAAAATATCGCGATTCACCTCGAAGTGCAGGTGGTTGGGCGTGCAATTGTGCACGACCTGAATTTCAGGATCGGCCAGCAGCTGCTTGTAGTCGCCGTAACCTTTGGAAATCGACAGGGCCGCGGCCTTCGCATCGGCCAGTTCCTGCGTGTATTCCGCCACCGCTACGAATTCCATGTTGCCCAGGCGCCGCGCCGCCTCGACGTGGGCCGGTCCGATGAACCCCGTGCCAATAATCCCTGCCTTAATCTTTGACGCCATGCGACTCTCCCTTGAACGCAAAATCACCGCTGTGAAACGAGTTATCAGCCAGATCGCAGATCACACCATGGGCCAAGCGGCCGGGATCCGGTCCGATCGAATTGGCCATTCTATCGCCCCACTCGCGTGCTGTTCAACCACCCGAGGTCAATCTGGCGAGCGATCTTTTACGCCGGGGCGGCGGGGGCGGCGACTTTTTGTTCGCGAGCCACAAACTGACCCGTCATCGAAAGATAGAGAATCGTGAAGAAGCCGTACATCCAAGGCGTTGAAGCCAATCCGCAAGTGCAACATGCGACGGGCACTCCCAGGATGCACCACACCAAAGCCGTGCCGATGATCGCCGGTCGGCTGCCCAGCGAAAACTGCTTCGCCGCCCGCCACGCTTCCATGATCTCCAGATCCTGATCAACCAGGAACATCAGGCTGAGTTGAAAGCGCAGGAAGACGGGGAACGTAATAACCATCGCCAGTAGCGCTCCCACAATGAACAGGACGACGGCAACCTCCTCTTCCCGCGCCGCCAGCGCGGCAAAGCCGGGCGCACAAGCAACCAGCGCCGTGAGGCCGATGATCACCGTGCACAAAATCGTCAGTCCCAGACCGCGCAGGAAATACTGAATTCCCTCCTTGACCACTTTATTAATATCGAACTCGCCCGTGCGAACGATGTGCAGGGAACCCTTGATGTAGCCGAGCGTGAAATAGACGTTGATAAAGAAAGCAACAAACTGCACAAACAGAACGGACATGATCATCGCCACTTCGCCGCCAAGGGCCTGCGCCACCGACGTGGTCACTTGACTCACCGTATTGATGGCGATCCCCACGCCCATGCCGATCGCTCCGATAATCACCCATTTGGCGATGTTCTCGCGCAGCTCTTCCCAAGTGCGGTTGAACAGCAGGTCGAAAGTGACGGGAGTCGCCGTCAAGTCCTTGGTCGTGCCGGTAGCGCCCGCGTAGTGTTCGATTCCCGCTGGGGAAGCGTACGGGTTAACGGAACCAGGATCCTTGGCGGGGGGAACGGGCGCGTCCGGGACTTCCGCTTCGACGTCTCCCGAGTCCTGAGCCGACGCGGGAATACTGACCAGCATCCCGCATTCGGGGCAGCGTGCCGTTTTCCCGGCACTTTCGTCGGGCGTTCGCAACAATTTATCACATTGCGTGCAACGAAACTCGATAGCCACAGTTCACCTAGGATTTCGGTCAGGAGTAATTCAACTTATGCTATTCGTTGCTAGATAATAAATCTTTCGTCGCGACTTTGAAATCCCTTCATGCTCACCAGCGCTGAAATCCTCGGGCCCCATGGTCGTATTGCGGCTCGCCTGCCGCATTATGAACACCGGCATCAACAGCTGGAGATGGCCGAGGCGGTGGCTGCTGCCATTGCAAGTAAGCGGCATCTGATTGCCGAGGCGGGGACGGGCGTGGGAAAGAGTTTCGCCTACCTGGTACCGGCGATCCTGGCCTGCACCGAAGCGGACGACGATGACAAAGATGCCGTCAAGAAAGTCGTGATTTCGACGCATACCATTAGCCTGCAAGAACAGCTGATCCACAAGGACCTGCCTTTCCTGAACAGCGTCATCCCGCGCGAATTCTCCTCCGTGCTCGTCAAGGGACGCCGCAATTACCTCAGCCTCAGACGGCTGCATGCGGCCCTTAAGCGGGGACCCAATCTGTTTACCACGAGTGAAGAACTGAGCGAAATCGAGCAGATTTACGCCTGGTCCAAGCAGACGACCGACGGATCACTCAGCGACTTGGCGGTCCGACCGAACCCCGTGGTCTGGGACGAGGCGGCCAGCGATAGCGGCAACTGCCTGGGACGCAAATGCGAAACCTACAAGAAGTGTTTCTACTATGCCGCGCGGCGCCGCGTGCAAGGCGCGCAGATCCTGGTGGTCAATCACGCCTTGTTCTTCAGCGATCTGGCCTTGCGGCGCGCCGGCGTGAGCATCCTGCCTCCCTACGACGCCGTCATCTTCGACGAAGCGCACACGCTGGAATCAGTCGCGGGCGACCACTTGGGGATCGGCGTTACTTCCGGGCAAGTCCGCTACATCTTGAACAAACTGTACAACGACCGGACCAATAAAGGGCTGCTGGTACATCACCACCTTGGTGACGCGCAACAAGCCACCTACAACTGCCAGGTACGCTGCGACGATTTCTTCGCAGAGATCGGGCACTGGTTGGAGAGGCAAGATCGGTCGGTGGCTCGAGTCCATCAAACCCGGCTCGTCGAAAAGACACTCAGCGCGGAGATGGCAAAACTGTACAGCGTGCTGCGGCGACACCGCGGCGATCTGGCCAGCGAGACCGAACGCGCCGACTTCCTGGCGGCGGAAGAACGACTGCTCGTTTTGGCAGGAGATATTGAAAGCTGGCTGACACACGCGATGGAAGACGCCGTCTACTGGGTCGAAGGCAGCCAGACACGCCGGCAGCACCCGCGGCTCAAACTCGCCGCGGCACCCATCGATGTCGGTCCGGAGTTGCGTGAGCTGCTATTCAACATGAAGCTCAGCGTCATCTGCACCAGCGCGACGCTGTCCACTTCCAACTCGGGCAACTTTGAATTCTTCAAATCGCGGATTGGATTGACACAAGCTGCTGGCGTGTCGCTGGGAAGCCCGTTCGATTACCGCCGGCAAGCCAGGTTGATTCTGGTGAATGGCATGCCTGACCCCAGTTCCGCGCGGAGCGATTACGACCGGCAGTGCGCCGCCATGGTGCGCCGCTACGTCGCGCGGACCGACGGTCACGCTTTTGTACTGTTCACCAGCTACGACCTGATGCGCCGCGTCGCCCGCGAGATCGCCCCCTGGCTGGCCAGCCGCAACCTGGCCCTCTACAGTCAGGCGGATGGCCTGCCGCGGCATCAGATGCTGGAACGGTTTAAAGCGAATCCCCGCGCGGTGCTGTTCGGCGCCGATAGCTTCTGGCAGGGGGTCGACGTGCCGGGCGATGCGCTGCAAAACGTCATTATTACCAAGCTGCCGTTCAGCGTACCCGACCAGCCGCTGCTGCAAGCGCGGCTCGAGGCCATCCGCGCGGCGGGCGGCAATCCGTTCAACGACTACCAGTTGCCCGAAGCTATTATCAAACTCCGCCAGGGATTCGGCCGCCTCATTCGCACGCATGCGGATAAAGGCATCGTGGTTGTCCTGGATCCCCGCATCAAGACCAAGCACTATGGCCGCGCTTTCATCAACGCGCTGCCCGACTGCGAAATCGTTCACGAATCGGTGAAGGACGAGGATTGAGTTACCCCTGACACGATTGAAAGACGACGCGATGCGAGCCATCAAGTCAACACAAAACGCCCGCAATGAACGTGTCACTGCGGGCGTTTTCAAGCGCGCGAAGCTTGCTGCCATTTGCCTGAAGCGGGTTCAGGCGTTATTCCATGTCGGCACAAACAAACAGGTCCTCCGGATCGGCGATGACCCTGTCGCAGTCATCGGCGCAGATCGTATCCACCTCGCCATCGCGAGCGTAGATCTTATCGCACCCGGAACCGCCGCTCAGATGATCGCGACCCGCGCCGCCGACCAGGGCATCGTCTCCAGCGCCGCCGGAAAGCAGGTCGTCGCCGTCACCGCCGCGCAGGCGGTCGTTGCCCGCTTCGCCGAACAGCTGGTCGTTCCCCGTGCCTCCGTTGAGGCTGTCGTTGCCGAAACCGCCCAGCAGGATATCGTCGCCACGGCCACCGGCGAGGACATCGTTGCCGTTGTTGCCGTAGAGCACGTCCGCGCCCGCTCCGCCCCGGACGACGTCGTCACCCAGCATGCCCAGCAGCAGGTCGTCGCCGGCGTTCCCGAAGATCACGTCAGCCGCGACGGGATCGTGCGGGACCGGATGCTCGTGACTAAGAACGCTCAACAGATCCGTGCTGCGGTCCTGAAGGCGGTCTCGAGCCGCGTCCGGCAGGGGATCGGCAGTGCGCGTGTCACCGGCGATCGTATCGTCACCCCGACCTCCGCCCAGATGGTCTGCGCCCCAACCGCCGACGATGATATCATTGCCGGCCCCGCCTCCGACGCGGTCGTTGCCGTTGCCCGCAAAAATGGTATCGTCGCCGGCACCTCCGGCAATCGCGTCGTTACCACGTCCGGTGTCCGCGAATCGCAGCAAGTACGGCCACACCCCAACGGGTTGCGAGGGATACGAATTTGTCCCATCCCCCACGATGACATCATTCCCCACGCCGCCGCGAACCACATCGTGACCGTCTCCGCCGACCAGGGCGTCGTGACCAGCGCCGCCGGCCATCTTGTCATTCCCTTCGCCGCCGAAGACGATGTCGATGCCACGACCGCCGCGAATCGCATCATCACCGGGACCAGCAAAGACAACGTTGTTGCCGCGGCCGGCACGGATGGAATCGTTGCCGCGGTTGGTCGAGGCGTGATCATGGGCGTACGTCCAGACGGCGTCCGCCCCTTGATACAGACTGAGATCAATTTCGCGCAGCGAGTTGTGGCCGTCGCCGAAGAGAACGTCGCTGCCGGTGCTGGAAATCATCTGGTCGTTGCCGCGGCCGCCGAGCGCGATATCGTTGCCGGTGCCCGTATGGATTCCGTCGTCGCCCGTGCCGCCGAAGACCAGGTCGTGACCGGCGCCGCTGTGAATGCGGTCATTGCCAGCACCGCCTTCGATATAGTCATTACCCGGTCCACCGATCAAGACATCGTTACCGTTGCCACCGATGATGACGTCGCCATCATCCGCTGCATCGACAGGTGCAAGTCGCACGTGGGGACTCAGGACCGCTGCGTCAAAGACCACGCCGTCGTTCGCCGCCGTCGCCTCGACATCTATCGCCACCGGTCCGCTTCGGGTGCCTGGAGTCGTAGAGGCTTCGCCACCCACGATGTAGTCGTCGGCAGGACTGCCGGTGATGATGTCCGCGCCGGCGCGGCCAAAAGCTTCGGTCGGTCCACTGCCGGCGTGCATTGTATCGTTTCCCAAACCGCCATCCAGACGCGTCGGTTGCCGGACGTTTTCGGCGATGGTGATGCGATCGTCACCGGCGTGGCCCCAGACACGCACGCTACTTACCGCGCGATTGGGAAAGCTTGTCACCACGTTGTCGATGTGCACAACCAAGCGTTCGTCAACGACGCGCACGCCGATATCGTTCGGCTCGGCGTCCCCGTGAACGTCCACTACTCCGGCGGCGTCCATGACCGCGGCCAGCAATTGGCGGTTTTCCAACGATTCCACATGAAACGTTCGTGACGGGCGTCCCAGACGATGGTTTCGACGCTGGGCTTGCCGCCGACTGGCTCGGTGATTCAGATTGGACATTGATTTCTCCCTTGTTCCGATGGTTTGGAGGACATGAATCGAGGCGAATGCCACATGCTGTTACAACTTGGGAGGAATGGCATTTGCAACGTTAATGCCAAGGGCGCAAAGGAATTCCAGACAGCAAGCGCAACATGTTTCTCAACAGCAACTTACAAAATCGCGAGAGTCAGCGACTCCGATTGAAAGATGCTTCAAGCGCCCTGATTCAGAACGATTCCGTTGAGGGCCGCGCCCTGGAACAGTACGATGAAACAAGCGACAAGAAACGCCAGAAACGAAGAGGATTCCCATGAGTTACTCGCTGGTCCTGCTGAACGGATCGGAAGCCGGCAAGACATTGCGACTGGAGCCCGACAGCGACCCGGTGACGGTAGGACGCCATGAATCGCGCGAGATGCAGCTGGACGACGACCGCGCCAGCCGACTCCACGCCCGTGTCGTTTACCGGGCCGGTTGCTGGCACGTGGAGGACTGTGGCAGCCTGAACGGCACCTTCGTCAATTCTCAGCCTGTCAAGCAGACGATCCTCGAGTCGGGTGATTTGATTCGCATTGCGGATCGCCTGCTGCTGTTCGTGGACAACACTTCCTCGAGGTCCACACCCATGACCTATCGTTCGACGACGGTCTACGAAAAGCATCCCATTGACGAGTCCGACGAAGCGTTGGTGGAAAAAAGCCTGAGCGATTCGATGTCACGCGTCATCCGCGACTCGGCGGTTCTCTGCCGTCTGGCCAATGTGCTTCATCAGTACACGAATGCGGAAGTCTTGATTCAGGCAGCAATCGATGCCCTGGTGGACGGCATCGATCCGGATGCGATCTCGGTCTGGCTGGTCGGCGCGGATGGTCGCTTGCGCTGCGCCGCGCGATGGGGCGACGCAACCGACGACCACCTGCTGGCCAGCCTGGCGGTGGAACGGGACAAGGCGATCTTGATCGAAAAGCCCGCCAGCAGCGAAGAAGCAACCGTCGGCGGATCCGGGACCAGCGTGGGGGCCGCGTTGGCTGTCCCGATCCCCGGACAGCACAACTGCCGCGGCGCGATTGAATGCCGTCGCGGTAGTGATCGAGATCCTTTCGAACGCAGCGATCTTGATTTTTCGGTCGTCGTAGCGCATCAAGCCGGTTCGGCATTGGAGAATTTGGAACACCGTGAAAGACTGGAGCAGGCAAACGAGGAACTGCGCCGACGCCTGTCCCATGAAACTCAGCTGCATGGCAGCAGCCCCGCCATGCAGGAAGTGCTGGAAAAGATAGCCCTTGTCGGCCCGACCAATTCGACCGTGCTGATACTCGGCGAAAGCGGGACGGGCAAGGAATTGATTGCCCATTCGATCCACGACATTAGCCGCCGCAGCGCTGGTCCGTACGTCGCCGTGAACTGCGCGGCGTTCAGCGAATCGCTTTTGGAAAGTGAGCTGTTCGGGCACGAAGCCGGCGCGTTTACCAGCGCGGAAAGACAGCATATCGGTCAATTCGAACGGGCACACCGGGGGACGATTTTCCTGGATGAAGTTGGGGAAATGAGTACCGCTTGCCAGGCCAAACTGCTGCGGATGCTGGAGGGACATCCGTTTCAACGGCTGGGCGGCCAGGAGTCCATTCACGTGGACGTGCGCGTCATCGCCGCGACACATCGCGACCTGCTGGAAATGGTTCAAGAGGGGAAGTTTCGGCAGGACTTGTACTATCGGCTCCGCGTGATCGATATCCTTAGTCCGCCGCTGCGCGACCGCGGCGAAGACGTGGTCAGTCTGGCGGCGTTGTTCCTGGAACAGTTCCGGCAACAAATGGGACGCGGTCCGCTGCGATTTTCCCCGGCGGCTATCCGTGCTATCCGCGAATACGATTGGCCCGGCAATGTGCGCGAATTGAGAAACTCCGTCGAACGCGCGGTCGTGTTGGGGAAGACGGAAGAAACGGCGCCCGCCGACCTGGGATTGGCATCGCCGCCCGATTCCGCCGCGCCCGATCTGAAAACCATGTCGCTGCGCGATGCCGAGTACCGTCACATCGCGTTCATCCTGAACCAATGCGACGGCAACAAGACCGAAGCATGCCGGATCCTCAACATCGGCCGCGGCACACTCTACAAAAAACTGGAAGAGATGGCCCTGACCAGCGATAGCGAACCACCCGATGAAAAGGTCGCCACTTCCGCGTAGGTTCAGATAACGCGTCACGGCCCGAGTGCGGATCAACCTCAAGCGACGGCCGCGCAATACTCAACGCGCCGCGAACTCACAATGTCGCACGGAGCTGGCGCGACCACGTCGGCGAATCCACCGCAGGCATCGACGCGTTCCACGCTGAGCCGCCCGGCTCATCCCTTCGCGGCAAAGACATACAACGACCAGGCAACCAGCGCCAAGATTGCCGGCGTGGCCAGGAACAGCTTCCCCAGGATTTTGCCCATCCCCTTCTTGGATTCGGGAACGTCGGTGCTGATACGAAACAATTCTTCCAACGCACGCACGTACGACGGAGATTTGTCGAGGGCCCGGAGCATGTCAAATGAGGCCTTGCTCATAAAACCCTCGAACCGCAATTGCTTCGAGTTGGGATCGTACGAGATGCGATCTTGCAATTCGGCGGGAAACTGGACGTCCGGTAAGGATTCTAAATGTACCCTATGATCCATGACGATTTCTCCTCATAAACCACGTATTCGGAAACAAATGGAATGTTCTTATTCCGGTATTATGTCAAATGAAATTTCCGATTTCAAGCATGAACGCAACAGCGAAATCCCAAAAATCGCGGGCCTTCCGCCGCTTTTCGCTACCATCAACCCTGCGCTGTAGTACTAGACAGCGGCAAGTTTGCGGCAATCCGCCAAAACAAAATACGAGCACGCAGCGCGAGCAAGTGTATCTGGTCGTAAGTTACCCACTCGCTGGCGCTT
>CALBSZ010000602.1 GCA_937967665.1 uncultured Planctomycetaceae bacterium
CGCGCGGCAGGATGTGCTGCGCGAAGCCGCCGACGAACCGCTGTCCGGGCACGGTGCGGGTCTGGGCAAAGCCGATGACGTCCTGTTGGGTGGTGACGGCAGTGACACGCTGTTTGGCCGTCAAGGGAAGGACATCCTGGTCGGCGGCTCCGGACGAGATAATCTGCAGGGGAATGGCAACGACGACGTGCTTGCCGGGGGCCACGCATCAGGCGACCTGATCGCAGCCCGGACCACGTGGACAACAGCCGGCGACTTTGATACGGCCGTCAAGTTGCTGCTCGGTTCGCTAAGTGCGGCGGGGGATGGGGAGGTCGACGGACTTAATGGTCATACGGGGCGCGATCTGTACCTGACCGACGGTCCCGACGGTGTTATCATTCGCGGCAATGACGTGTTCCGCAGTGTTTAGCTCGCCGCGACCGCGTCAATCCAGGAAGCCGTCGGAAAAGTCGTGTTTCGGTAGGCCTATGCCACGGTCCTGCCTTGCTTCGCATTGCTGTTTCAGCCGCGGTGTTGGTACGGAGTGCCAGGTGTATCGTTGCAACACGGTGTCGTGATGATCGCTACCCTGCCCTGTGCGGCGACGGCACGGTATGATGATTCCACAAAGGAGGAGACACAGCATGACCAAGGCCGTGATTTATCATAACCCGCGCTGTTCGAAGAGCCGCCAGACGCTGGCGCTGCTGCATGAACAAAACGTCGACACAGAAGTGGTGGAGTACTTGAAGGACCCGCCCGACGCCGGCACCTTGCAAACGCTGCTGAAGAAATTGGGAATCGCTCCCCAAGATTTGATCCGCCGACGCGAGTACCAGCAACTGGGCTTGCCGGAATCGGACGACCCGGAAGTGCTGGTCCAGCGGATGGCGGAAAACCCGCAGATCATCGAGCGGCCGATTGTCGTGGTCGGCAAGCAAGCACGTCTCGGCCGCCCCCCGGAGAAGGTTCTGGAAATACTGTGAGCGGACAGCGCTAAGTTCCGTCCTTATACCGGCCCGCAGCGCAGGTTCTGAAGTTGTGCTTTTCAGCCGCGAGTTGGCGGCAGATGATAGCCTGGGACGTGAGTCCCAGGAGAATATTTATTTACCCAGAAGGCAGTCGATCAGGGCGTCGAGTTCTCCCTGCGTGACCCCCACCGCTCCGGCGACGCGCGCGAAGAGTTCCTTTTCGGCGTCGGCCAGTTTGCCGTCCGCCGCCATCATCCGCAGCATTTCCTCGAGCATCAACTGCCGGTCCGCATCGCTTTCCGGAATGCTCGCGCTGAGTGTCCCATTGGTGACGGCGCTGATCGCTTCGCTGAATTGATGGTCGCTGATGTCCCACTGCACGGCGCGCTCAGAAAGCAATTGGATCTCGCTTTCCGTGAAATTGTGATCGGCAGCCGCCATGGCGACAAGATTCTTGAAGAGGGCGAAACGATCCATAGCGGGTGTCCTTTTGCTTACTCGGGTGTCGCGGCCTCGGCCGCGGGTCTCGTCCCCAGTGTTTCCGCCGCGCGGATGCGCATGAAATTGGCGACCATCTGATTAAACTGTCCCGGCACCTGCCAGCCTTCCACAGTGATTTCGTCGCCCGCTTTCGCAAAACGCAGGTCGGAAATGCCCACGGAGATCTGTACGTCGTCGGACAGCGGTGCGGTCACATTCGCGCCGGCGTTGACGGCGATGGCGTTTCCGCGAGTTCCCGTCAGCTGGCCGACGATTCGAAAGGCTCGCGACTCCACGGCCTTCTTCTGGTCTCCCGGATCCGTAAACAGATTTGCCGTCGTCGCCGCGATGACGGGAAAGACGCCGATCCGATTGGGATCGTCTTCGGCCGGCCGCTGCGGGTTCTGTTTTGGCCAGCGGCCTTCGCGAGTTGCCGCGGGCGGTGTGAACACTTCCAGTTCGGTGATTTCGCTCACCGCCTTGCCTTGGCGATCGAATTCGCCTTTGAAACGGACGAACATCCCGGCTTTGAGCCAGCTGGGATCCGCCGAGGCGTAGTAGGTCACCTGACGCGGATTCCGTGGCGGCTGGACCAGCCATTGATCGCCGTCCTCTCCCACGACCTGAAACACGTTCCTTTGGATGCCGCGGATCTTGCCGGTCGTCCCGACCTTTTTCGGTTCCGGCTGTCGGGGTGCCTGCGCTCGCAGTGACCAGGGCGCCGTGAAACTCAGGGTCGTAACGACCAGCAGTAGTTTGGCAAAGAACTTCATGTGACGTTCCTATCGGCAAGTCTGGGTTTGCTTCTGTGGAGCCGGCTTTTCACGTGCGCAAATCGGGTTTTCGTCCCTTGACGCGGTAACGCAACCTCGACGACACGCCGCGCGCTGACATCGTCAACGGCCTTCCAGCATACCCTTTAACGGCCGTGATTTCCAGGTTGGATGCCGTTTTCGACACGCGGGATTCCATACGAAAAGTTCATTGACGGTTGCCAGTGTCGGGGGCGAGCGTCACAATAGCATTATGCCCAAGCCAGCCAAGAGAATCACCGTTCCCCAGTTCACGGCCATGAAAGCCGATGGACACCGCATCAGCATGCTGACAGCCTACGATTATCCCATGGCCGCGTTGCTCGACGCCGCGGGAATCGAAGGCATTCTGGTTGGCGATAGCATGTCGATGGTCGTGCAAGGTCACGATACGACGTTGCCTGTCACGCTGGACGAAATCATTTATCACGCCGAAATGGTTGGCCGCGCCGTGGAACATGCGCTCGTTGTGGTCGACATGCCTTTTCCCACTTATCATCTCGGCGTTTCCAAGGCCATCGAAAATGCCGGACGGATCCTCAAGGAGGCTCGCTGCCAGGCGGTCAAGCTGGAAGGAGGCGAGGAGCAGGCGGCGGTGATTGCCGGACTTGTTTCGGCTGGAATTCCGGTCATGGCGCACGTCGGCCTGCGACCGCAGAATGTGCATCAGATGGGTGGATACAAGGTGCAACGCGATGAAGAGCAACTGCTGCGCGACGCGACCGCCGCCGAGAAAGCCGGTGCGTTCGCCGTGGTGCTGGAATGCATTCCTCGCCGTATTGCCGCCAGGATTACCGGGCAGCTGCGCGTTCCGACCATCGGCATCGGAGCCGGTGGCGATTGCGACGGGCAGGTGTTGGTCATCAACGATCTGCTGGGACTGACCAGTGGTTATGTTCCGCGATTCGTCAAGCAGTATACCGATTTGCAGACGACAATCACAAAGGCCGTCACCAGCTATCGCGACGATGTTCGCGAAGGAACGTTTCCTGACAGCGAGCACACGTTCAAGTAGCGGATATCGCGTCGCCGCCAGCAGCCCTTGCCGTCGCTCGTTTCCCGGCAAAACCTTCCCAGCCAAACGTTACCTGTTTGAAACACGAGTACCCACAACAAGCTTCACCAATTCAAGAAAGATTTTCACTATGAGTCATGGACGTCCGCCCGCACAAGCGGTCACGCCTTCGCTGACACCCACCGAAGGCTTGCACTGTAGCCACCTCTACTATTTGGTCGATCGCATCCTGCACGCGCAGTTCGGTGCCGAGGAATTGGCTGCAGGGCGCGAGGAACTTGCGCGGATCCTGGACCCTGCGGCCCCGGACGCCACGCAGCGCCTACAGACCAGCATCGTGAGCGGCCATAAGGCCGACTTCTCGCTGATGCTCATGGACCCCTGCCCTCTCAAGATTGACGCGGTTCATCAACGTCTCCTGGCCAGCACGCTGGGGCAGGCGATCACGTCAACCTATTCCTTTGTGTCGATTTCCGAGATCTCCGAATACGTGCCGAGTGTCGAACAATACGCGCAGCGACTCGTGCAGGAAGGAGAAACCCCCGGCAGCCCCGCGTACGAGGCCAAGGTGAAAGCGTATGAGAGCCGCGAGCCGATCATGCGGCGACAGCGATTGACGCCCGATTTCCCGTCCTGGCCGGCAACCTGCTTCTACCCGATGAACAAGATCCGGGACCCTCAGGCCAACTGGTTCACCCTGCCGTTCAGCAAACGGAACGAACTCATGGCCGAACACGCTCGCAGCGGCATGCAGTTCGCCGGCAAGGTGACGCAGTTAATTACGGTGGGCGTCGGGCTGGACGACTGGGAATGGGGCGTCACTTTGTGGGCCGCCAATCCGGAGTACTTGACCGAGATCGTCTATCGCATGCTTGTCGACAAAGCGAGCGCCAAGTATGCGGCATTCGGAGCGTTTTACGTCAGCTACATCAAGACGCCCATGGAAATGCTGGACCACTGTCGGATCGGTGTTTGAGTGGCGGCCGCAGGGCGTATCCCGAATCCCGATCGTGCACTCGGCACCACAGGTGAAGTTACCCATTGCGAAACAAAAGGGGACTGGCTCGGTGATACAAACGGTTACGAACTCGACAATTACGTTGCATCCACCGTGCCTGTCCCCTTTTCCGCAAGGGAGATTGTTCCGCGAAAGGGGGACAGGCACCATCGATCCAGCGGGTTTTTCGCAATGAACCAAACACGACGATGGAGCCAGTCCCCGTTTCGCTGCCGTCAACACTGCGCTGTAGTAGCAGGGGGTATCCCGGAGGCCCGATCGTGCACTCGGCACCAGAGGTGAATTTACCCATTGGAAATCGGCACGGCGAATGCGAACGATCGACTGTCATTACCAGGATCCCCTCGAACTCGTCTGGATCGCAGCTGCCCGGCAATGGGGAATGCACGTGGTCCGCGACGCGACTGTTTTCGCGTCGTGGGATGGCGACGGAACGCTGAAAATCGGGACTCCCGAAACGCTTGACCCCGACGACTCGGTGGCACAGATGATCCTGCACGAACTTTGCCACGCGCTGGTCGAAGGTCCCGCTGCCTTCCGCCTTCCCGACTGGGGACTCGATATCCACGATCCGTCACAACGGGTCCACGAACATGCCTGCTTGCGTTTACAGGCCGCGCTGGCGGACCGGTACGGACTCCGTCACTTCCTCGCCGCCACGACGAACTTTCGTAAGTATTACGACGCACTGCCCGATCGGCCGCTGGAAGAATGCGGAGATCCCGCCGTGCCGCTGGCTGGTGCCGGTTGGCGGCGTGCACAACGCGACCCGTGGTCGAATCCGCTCGATACCGCACTGCAAGCCACCGCGGACATCGCGAAACGAGTCCTGCCGCTGGCCCCCGATGATTCGCTCTGGCGCCGCGTCCAGTCATGAGCGTCGTTCTGCACGTCCGTCTCCGCGCGACCTGACTGCCCGTCGCGCTGTGCGGACTTGTTGGGGGCGAAGCCCAACGCGATGGCAATGCCGAGCACGATCAGGCCGCAGCCCAACAATCCCGCAGTGACGCGTGCGCGGGTGCGTCCGAGCCGGTCTTCCAGCCAACGCATCTTGCGCAATTGGAAAAACCACTCCCAGTTTGATACGGCGCTCACCAGCGAAAACAGACCGAGTGACGTGGAAATCAGACCGACACAAATATCTTGAGCCACCATGTGTTCGCGACCTCGATTCGAAATCTGACTCACGTCCAGTTCAACGTTCGCGAGACCGATTGCTTCCACAGCCCGTATCGCGACTCGCGCTCGTTTTCACGCATAGTCGGCGAAA
>CALBSZ010000603.1 GCA_937967665.1 uncultured Planctomycetaceae bacterium
CTCCTCATGTCTGTTGCCCTGCCCAAACTCCGTGTTGGCGACTCAACGACTCAGCATTTCGGAAACGATGTGATACAATGATCCCGGTGCATGAATCGGAATTTGTCCGATTTGTAGTCCGAGTTCGATTTACCCCGAATCGGCATGATCTTCCTCGCAGCAGCGATTTTACCATCTTGGTATCGCCGGCAAAATTGAGGCTATGAATAGCATCGACCTATTCACCATTGACGTACCCAGGTCCGAAGACGCTGTTCGATAAACTGTATTAACGAATTAGTTCAGCACCCAGCCTGGGCTTAGCGAGCACTAGGCGCGGTGATCGCCGGGATTGGTTTGGTCTGGCTGCTTGCCCCGTCGATCCCTTGGCTCGGCAAGCTGCCCGGCGACATTCGAATCGAGAGCGAGAACACGCGAGTCTACATTCCGATCACGACCTGTATCCTGTTGAGTCTGCTGCTGACCGGCATCATGTGGCTTGTGCGGTACTTTTCACGGTGAGGCTACATTCACACGTAGGACAGTCCGTATATTCTACATGAGGCTGTTCTTGATGCGTGAACGACCGAGACGAGCGAACAAGTCGAATTGTTGGCGGCTATTGACCTTCAGCAAGACACTGTGCGCGGGCGCTGGACTCGGAACGGCGCGAATCTCATACCTTTATTGCGGCGTCAACAACATGACCAGATATTTCGTTGAGTGCCATGATGGTTTTTGTTAGCCGCAGAGGTCGTTGAGGGACGCGGAGAAAGCTGTTGGTGTCGTTCTTCTCTGCGTCCCAGCGTTCTCTGCGGTTCATCTTTCGCGGTATTCCAAACGGAGTCGATGATTTCACGGCGACCAGCGACACGGTCTGCTGTAATTTCCATTCAAGATGGTAGGCAATTTGAATCGGAGTTAGAATCAGGCAGACTTAGAAAAACGGCCTGCTATACCACTTTTGTTGTGCGATTCTAAGGTGCGGGCAACCGCGTGCATGGTAGCCTTACCCGGCATTCTTTGAGCTCTCTCCTCTGTTCGGCGGTACCGCGTGGGTGTAGATTGCTGTTTAGTGCGAGTCGCACGGACATGTAGCGTCTCCGGCGCTGTAAATCACCGTGTCAATTGGCGAAAGAACCGCTACACTTATGCGAAACTCGCTCTAGGAGGACAAACACATGCGCGGATGTTTAACGATTGGAATGTTGGTGATCATGGTTACGCTGAGTTCACAATCCGGGGCGGCGGAGAAACGGAAGTTGCGTGCCGGGATGATCGGCTTGGACACGTCTCATGTTCCCGCTTTTACGAAACTGATCAATTCACCCGATGCACCAGGCGACCTGGCCTACCTCGAAATCGTGGCGGGATATCCGGGAGGAACCGATCTGCCGTCGAGTCGGAATCGCGTGGAGAAGTTCACGAACCAACTCCGCGACATGGGCGTCACGATCGTCTCCACAATCCCGGAACTCCTCAAGCAGGTCGACGTCGTGCTGCTGGAAAGCGTCGACGGCCGGATACATCTGGAAGAGGCGCGGCAGGTCATTGAAGCCGGCAAGCCGTTGTTCATCGACAAACCAGTGGCCGGATCGTTGTCCGACGCACTCGAGATCTTTGCGTTGGCCGAAAAGCACAAGGTGCCCTGTTTCTCGAGTTCTTCCCTACGTTTCTCGATGGGGATCGCGGAGTTAAAAGCAGGTTCGGAACTGGGCGAGCTTGTGGGCTGTACAACCTGGGGTCCCTGCTCGATTCAAGAGGGCATTCCCGATATGTATTTCTATGGCATCCACGGGATTGAAGCGCTGTTCGCCGCCATGGGACCCGGCTGTGAAACGGTCACGCGGACGGGTACACCTGGCGTGGATATTGTCGTCGGCGTCTGGAAGGATGGGCGCATTGGCTGTTTTCGAGGCATCCGGTCGGGAAAAGCGGAGTTTGGCGCGACGCTGTACGGCAGTAAGGCCATTCAGCACTCGCCCGGCTACGGCGGGTACGCACCACTGGTCGTGGAAATCGCGAAGTTTTTTCAAACACACGAACCGCCTGTCAGCCCAGCGGAGACAATGGAAATCTTCGCCTTTATGGAAGCGGCCGACGAGAGCAAACGGCTCGGAGGCGTGCCCGTGTCGATCGCCGAGATGATCGAAAACGCATCTGGCGATTCCGACAGCAGCAACGGTTCTGACTAACATTCGATTCTCTGGTTCGGAATGTCTCAGATTCCGTTCAGCGTGCCGGAGCCCGTTGAAAACTGGTCGACTTCCAGTCCCAAGTGCTGCAGGTAGCTGACGTACAGGTTGCAGAGCGGCGGTGGTTTGATGGGGTCGAAGGCCAGGTGCTGGCCGTGATCAAAATGTCCACCGGCGGCGATGATCGGCAGGTTCGTATTGTTGTGACTGGAGGCGTTGCCCAGATTGGAACCCAGGACAATGGCTGTCTGATCCAAGAGTGTCTGGTCGCCTTCGCGAACCGAATCCAATCTCTGCAGGAACTCGGCGAACAATCGCATTTCCTCCTTTTCAATGATCGCCAGCATGTTGATCTTGCTGGGATCGCGCCCGTGGTGGCTGAGATTATGCCAACCGTCGTCGACTCCTTCTAACGAAACCACCTCGGCGCCACCGGGCCCGTGGAACGTAATCAAACGCGTGGAATCGGTTTGCAGTGCCAGGAACATCATGTCGTACATCAGGCGAATGCGTCCCGTCAGATCCGATCGATCCGCAATGTCCTCGGGCGCTTCCCGGTCGACGTGCGGTTTGGGACGCCTGGCCCATTCCGCCGCTTGCACCAAACGCTGCTCGAGTTCCCGGACGCTGGTAACGTATTGATCCAATGTCTGGTTGTCTTGTTTGCCAACCTTGCGGGCCACGCGCTGGGTCTGCTCGCGTACCAGGTCCATGACGCTCTGTCCGTCTTCGATGCGTCGCATCTGGGTCGCTTTTTCCTCGGCCGTTCCCTCCAGAAACAGCTTGGCAAACAATCGCGACGGGCGCGTTTCCGCGGGAATCTGTACTCCGGAACGCGTATACGACAGGCTTGATCGTTCCGCGGCCAGGACCAGTGACGCGTAGCGCGTTTGGTGTCCGAGTCGTTCCGCGGCAAACTGATCGACGGAGATTGTGTTCTTGAAACTCGGCTGCCCCGGATGCGCCGCCCCAGTCAGGAAACTCTGTTCGGCGCTGTGGCCGCCATCCACATCCGGATGCATCAACCCCGAAATCACGCTGAACTTCTGACGCAATGGCTGCAGCGGTTCCAGGTAGGGAGTGACTTCGTAATCGCGACCTGGTTTTTCCGGAAACAGGAAGGGTGTGTGAATACCCAGCGGCGCGCTGATCGCCAGCATCCGCCGCACGCCGTCGGCGGAGGCGGCGCGCGTGTTGCCGACCATGCAGTCGAGCAAGGGAAGTCCCAGCGATACACCAGCGGCTCGCAGCAGCGTTCGACGATTCAATTTAGTTGGCATGGTTCACTTTCCATGGGGAGGCCATTCCGAGTCAAGGTTGCAGAAACAGACGACTCTCCACGACCGCGTGGATCATCGACTTCAATCCGGATTCCCGCGCGGCGGCCTGTTCCACGACGAAGTCCACCGCGTCACGATCGCCGGAAGTCACAGGACGCCCCGTCGCGTAAACAAGCAACTTGGTGGCCAGCGCCCGTGCGAACTGGTTGCGGTCTTCCAGGAGTCGTTCGCGGAACTGGCGGAAGTCGTCAAAGTGACGCCCGTCCGCCAGTGTCGCGGCGGGTTCGACATCGAGACCCTGGCGATAGGACTTGTTGCCAGGAATCGCCTTGCCATCGCCCAGGGAACGATAATACGTTCGTTCACCGCCGATCGCATCGAACTGCTCCAACGCAAACCCTGGCGGGTCAATCCGCTTGTGGCAACGGGCGCAGGACGCGATGTCACGATGTTTGTCCAGTTGTTCGCGGATCGTCGTGGCACCGCGGATGTCCGGTTCCACCGCGGGAACGCCGGGCGGCGGCGGGGGAGCGGGGCGTCCCAGCATGTTATCCAGCACCCAGACGCCGCGAATCACAGGTGACGTCGTCGTGCCGTTGGCGGTTACTTTCAGCAAGCTGGCCTGCGTCAGCACGCCGCCTCGAATACTGTCCGGCGGCAGCGTTACTTTCCGAAAATGTTCATTCCCTTTCACGCCCGGGATGCCATAGTGACGCGCCAGGCGTTCATTCAGGAAACTAAAGTCCGCATCGATGAAGTTGGTGATGTCCAGGTTTTCATGCAGCAGGTGCCGGAAAAACTCGCGGGTTTCCGTCAGCATGGCTTCCTGCAGCAGCGGGTCGAATTCCGGATACAGTTTCTGGGCCGGCGTGGTGAATTCGATGTCACGGAGATCGAGCCACTGTCCTGTGAAGTTGTCGACAAACCGATCCGATCGCGGGTCGCGAATCAGACGTTCCACTTCCGCGCGGCGCACCGCGGGATCGCGCAGCTTGCCTGCCGCCGCGAGGCGAATCAGCTGTTCATCGGGCATACTCGACCACAGGAAATAGGAAAGCCGCGCGGCGAGGGTGTAATCGTCGACCGCGGTTTCGCGGTTGAGCAACAGGAATTGCGGCGAGCAGAGGACCGCCGTGACTCCCGCGCGAACAGCCTGTTCGAAGGTACGTCCGGCGTTCAAACGGTCCAGAGTCAACTCGACGAAGGGCGTGATTTCCTCGTCTGCGACAGGCCGTCGAAAGGCGCGGGGAACCAGTTCGCGGATGATCCTGGCGGCGTCTTGTTCGGGCTCGGTGGAGTCGACGAAGTGCAGTCGAACTCCCTTGCGATGCCGCATGTAGATCGGCGCTCCCTCGACCATGCGGAGGGAATCGCTTTCGCCGAATAAACCCCGCTGACTCTCGGACGGAAAGCTCTGGTCGAGTGGTCCGTGCGTTTCGGCCCAGACGATCCCGAGTCCGGGGCGGGCTTCGTGCTTATCGCGCCACGTGACGTGTTCCGGCCAGATCCTGGGAAGGATATGAATGGCGTGACCTTCTTCCATATGCGTGGTGAATTCAATGACTCGCGGTTCCTGAGGCGTCCCGGTGGCGTCGAAGATCCCGATGAATTTGCGCGCTTCCGGACCGAACAGCGTGCCGACATAGATGGCCACCGAGATGGTCCGCTCGCCGGCATCGTGCGGCCAGACGGCGACTCGGCAGCGATAGATGCCGCCTTCGATCGGGTGTACGGCGTCGAGCCGGGCGGGCGGCCAGCCGGGCGTGAACTTGACGAATGAGTCGGCGACGGAGATCGTGCCCCCCTTATTTCCTGCGACGGAAGCGATGTTCTCCTTCACGTCCATCAAATTCACGCGTCGCGTTTCCGCGGGAAGCGGCTTGATCCGCCGGATGGTTGCGTCGAACGCAACATTGGCGGCCTCCAGATACTGCTCCATCAAGACGGATGAGATGCTCAAGCCGTCGGAAACGTTATCGAAACCTTGAATACTGCCGTCCTCGGGCAGCAGGTCGAGAAGCGGCACCTCGATACCCAGCAGATCGTGCACCGTGTTTTCGTATTCACGACGATTGAGTCTCCGCAAGGCGAGCGCGGGACGTTCTGCCGTTTCCGCGATCCGCTGTCCAATCTGCCCGACGATCCAGTCCGTGTCGGCTGGACTCGGACGCGGTTCTTCGGCGGGAGGCATTTCGCCGGCTTCGAGCACATCTAGCATGCGAAGCCATGTCTTTCTCGCGGCATCATGGGACGCGGCCGGCGCTGGCCAGGTCAACGCATCGAAACGCAAGTCCCCTTCCTGCGTGGTCTCGCCATGACAGCGAAAGCAGTGCTGCTTCAGGAAGGCCTGCAGGCGCGGCGGGACGCTCTCGTCCGCGGCGGCAAAACCGCCACGGCAGGCCGCCAGCAGCAGGAAGATGGTCAAGGTATGTAAGGCTTTCATCGTACCTTCCATCCTAACTATTGCGCACGTCGTCGACAACGGCGCACCGGTCGGTCCTATCACCTATCTCAGGAACCGAGGAAGAAGGACATCAGCTGCCAGCCTTCGATAAAGGCGTGGTCCGACTTGCCGGCGATCACCTCGTCATAGGTCGCTCCCGGAGTAGCGGGAATTCCCGTGCCGCAGATGGTCCAGGGGACAAAGCCGTGGCTGTGCGTCTTGGTGCGCAGCGGCGTGGCGTGGTCCGGCGTCACCAGGATACGATAGTCGCCCTGCTGGCGCAGTGCGTCCAGCAGCGGAGCGACGATGTGCCGGTCGATTTCTTCGAGTCCCTTGATCTTGGCAGCCACGTCCCCTTCGTGAGACGCTTCGTCGGTGGCTTCGATGTGAACGCATACGACATCGGTCGTGGGGATGACCGCCACGGCATAGTGTCCTTTGGCCGCGTAGTCCGTGTCGGTGTACCCGGTCGCGCCGGGGACTTCGATGCGATCCCAGCCGATCAGCGCCGCCAATCCGCGCAGCAAATCGACCGCCGTGATCATCTTCCCGGTCTTGCCGTAGACTTCGGCGAACGGTTTGAGCGCGGGTCGCTGTCCGAGTCCCCAGAGCCAGACGTTCGTCGCCGGCAACTTCCCGGCCTCTTGACGCGCGCGATTGACCGGATGTTCAGCGAACAGCGCATGAGTCTGACTCATCAATTCGTTCAGCAGGTCGCTGCCGGGACCGCGAGGAAAGTCGTTCACAACCGGTTTGTCTGTCAAGTCGTGAGGCGGCGTCGCGCGCGTCTCCCGCGTGAACGGAGCCTGGCCTCCGCGATACAGCAGGAGGTTCCGGTAACTCACCCCCGTGACGAACTCCAGCGTCTCGGAGCCGATCGCGGTTTGCGCTGCCTGCAACAACTGCCGGGCTTCCTCGGTCGAAATGTGATCGGCCGTAAAGTCCTTCATGACCTGGTCGATCACGGTGACCAGGTTGCAGCGAATCGCCCAGTCTGTGGGGCCGAGTTGGATTCCCTGAGCGGCCGCTTCCAGCGGCGCGCGGCCAGTGAAATACACGTTTGGGTCGTAACCCAGCAGGGTCATGTTGGCCACTTCCGATCCCGCGGGAAGATGGTCCGGGACGTTGTTGCTGCGTCCCACAATGCCGGCCATGGCGATCGCGTCCATAGCCGGTGTTTGCGCGGCTTGCAGCGGGGTCTTGCCACCGAGTGATTCCTGAGGCTCATCGGCGCAGCCGTCGGGAATGATGATCGCGTACTTCATGTTGATCTCTTTACTGAGCAGCGGGAACTTCCCGCCGCGCGTTCACGTTGTCGGTTTCCAAGTGGCGTGTCGTATGTTCCGCAATGTCGCTGTGAGGTCGTTACATGTCCAAGACGCGCATCCGCACGCTCGTTCCTTTCACGCACGCCAGGCCATCGATTTTTTCGAGTGCCTGGCGGGCGGAGCCTTCCGTAGCCGTGTGCGTCATGATCACCAAAGGCACGATTTGCTCGCCGCTGCTGTTGTCCGGTTCGTGCTGAATCACCGAAGCGATGGAAATGCCGTGACTGCCGAGTTCCCCGGCGATGTGGGCGAGCACTCCGGGATCGTCGTCCACCATGAACCGCAAGTAGTAGCGCGCCGGCAGAGCGTCGTGGTCACGCATCGATACGCGTGCCTCGCGCTGCGACCACAGTTGCAAGGTGCGGAACGTGATCTCCGTTCGTCCTACGGCGGTGTCGACGAGGTCCGCGACCACGGCCGAAGCCGTCGGCATTTGTCCCGCGCCCAGTCCGTGAAAGAAGACCGGCCCCACCGCGTCGCCGACCACGCTGAGGGCATTGAACGCTTCCCGCACTTCCGCCAACGGCTTGCCGATCTTGACCAACGTCGGAGATACATGCAATTCCAGGCCGTCGTCCGTCAGTTGTGCGATGGCCAGCAGCTTGATGCGGTAACCAAGTTCCTTTGCGTAACGCAAGTCGGCGGGGTCGAGTGCATCGATGCCGACGCGGGGAATGTCGGTCCAGTGAACGCGAGCGCCAAAAGCCAGGTGCGCCAGGATGGCCAGTTTCTGGGCGGCGTCCGAACCGTCGACATCCATCGTCGGGTCGGCTTCGGCGTAGCCCATGCGCTGTGCTTCGGCCACGGAAGCCGCGTAGTCCGCGCCCTGTTCTTCCATCTGCGAGACGATGAAGTTACTAGTGCCGTTGAGGATTCCTCGCAGCGACGTAATCTGATTCGCCGACAGGCACTGGCTGATGTTGGCAATAATGGGAATGCCGCCCGCTACGGAAGCTTCAAAGGCGATCGACCTTCCCAGTTCGCGTGCTCGATCAAACAACTCCGGCCCGTGCTCCGCCAACAGTGCCTTGTTGGCCGTCACAATATCCTTGCCGCTCTCCAGCAGCCGCAGCATGATGCTCCGAGCGGGCTCCAAGCCGCCAATGAGCTGAGCGACGACCTTGATCTCGGGATTGCCAGTTATCGTTGTCAAGTCGCTGTTGACGATGCCAACCGGCAGGTCGCAGTCGCGCGCTTTCGTCACATCGCGAACCACCACCTGTTCCAGCCACAGGGTCCGACCCGCATGCCGCGCCAGGCGATCACCGTGATCGAGCAGCAGTCGAGCAACCCCGCTGCCGACCGTTCCCAGCCCGACAATACCGATTTTTGTCTTTTCCATCGCAAACGCCTTCACCAGCCTGAGGAATTAATCCCTCATCGTATTTCCGAACGCGTGCCTGAGCAACGGCAGACTCGCGGAACGTCCTGATTTGTTGCGAATGGGGAAGTTTCTGTAGTTGACATGGGGAACCCTGTTAAAGCATAACGGTAACAATTTGAGGCAGCGTCCCGGCTCATTTCAGGGGCATCCCGGCGGCAACCGCTGGTACGAATTGACCGAGGCCCTTGGGCCGCGTCCCCAGGAGCCGCAGAGCGGCAGCCGGATGATCGTGGAAGCGAAAAAGATCCCCGAATACGAACCGCCGGTGATCATGTTTCCCTACGGCAAGATGGGGCAATCCGCCAGCGGTATCGCTTGTGACATGAGTCGCGGCAAGTTTGGCGTGTTTGAAGAGCAATTGTTTGTCGGCGACCAGACTCACAGCACCATCATGCGCTGTTACCTGGAGAAAGTGGACGGTCATTATCAAGGAGCCTGTTTCCCATTTCTTTCCGGCATCGGTTCAGGTTCCCTTTCCGTGATGATCGTTCCTGAGGGAAAGATGTTCGTCGGCGGCACGAACCGCGGATGGGGATCGCGCGGCGGCAAACCATTCTCCCTGGACCGGATTGACTGGACGGGAAAGATCCCGTTTGAAATACACGAAATGCACGCCAGGCCCGATGGTTTTGAGTTTACCTTCACGCAGGCGATCGACCCCGCCGCCGCCGGCAGCGTGGAATCGTATGACGTTCAGACGTACACGTATATTTTTCAAAGCAGTTACGGCAGCCCGGAAGTCGACCATACAAAACCAAAAGTCCTGCGGGCAGAAGTGGGCGCGGACGGCAAGTCGGTGAGAGTGTACCTGGACAAGTTGCAGGAAGGCCACGTTCACCAGTTCGCCTTGAACGGAGTGCGTTCCACCGAAGGCCTGCCTCTGCTGCACAAGGAAGCGCATTACACGCTGAATTACATTCCCCGTTAGCTGGAGCCTTTCTCAGGGACTCATTCCAGCTGGTGCCGCGCTTCCTCTCTTGTTCATTCCTTCGCTGGCGAACTGTCTCGCGCAACCCGCATGATCGCACCTCGCGTTATGCCGGTCGTGCCGCTGGCGCGTCGACCAAAAGAATTGTCGTATCCCGCCGATCGCTGCGGACGATGAGACTCGTGATGTTCTCTACGAGGCTTGCGCATGGATGGATCGCGGAGCTTCTTTCGGAACGAACCCAAATCAATGAACCGGTCCTGAAAAGGATCGGTGAACTCATTCCGCACGGATCGCTGGAAGGTGTTCGCGACTGAGACCAGACTTGTCCAGTCAACCATACGTCTGCGGAAAGGAAGTTGCAATGAAGAAAACTTGGAAAGTCGCTGTCGCGGCAATTTTGGGACTCAGTGTGGCAGGAACAGACGCACGCGCGCAGCAGTCTTACGGGGTCAATCCATATGCCTATCAGCAATCGACTGCGTCTCAGCAATCAACGCTGTCCCACCAGTATGCCTCCGGAGCGGTGGGAACGGGCGTTGTAAATCGGTACACGCAAACCCAGCAGCCTGCCATTCCCGCAGCGGGACATTCCTTCTCGCCCTCCGTGACGACGCAGACGAACTACTCCGTACCGACTCAATTTGGTTATCACCAGGGCCAAGCACCATCGTATCGCCCCTATGCCAGGCCCGCATCCAATCCAGCACCGGCTTACGGCGGCGGCTACGCTGCAGGCGACTGCGGGGATGGCAGTTGCGGCACGACGACGCTCGGCATCGGCCCACCTGCGACCGGCGCTTGCGGCGACACGTTGGGGACCGATTCATGCGGCAGTATCGAGACCTGCGCGCCGCGAGTTCGTTCCTGGTACGGCTACGCGGATTCCGTGTTCTTGCGTCGCAGCCATCCGGGGTCCTACTCCCTGTTTGTCGACGAGGCCACGCTGCTGAACGAGACCATGAACGTGGACGCCTTCGATTTCGACTACGCTTTTGGTCCTCGTGTTACCTTGGGCAGGCGATTCGGCTGCAACGGATGCTGGGGTATTGAAGGCAGTTGGCTGGACATTGACGGTTGGGACGAAACCCTGACAGTCGGCGACGGCAATGCCTTGCGTGGCCCGGGCTTCTTTGCCGGAGCCACGGCCCTGTATCAGCCGGCCCCTCCTGGCACGGTGAATTTTCAGGTGAATTACGGCCATGACCTGGCCACGGCCGACATCAATCTGGTGCACGACGTCTGCGGCTGGTGCTGGTTCACCCCGCTCTTCGGATTCCGCTGGTTGGAAGTCAACGAAAACCTGAACGTCACGGAAACGGACATCCCGTTGCCGAACCTGTTGGACATTCAGACCAGTAACCAGATGTACGGCTTGCAAACGGGTGGCTATGTGCACTTCATCAACGGTTGCCGATTCAAACTCGATGGTGTGCTGAAATGCGGCTTCCTGATGAACAGCGCCACGCAGAACACCAGTTCCGCATTCCTGGGTCCAGCGGTGACCGCCTCTGATTACAACCTGGGGATCTACGGAGAAGCCGGATTGAACCTGCGCTATCAGGTCACCTGCCGGCTGGCGCTGAGGGCTGGATACCAGGTAATGTTCATCGACGGTGTCGCGCTGGCCCCCGACCAGATCCGCACGACATCGCTGGGGAACGCCTCGTCGATTCCTCCCACGATCAATGCCGGAAGTGTCGCCAACGACGGAACCTTGTTCTATGACGGCGGTTATGCCGGTTTGGAGTGGTGCTGGTAGAGCGAATACCCAGAGCCGAGGCACGAGAACGAAAAACGCCGCCTGAAAAGGCGGCGTTTTTTATCGTGTCCCGCGAAGCGGGCTCACGTAAGACGAGCCCGGCAGTTGCTTGCCGGGCTCGAACTCCTGTGACAAACTCGGCCGTCTACCGAATGGCCGGCACTGGTTGGCTGCCGACCGTCTGAGCCGGCGTCCCGAAGTCGTCCGCGAAAAATCGCGTCGATTCCTCGGAAATCAGCCGTGTCTCCGGATCACCACATTTCACCATGGCTCGGAAAATATGGTTGCCGTCCACGTCTGCTCGAGCCGTAATGCGTACGACGATTTTTTGTTCGGCGTTCAGTTGGTTGATCGGCTGGAAGATCACTTGACCTGGCACGATTTCGCCAGCAATGCCGTCGACGGAAATCGGTTCAATCCCTTCGGAGAATTGAGCCAGTAGTTGGACGTTCTCGGCCGACTTCGTGCCGCGATTGGAGATTTCCACTTCGTAGACGACATCGGTGCCGACTGCCTGAGGACCGTCGGGGTCCTTGACCAGCAGTTTGAGGTCTGCAACGGCCTGCACTTCGGTCGACAACCTGGTCGCGGCGGCCAGGTCGCCGGCGGCTTGAGTTCGTGCTTCAAATACGTTCGTGCCTGCGGTCAGTAGCTCGCAGCGAACCACGAAATCCTTCTCGGCTCCCGGTGTCAGGGTCCCGATGCGCCAGCTGACCGGATTGTTGGCCAAGGCCTTCGCTCCTTGCGGCAGCGCGGCACCCGCGACGACGTTTTCAGCCGTGGCGTTGCCCGTGTTGCGCACGATCACCTTGTAGCTGCCGACGGCACCAGCAAATTGTCGGGCCGGGCCGATGACTTCAACGTGCAGGTTCGCACGGCGGACCAGTACCGATTGTGTTGTCTCGGCCTTCAGGCCACTGTCTGCGGTGGCCAATGCCTCCACGGGCATCTGCCCGGCCTTGTTCGCTTCCAGTTGAACTTCAATCTCCTTCACCTGGCCGGCTCCCAGGCTGCCGATGTTCATGGACTGTGGCTTTCCCGCACCTACGCTGAGCTGAATGGTGACGTTTTCGGCATCGCCGTCGCCGGGATTGGAGAGTGTAATCGTATAGACCTTTGTTTCACCATACAGCACATCGGAAGGTCCCGATAATCGCATGTTCAATTTCGGCTCTTTCACTTCCAGACGCGCTTGAGCCTCGACCGGCGTGAAGGCCCAGTCCACAGCCAACTGTACGGGCTGCGTCTCCTTGGGCGTGGCTTCCAGTTTCAATTCTTCGCGGGCTTGTGCCGTCAAGATGTCGATCTTCCATTCCAGTACCTTGCCCCCAACCAATCGATCGCCGACCTTCGCCGTGGAAACACTGTTACCCACCGTGCCGAGGGAAGCCTGGCCGGGCTGTACGTCGACCGTTGGCGGGAACGCCACGCGGACAACAAGATTGTTCGCGGTCGAATCGCCGTCGTTCACGACGGAAATCGTGTACGTCCCCGCCTTGTTGATCACCATGTTCTTGGGACCCGCCGCTTCCACTCGAATGCGCGGGCCTGTGCTGACCAATAACGCTTCACTATCCGACTTGTTCGCCATGTCGCGACCAAGCTGGGGGCGTCCGGTCAAGTCCGTTGACTGACGTCGAGCGCTGCTGGTAGACGGAATCTGGACGGCCGGGGCCGGCGTGGGAGTCGTTACGGAGGGAACGCTCGGGGTATTCGGATTTCGGGCCGGGGCCGGCGTGCTGCTGAAACCAGGGATCGCCGTGCGGCCTTCCTGTTCGCCTTGTCCCTCGGCAACGCGCGGGGCCGGGTTCGGCTGCGACAGCGCCGGATTGTTTTGGACCGGACCGAGGATCGGCGCCGAGGCCGCCGTCGACGAACTGTCCTCGGCAGACGTTACCGACCGGCGAATCGACTTCAAACGATCGGATAAGCCCAACGGCTCTTCTGCTGGAGTCGGAACACCGGACGCCTGATTGGACGAATTCGGTGTGATCAAGACGCTTCGGCGCGAGGATTCCTGGGCGTTGACAAAGGCAACCACGCAGGCTCCGAGGAGAAGAGGAACGAAAAACAGCAAGTATTTTCGAGACATGGTACAGCGACCTCAAAATATGGTTACACTAGAGCCGGTTCTCACAACGGTGCAGCGTCCCGCTCGAAAGGCAGTCGAGCCGGTCTGCCGCATGTCTGTGCGACTCGCACTCCCTGCTGCCTGCCGCGTCACGTTGGCAAAGCGGACTCGCAAATCGCGTATCAGCACGCACAGCCGAGCGCAGGGCTCGGTGCTTGCGTTTGGTATCGGTTATGCCGATTGTGCGGGTTGAAGAAACCTTATCAATTTCTTGGAATTGGGATTCCTGGAAAAGATTTGACGATTATTCCGCCTGTATCGTCTCCATTGTTAGTTACACGAGACGCGTGATCTGGGAAGACTGAGCAGATTGGCAGTTGAACACAACATGCTATTCAGGTTACGCTGATGCAGTTTGCTCGGTGGCGGGGACGGAACGGTATTCGGAATGAGGGCGCAAGTGTTGCGTTGAGTCGAAATGAGGAAGCAACGAGGAAGCGATGAGTAGTCGACGCGAGAAGATCGAGGCGATGCTTGCCGAGGCGCCGGCGGACACGTTTCTCCGCTATGGTTTGGCGATCGAGCAGGAAAAGGCTGGCGAGCACGAAGCGAGTTTAAAGCAACTGCGCGAATTGACCCATGATGACACCCCGTACGTTCCCGCGTTCTTTATGGCGGGGCAACAGTTGACGCGCCTTGACCGCATCGAAGAAGCACGTGAAATCCTCCGCCGGGGAATCGAAGAGGCGCGAAAACAAGGGGATCACCACGCGGCGGGTGAAATGGGCGAATTCCTAACTGGGTTGGGTATGCCGTAGCGGGCGCCAGCCCGCCCGTGATACGCCGGCGGGGATTATTCATGGCGGGGATTATTCACTTAGATAGGTCAAATTCGCGTAAGTGATGGGTGGGACAGCGCAAACGAATCACGCTTGTTTTCACACGCTGTCTGCTCACGAGAGTTGTTCGCGAATGCAGAACCACCCGTTTCCGCTCGTTTGCTCGACACCACACTACAACCAGTAGAATAATCCGGGCTAGTGCGAACGTTCGGGATACAAACTCATCGCTGCAGCTCTGTTTACGTCCAGGATCGACGGGAATCGGAGCTTGCCTGTCTTGCCACTTCCCAGGTTTTTACGCATCATGGTTGCTGGAAAAAACGGAACGATCGGGTTTCAGGCGACGGTTGCAGTTGGCTTGAGCTGAAGTTCCTGCCTATCGAAACGCCACACCCTCAAGGTGCTATCAGCATGTTTGATTTTGAGAAGCGACGCCAGAAACTGCGCAAGTTGATGCGGAAAAACAAAATTTCCGCCATGCTCGTGACCAATGAAGTGAACGTAACGTACCTCACCGGATTCTCTGGTGACAGTTCTTATTTGTTGATGACTCCCGATACCGAGATCGTCTTGAGCGACGCGCGCTATACCGTTCAATTAGAAGAAGAGTGTCCGGATCTGGAGGTCGTGATTCGCGGGCCGGGCGTACGGATGCTGGATATCCTGGAACAGGCGGTCAGGCAAGCCAAGCCGACTCACATCGCGCTGGAATCGAACGCCGTCACCTTACAGCTATACGAAGCATTCCGCGAGAGATTGCCGGAAATGGACTGGCCATTGACGTCCGGGCTGGTTGAGGAATTGCGCGAGATCAAGGACAAGCAGGAGATCAAGCAGATCCGTGAAGCGGTCGATTTGGCACAGCGTTCCTTTGCTATCGTCCGGAACGCACTCCGCCCGAATCGGACCGAATTGGAGGTGGCTCACGAGCTGGAACACCAGATCCGGCTCTTTGGCGGCACGTTCTGCAGTTTTCCTCCGATCGTGGCTGTCGGCCCGCGTGCCGCGCTTCCCCATGCCCGGCCGCAGCACTATCGGATCGAGGAAAGTCCGTTTGTACTGATCGATTGGGGGGCCCGCGGCGCACAGTATGTGAGTGACTTGACGCGCGTTCTGGTGACCGGTACAATCCCGCCCAAACTCGAACGTATATATGAAGTTGTGTTAAAAGCACAGCTGGCCGCGATCGCCAAAATCAAGCCTGGCGTCAGTGGCAAAGAGGTGGACGCTGCCGCTCGCACGGTGATAGCCAAGTCCGGCTACGGCAAGTACTTCGGACATGGTTTGGGTCACGGGATCGGGTTGCAGGTTCATGAAGGGCCAAGAGTGGCCATGGATACGGATGTGACACTGAGACCGGGGATGGTAATCACCGTGGAACCCGGCATATATCTTCCTGGCTGGGGTGGTGTGCGGCTGGAGGATGATATTCTGGTGACGCGCAACGGGCACGAAGTGTTGAGTAGCGTTCCCAAGGCATTTGCCGATAGCATTGTCGCCTGACGGTAACTAGAGTAGCGAAGTGAGTGGTAGTCGCGGTCTGTCCGCTGCGCGAGGCGGCTCGGAAAAGGCAAGATTTTGGCTACCGTTGTAACCCAAACAAGAAGTGGAGTCCCGTCCGATGTCTGAATCGGAATCACGATCTACTGGCGTGTTTGATGTCGATCGAATCAAGCAGCTCGTCGCCCTCATGAAGGAGCATGATCTCAGTGAGATCGATTTGCGGGAAGACGAGCACCAGATTCGACTTTGCCGAAGAAGCGAAGTGGTTGCCGCGGCGCCGCAGCCAGCACCGTTGCCGCCGGCTCCTGCCGCCCCGGCAGCCCCACCCGCTCCTGCCGCCCCAGCCGTACCGGCCGCCTCGCCGCCCACTGCCGCCGACGAAGCGCACATCGCGGTCATCACCAGTCCGATCGTCGGAACGTTTTACTCGCGGCCCAATCCGAAATCGGAATCGTTTGTCAAAGTTGGCGACAACGTCGACGTGGACACGACGGTCTGCATTATCGAAGCCATGAAAGTATTCAACGAAATTCCCGCGGAAGTCAGGGGGAAAATCGTGGCCGTGCTCGTCGACGAGGAGGAAGCGGTCGATTTCGGGAAGCCGCTGTTCAAGGTAGATACCCGCCAATAGCCCGAGCGTCACGACAGAACCAGGCCCATGTACAATCGTATTCTGATTGCGAATCGTGGCGAAATTGCCCTCCGCATCATGCGCGCGTGCCGCGAAATGGGGATCGAAACCGTCGCGGTCTATAGTGAAGCCGATCGCGGTAGTCGCTACCTCGAGATGGCGGACGAGGCGTTTTGCATCGGGCCCGCCAGGAGCAGTAGCAGCTACCTGAAAATCGACCAGATCATCAGTGCCGCCGAAGTGGGGAATGTCGAAGCGATTCACCCGGGCTACGGATTCCTGGCGGAAAATTCGCACTTCAACGAAGTCTGCCGAAGCTGCAAGATCGACTTCATCGGCCCGACTCCCGAAGCCATGGACATGCTGGGCGATAAAAATCACGCCCGCGAAATCGCCCGCGCTGCGAACGTTCCGGTCGTGCCCGGCAGTGACGGCCTGCTGGAGGACGAATCGGAAGCGGTACGAGTGGCTCAGGAAATCGGCTTTCCCGTATTGATCAAGGCCACCGCAGGGGGCGGCGGGAAAGGAATGCGAGTTGCCGCCAACGAATTGGTCTTGAAAACGGCCGTGCAGCAGGCTCAGACCGAAGCGCAGGCCGCCTTTGGAAATGCCGGTGTCTACTTGGAGAGGTACGTCGAAAGGCCGCGGCACGTGGAGGTGCAAATCCTGGCCGACAAGCACGGCAATGTGGTTCACTTGCACGAACGCGATTGTTCCACCCAGCGCCGGCACCAGAAGTTGATCGAGGAGAGTCCGGCTCCGAATCTTCCGCAACACGTCCGCGAGGAAATCTGCGAAGCGGCCGTCAGGTTGGTGAAGAGCGCGAACTACACCAATGCGGGCACGGTCGAGTTCATTGTGGATCAAGAACACAATTTCTTTTTCATCGAGCTGAATGCGCGCATTCAGGTGGAACACCCCGTCAGCGAAATGGTTACCGGCGTCGATCTCATCAAGGCCCAGATTGCGGTGGCGGCCGGCGAGCCGCTGCCGTTCACTCAAAAAGAGATCGTCGCTCGTGGAGTCGCCATTGAATGCCGCATCAATGCGGAAAACCCGGATAAGAATTTTCAGCCTTGTCCGGGAAAAATTCAAAACATGTTCGTTCCCGGTGGCCGGGGAGTTCGTTGCGATTCGCATACCCATGCGGGATACGTCGTGCCACCCTACTACGACTCCATGATCGGCAAGCTCATTGTCCATCAGCCGACGCGGGCCGACGCGATCGCTTGCATGCTGCGGGCGTTGGACGAGTTGCGGGTGGAAGGGATCCAGACGACCGCCAACTTCCATCGCAAAGTGCTCCAGCATTCCGACTTCGTTGAAGGCTGGGTGGATACGAACTTCGTCGAGCGCACCTTCCTGGCCTGAGCAACGATCCCGATGACCGTTCGCCAGCCGTGCTTCCGTTCGTTCGTCCGGTCGATCCTCGTACAGCCAAGCTAGCAGCTGCCGCTGCATTCAAGTCCGCCCGTGTGCGATAAATCTTCGCCGTTGAAACAGCGTCTACAAGCTGATACCATCCCTCCGCGCACCGGGCTGCCCACGCCATTTCATTCGTTGCCAGGCGGTTGCCGGCATCCTGCTCCAGTTCGCAACGCGGGAAATAAGGGGACCCGAGCGCGCCGCGTTTCATCGTTGCCGTGGGCATCGCCAGGGTAACATTGGTCACCTGTCGCTGCGATTCACGGCCTTGGAACGGCGCGGCGTTCGTGATTATTGCGCGAACACAAGAAATCTAGCGTTCTTGGCGGATCCCATCAGGGAAGAGAGGATTTGACATGCGCCACACCGTGCATGCGGTTTTCCTGGCAGCCATTCTTGCCTTCGTGCTACCGGAGGACGCGCAAGCGCAGCTTCCACTGTCGACGCCTGCCGCGACCGCAATCAACAGCGAAACGCCAGCCGCCACGACGTTAGACCAGAAGCGGAACGACCTGGCAGAGCGTCTGCGACTGGCACAGCGCTCGCTGGACGTTGCCAAGGACACCGTACGCGATGGAGCTCCGGCACCACCGCCTGAGCGGCTTACGCGAGAAGTCGAACTGCTCAAGCAACTGGACATCATCATTGCCCAGCAGCAGACCGAAGTCGCCAATGGCAAGGAGCTGGCCACGCGGCAGGCCGATGTCACCGGTCAACTCGAGACGGTGCTTGCCCAGGGGCCTCAAGAGAAACCTCCGTATTCGTTCTTGATGGTCGACAAGTTGCGTGAGGAAGTTGCCACGCTGGAGAAGCGAACGTCCTCGGTCGATGACGCCGTCAACGCGGCTCACGACAACGTGGCCAAGGCCAACGTTGCGGCCGAGGCCAAGCAAGTCGCTTGGACCCAAGCCAAGGAAGCGGCCGCGCAAAACAAAGACGAGCTCAAAGCGGCGGAGCTCGCCAGCGCCGTCAAGGTCGCCGAACTGGAAGCGAAGTTGGCAACGGAAACTCTCGAGTTGCGTAAACGGGAGTTGGCCAACCAGCAGCTCAGTCAAACCATTCATCTCAAGAGCATTGAACTGGGCCGCGCGAAACTGGACTGGATGGAGAAACAGGTTCAGTTCTCGGAACAGGACCTGGAAATCCAGTTGGCCGAACTCGAACGCCAGGAGGCCGAAATCAAACGTTCGGCCGAAGCCGCTCAGGCGAATCTGGAATACGTGGAGCAGCAATGGTTCGAAGCCCGGCAACGCCTTGATCAGACCACCGCCCCGCCGCAGTCCTTGAAAGAGGAGGTTGAGGCCAAACGCTTGGATTGGCAAATGCGCCAGCAGCAGATTTCGGTGATCAACTACCGGCTGCAAATCGTCAGCACCCTGCGGGAAGTCTGGAATCGCCGTTTCAAGGCAATCAATCAAACAGCCACTCCCGAAGAGATCCTTGACTGGCGTACGGAAACGCAAGCGCGCCTCGGGCAGCTCAATCGCGATCGTATCAACATCCTGGCTAGTATTGAAGAACAACGCCAGAATCTGGCCAACCTGGACAACAAGCTGCAGGCCGTCAGCGCCGACGACGGCAATACCGCCCGCTGGATTCGCGCGCAACAAGTGGCCCTCCAGAAGCTGACCCAGTCGTACGACCTCCAGGTAGTGGCCGTGGATGTGTCGATTACCCTGCACAACAAGCTGCTGGCGGAACTCACGGGCACCGCGCGCGGCTTTTCCCCGGGCGCGTGGTGGGGGCTTACGAAGGCGTACATCAAGAAGATCTGGAACGCACCGATTACGCAGATCGGCGACAAAAATATCCTCACCGGTGGCAAGGTCGTCACGGCCCTGGCCTTCCTGCTGGCAGGGCTGTTTCTTTCACGCAGGCTGAGTCAATTTGTGGTCGGTCGAGTGACGCGGCGGATGCGTGTGAACGAAAGCGCGTCCCATGCGATCCAGTCGCTGCTGACGTACGTTCTGATCGTGGCGTTTTTCGGCATGGGATTACGGACGGCGAACGTGCCGCTTACCGCCTTCGCCTTCCTCGGTGGTGCGATTGCCATTGGCGTCGGTTTCGGCAGCCAGAACATCGTGAACAATTTCATCAGCGGTTTGATACTGCTGGCCGAGCGTCCGATTCGTGTTGGCGATCTCATTCAAGTTGACAACCTGTACGGCACGGTCGACAACATCGGCGCTCGCAGCACAAAGATTCGCACGGGTGAGAACCTGGAAATCATCGTTCCTAACAGTACGTTCCTGGAGAGTAATGTCTTCAATCTTACCTTGAGCAGCGAACGATTGCGGACGAAGGTTATCGTGGGACTGGCTTACGGTTCTCCGACACGCGAAGCCGAACGGCTGCTCATCCAGGCTGCCACCAACCACAACGGCGTGCAGAAGGACATTGCGCCGTTCGTGATTTTTCAGGACTTCGGCGATAACTCGCTTGTTTTCGAGCTTCA
>CALBSZ010000604.1 GCA_937967665.1 uncultured Planctomycetaceae bacterium
CGGTATGAGCGACGGGCAGGAGTGCCCGTCCCACGTGAAAATTGAACGGTATTGCTGTTCCCAGTGGCTCCAATCGATTCTGCCGAGAATTTCATCAACCAGCCGCACACTGTGATCGGCGGGGATAGCCTGATCAAGTCGCTCGGGAAAGAGCACGAGTTGATCGCGACTGAGTGGCGGGCTTGCAAATCTAGCCATGAGTTCCTCCGTGCCAGATATAATAGCTTCAAACGACTTCGCCGATAGTCGACTAAATCAACAAGCCGGCTAGCGAGGACAGCGTGTGTGCCTCGGTGACGCGTCGGGCTACTGTCAGAAAGGAGAATCAGAATGCGTGATCAAACTCTGGAACATTGATTCAACCCACGCACCAAAGGACCTCTTGGGCTACAGCCGATCAGTCGACCACGTGACATTCAGTCCCGACGGCAAACTGCTCGCCTCATGCGGCGAGGACGACACGCGCATCATGATTTGGAACGTTGCTCCCGAAGCTCTGCGAGAGGTGGCGTCCCTCCCGCATATCCCTCGCGGCGGCAAGGGGTTCGAGGTTTTCTCAAAGGGGTTCGAGGTTTTCTCAAAACGGATGTAACCTTTTTCAAAGCCGCGGTAATTGCTAATAGCCCGGAGGACGCATGGAACAGACGGAAATCAAAGAACAGTTCGTACGGCAGCTCACGCAGCACCAGAATCGGCTCTATGGGTACGTCTATTCACTACTGGGCGACCACGGCCGGGCTGCGGATGTCGTGCAGGAGACGAACCTCGTCTTGTGGCGAAAGATCGACGAGTTCCAGCCGGACAAGCCGTTTCTGCCGTGGGCTTTCGCGATTGCCCGGTTTCAGGTGCTGGCTTGCCTGCGGGACCATAAGCGGGACCGATTGCTGCTCGACGCGGAGCTCGTGGAGGTCATGAGCGACGAAGTCGAGCGAAAGGCCGACCAGATCGATGCCATCCGTGCAGCGCTGCGACATTGCCTGCAGTTGCTCTCGGCCAACAATCGGGAACTGGTCGATCGCCGGTACGATCGCGGGATGTCGGTGGCGGACATCGCGGAGGCGGTGGATCGGACCATCGGATCGATCAAGGTGGCGCTGCTGCGGATTCGGCGGCAGCTGGCCGAATGCGTGCAGCAGCGACTTGCGGCGGAGGAGTGAGAGAGTGAGAGAGTGAGAGAGTGAGAGAGTGATAGTGTGATAGGGTGACAAGGTGACAAGGTGACAAGGTGAATGATCGATTCCGAGAACTTGATGCACTGCTCTTCGATTGGGAGTCTGACTTGCTCGATGAACAGGGGATTGAGCGGCTGCGCGAGATCCTGAAGAGCGATGTGAGCGCCCGGTCCCATTTTGTGAACATGCAGATGATCAGCGCAGCGATTCAGCTAGAAGGTGACGCCGGACTCACGCCGCAGTTGGAAGACATTCACCCGCTCACCCCGTCACCTCGTCACCCCAACACCTTGTCACCCTCTCACCTCGTCACCCCCTCACGGCGGTCCGCAAGTTTCCTGCTGGCCGTCGCGGCTTCGTTGCTCATCCTTATGCTTGGAATTTGGCTGGTCTCTTCCTTTATCACGGATGACTCCGATCGTCCGTCACAGGTAGCGGGAACGGTTGATCGCGAAGTCCGAGATACATCGAAAGAACCGACCGCGCATGGAGTCGCAATGGTGACCCGCTTGGTCGGCGTCACCTGGGGTGACGATCAGACGGCGGTCGAAGCCGGCGATGCCTTGCCTGCGGGACGCTTTGCAATCCAGACAGGGCATGCACAGATCGAGTTTTTTTGCGGCGCGACTCTCGTTGTCGAGGGCCCGGCTGAACTCGAGCTGGAGTCGGCCATTTACGCGCGCATGAAGCATGGACGGCTACGGGCTCACGTGCCGCCGGCCGCTCGCGGGTTCTCGATCGAAGTCGATGATTTGAAGGTCGTCGATCTGGGAACGGAGTTCGGTCTCTCCGTATCGCCCAACAGCACGGGCGTGCAGGTGTTCGACGGCGAAGTTGAGCTGCACCCCTCCACAAGCGAACGGCGACTGCTGAAGTCGGGACAAGCAGTCGTACGCAAGGCCGCGGGGGAGTATCAGGACGCTCAGGCTGTCCCGGAGAGTTTCGTCGACATCGCCGGCCTCGAATCACGTGCCCGGCTTCAAGACGCGGCCCGTTATGGGCGCTGGAAAGAATGGTCGGACAAACTGCGACGCGACCCCAGATTGATCGCCTACTATGCCTTTGCTGAGCAAGGCGACTGGGAGCGGCGACTGGCGTGCAGCAACGAGCCGGCAAATCCCAAACTCGACGGAGCCATCGTCGGTGCCCGGGAAGTGACGGGGCGGTGGAACGCGAAGCGTGCGCTGGAGTTCAAGCAGCCGGCGGACCGCGTCCGCGTACAGATTCCCGGCGAATACAGCTCATTGACTTTGGCCTGTTGGGCGAAGATCGACAGCCTCGACCGCTGGTACAACTCGCTGTTCTTGACCGATGGATACGACAAGGGCGAACCGCACTGGCAGATCCTGGATGACGGCCGGCTTTATTTCTCGGTTCGCCCGGTCAATCGCGGCGAGCCGGGACCGCGCGACTACAAGGCTCTTTCGCCCTCCTTCTGGAAGCCGTCGTTGAACGGCAAATGGATTCACCTGGCGGTGACTTACGATGTCGATACCGACACGATCGTCCATTATTTGAACGGAAAGGCGCGGAGCCGCCACGCGGTTCCCGAGGCGCAGATGCCGTCGACCACCCGAATCGGAACGGCATCGATCGGTAACTGGGCATTGCCGACCCAGCCGGACGCCCGGTTCGCCATACGCAATCTTAACGGCAGTATGGATGAGTTTGTGATGTTTGCAGCGGCGCTGACTGCGGACGAGGTCAAGGAGATGTATGAGTGTGGCAGACGGTGACTGGGTGAAGGGTTGACAAGGTGACAAGGTGACAGGGTGACAAGGTGACAGGGTGAGGGCGTGACAAGGTGAACTTGCGGAGGTGAGCAAGATGACGGGAAAGATTCGGACACATCGTGATTTGGAGGTGTACGCGAAAGCGTTTGATACGGCGATGGCGATCTTTGAGTTGTCGAAGCGGTTTCCTAAGGAGGAAACTTACTCGTTGACCGATCAGATTCGTCGTTCTTCCCGAAGCGTTTGCGCGAACCTAGCCGAAGCCTGGCGTAAACGGCGGTACGAGGCCCATTTCATCAGTAAGCTTTCCGACTGCGAAGCCGAAGCCGCCGAGACTCAGGTTTGGCTGGAGTTTGCCGTCAACTGCGAATACATGGACCGAGACGAAGCCGCAAAGCTCTACCAGGTTTACGATGAAATCATCGGAACCTTCGTCGGAATGATCAACCATCCCCAAACATGGGTTTTGAAGTGATTGCGTGAGTGGGTGACAAGGTGAGTGGGTGGAGTGGGTGACAAGGTGAGTGGGTGACAAGGTGAGTGACAACAAACTGAGGAGTGACAAGGTGACAGCGAAGATTCGGACAGATCGTGATTTGGAAGTGTACGCGAACGGCCACGCACCCCGTCACCTCGTCACCTTGTCACCCCCTCACCTTGTCACCTTGTCACTCCTGATCATGTTCGGCATCGCGCAAGCGAACGCCGCAGAAGCGACCGACGGCGAACGCCTTTTCACGTTGCGAGTTCTCCCACTGCTCAAAACAAAGTGCTTTGGTTGTCACGGCGACGACCCAGCTGACATTCGTGGCGACTACAACTTGCTAACGCGCGAGGGCATGCTCAAAGGAGGCGAATCGGGCGAACCGTCCGTTGTGCCGGGCAAGCCCGAAGAGAGTCCTTTGTATCAGGCAGTCCTGTGGGAAGGCTATGAAATGCCTCCCAAAGAAAACGATCGGCTGACGAACGCGGAGACGGAATTCATTCGCAAGTGGATTGCGGCGGGCTCGCCGTGGCCGGATCACGCGGTGCAGCTTCAAATCAAGAGACAGCAGTGGTCGGTTCGCGAGAATGAAGACGGTGTGATCGTCGATACCAGTGGGGGGCTTGCCGACGAATGGACTTATCGACGATACCGCCCCGCAGACCTCTGGGCATTCCGGCCGGTGCAGCCCTTGGACGTCGGCAGCCGCAAAGTGGCCAACCAGCATTCGCTCGACTACTTCATCAGGCGGAAGCTGAGCGAAGCGACTTTCGAGCCGGCGCCTCAGGCCGATCCGCGGACGCTCATTCGCCGGGCTACGTTCGATCTCATTGGGCTGCCGCCCGTCCCTCAAGAGGTCGATGCCTTCCTCGCTGCTTGGAAACAGAACCCGCGGCAGGCATGGAACGATTTGATCGACCGGCTGCTGGAAAGTCCGCACTACGGCGAACGCTGGGCGCAGCACTGGCTGGATGTTGCCCGCTATGCGGACACCGGCGGCTATTCGAACGACTACGAACGCTCGAACATGTGGCGCTATCGAGATTACGTGATTCGCGCCTTCAACCAGGACAAGCCTTACGACCAGTTCATCATTGAGCAGCTTGCCGGCGACGAAATTGTCAAAAGGCAGAAGGAGGAAGGAGGAATATCAGAGTTTCCGCCTTCTACCTTCAACCTTCCTTCTTCCGAATTACTGATTGCTACCGGGTTCCTACGGCTGGGGCCGTGGGATCCGGCGATGGTCAAGAACCCCGAAGCACGGCAGATCTACATCGATGACGTCGTCAACTCTGTCGGGCAAACGTTCCTGTCGACCACGATGCGATGCTTCAAGTGTCACGATCACAAGTTCGATCCGCTCCCGACTCGAGACTACTACCGCATGTATGCCGCCTTCGCCGGCACCCAACTCGCGGAACGGCCGGCGCCGTTTTTGCCTGTGGAGAATCGGGAGGGCTTCGAGGAAGGACGGTCCCACGTCGAACGGCTGCTTGAATTTGCCAAAGCGGAAAAGCAGAAGTTGTTAAACAAGCAGGAGGCGGCTGCACGCCAGTGGTATCGCGAGCACGATCTCTCCTACGTGCCACCGGAAGAGCGGAAGGACGTTCCGGACGAGATGAAGCCGCCCCGGCATGTCGGCCTGAACCATATCGAGCAAGGACAACTAAAAGTCCGCGAGCAGGACGAGTGGATTTGGACTCGCCGACTGGAGCGTTACGAGCCGATGGTACAGAGCGTCTACAACGGACCCGATCCCAAGTGGCTCAACGCACGAAAGTTGCGGATGCCGAAAAAGGTCGATCAGAATGTCGAGCTGGTGAGTTACATCTTGACCGGCGGATCACTCGAAGCGCCGGGCGAGGAGGTTCGGCCCGGTGTGCTGAGCGCTCTCGGACTGCCGGTCAATTCCGGCGCTGACGATCCCTACGTGATTGGCGGGGAGTTGAATGGCCGCCGTCTGGCGTTGGCGCAGTGGATCGCTGATCCCGAAAACCCGCTCACCACCCGCTCCATTGTCAATCGCATCTGGCAGTATCACTTTGGAAAGCCGATTGCCGGCAACCCGAACAACTTCGGTGTCAAAGGGGCCAGGCCGACGCACCCGGAATTGCTCGATTGGCTGGCCGCCGACTTTGTGTTCCACGGCTGGAAGATCAAGCGACTGCACAAGCTGATCATGACGTCCGACACGTACATGCAAGCGAGCGCACATCCGGACCTGGAATCGCTCCGGACATCCGACCCGAACAACGATCTGCTCGCCTATTTCCCGACCCGCCGCCTGACGGCCGAGGAATTGCGAGATGCGATGCTTCGAGTCACCGGCGAGCTAAACCCGACCGTCGGCGGCTTGCCGATCATGCCGGAGATCAACATGGAGGTCGCCCTTCAGCCGCGGATGATCCAGTTTTCGCTGGCACCCGCCTATCAACCGTCCCGCACGCCGGAACAGCGCAATCGGCGGAGCATCTACGCCTATCGCGTCCGCGGACAAGCGAACCCATTTATGGAAGTGTTCAATCAGCCGAACCCCAACGAATCTTGCGAAATGCGGGATGACGCGTCCGTCTCGCCGCAGGCCTTCACGCTCATGAACAGCGAGCTGATGAACGACCGGGCGATTGCGTTTGCGGTGCGGTTGCAGAAGGAGGAAGGCGGAAGGAGGAAGGCGGAATCGGAGCGCGTCGGTGTTTTGGTGAGGCGTGCCTTTGAGCTGGCATTCCAGCGCGAACCGTCGCAAGCCGAGCAACAGCGGCTGACGGATTATGTTCAGCGGATGCAGCAGTACCACCACAGCATGGAACCACAGCCCGAAACTTATCCGACACGGATCACGCGCTCGCTGGTCGAGGAATTCTCCGGCAAGCCATTTAAGTATGAAGAGATTCTGCCTGTGTTCGAAAACTACATTCGCGACAAGAAGGCCAGCGACGTCGACGCACAGACTCGCGCCCTGGCGGACCTGTGCCTGATGCTCTTCAACACCAACGAATTCATGTACGTGTATTGAGAACAAGGCGGAAGGAAGAAGGAGGAAGGGTGAAATGAATTATTCGCGACGTGAGTTTTTGTACGGACTTGGTTCTTCGCTCGGTTCTGTAGCCCTGTCATCGCTGCTGCAAGCCGACGAAGTTCCTCCTTCCTCCTTCCGCCTTCCTCCTTCGCCCCTGGCTCCCAAAAGGCCAATGCACACGCCGCGTGCCAAGAATGTCATCATGCTATTCATGGAGGGCGGTCCGGGGCACATGGATACCTTCGATCCCAAACCGGAGCTCGCGCGGCTGCACAAGACGGAATCCAAGCGGACCCGCGGACTGGAAACCGGCTTCAAGTTCTTTGTCGGCAGTCCGTTTAAGTTTCGCAAAGTCGGCGAAACTGGGATCGAGATGTGCGACCAGTGGAAGTATCTCGCCGATCCGGAAGTCGCCAACCAGTTGTGCAACTTCCGCGGCTGCACCGCCGAATCGCTCAATCATCCCGAAGCCCTGTTCCACATGAACACCGGCAGCCGGCTGGGCGGCGACCCGGCCGTCGGGTCGTGGGTCAATTACGGCCTCGGCACCGAGAATCAGAACTTACCGGGTTATGTAGTGATGACGGAACTGGCCCTGCCGCAAGGTGGATCGACCAATTGGAGCAATGGTTTCCTGCCTGCTCATTATCAGGGGACGCGGCTGCGGCCGGTCGGCAGTCCCATCTTAGACTTGGCCCCACCAGCTCACAAATCGCGCGAGCACCAGCGGCAATTCCTCGACGAACTCGCCTTCCTCAATGAACAGCACGCCGCGGCGCACCCAGAACACCGGGAACTCGCGGCTCGGATGGAGAGCTACGAACTGGCTTATCGCATGCAGACCGAAGTGCCCGGCGTGATCGATCTTGACGGCGAGACGCGCCAGACCCATGAGATGTACGGCCTGGATGCCCCCGACACGGCGGCATTCGGCCGCCAGTGCCTGATGGCCCGGCGACTCGTCGAAAAGGGAGTCCGTTTCGTGCAGATCTTCAGCGGCGGCTGGGACAGCCACGATTATCTGGAGCGCGGCCACACGTCCCGCATCAAGAGCGTCGACAAGCCGATGGCGGCATTGATCAAGGACCTCAAGAACCGCGGCATGCTGGACGACACGCTCGTCATCTGGACCGGCGAGTTCGGCCGCACACCGGACAACAACAAGCGCGGCGGCGTCTATTCACTTGGACGGGGTCACAACGCCGATGCGATGACCATGCTGTTGGCCGGCGGAGGCGTCAAGCCGGGCGTTGTGGGTGCCACCGATGAGATCGGTGCCGAGGCAGTCGAGTGCGTGCATCCCATCCGCGACCTGCACGTCACGCTGCTGCATCTGCTCGGCCTAAACGACAACAAGCTGACCTACTTCCACGCCGGCCGGTTCAAGCAACTTTCGCAATTCGGCGGCGAACTGATTCCCGACCTGATCGCTTAGCGGCCGGAGCGTTGGCAGAATGCTGGGGCAGAATAATGACAGCACGTGTCATTCTGCTCCATTATTCTGGAAAATAGATTTCTATGACACAGCAAAGGAATTCCCCATGACGCGACTCACTCCTTCGTTGATCGCTTCACTGCTCGTCGCCACCACAACGATGGCTCAGGAGTCTCACCAAAGGCCGGGGCAGGAGCGGCCGAATATCCTCTTTATCATGTCGGACGACCACGCGGCTCATGCCATCTCGGCATACGGCGGCCGTCTGGCAGAAATCGCCCCGACGCCCAACATCGACCGGCTTGCCAAGGAGGGGGCATTGTTCACGAATGCCTTCTGCACGAACTCGATCTGTTCGCCGTCGCGGGCGTGCGTGCTGACCGGGCAATACAATCATGTCAACGGTTCGTTCGACCTCAGCGGCAAAGTCGAACCCGGCGACCAGATGCTCGCGATTCGAATGAAGAAGGCGGGTTACCACACCGCCATGATTGGCAAGTGGCACTTGAAAGCCGAGCCGGCGGATTTCGATCATTACTGCGTCCTGCCGGGTCAGGGAAAGTATCACAACCCCGAGTTCCGTGTCCGCGGCGACAAGCCGTGGGGCAAGAACACGATCAAGTTCGACGGCAAGCACGTGACCGATGCCATCACCGATCTGACGCTGGACTGGTTGAAGGATGGCTGGGACCAGGACAGGCCGTTCTTCCTGATGCACCACTACAAGGCTCCGCACGACTATTTCGACAACGCGCCGCGCTACGAGTCGTACCTGGCCGACATGGACATCCCTGAGCCCGACACGCTTTGGAAACGCGGTGCAAAGTTCGGCTCGATCGCGACACGCGGTGCGAACGATGAACTGATCCCGCACATCGGAACGTCAATCGGCCCCCGTAATCCCCGCCGATCGTACCTGCGTGATCTGCCAGGGATGTACTCGGACGAGTTCCCGGAAAACTACGATCCCGCAGATTACAGCGACGAAGAAAACACGCGACTGGCTTACAACGCGTACCTGAAAAAGTTCCTGCGGTGCGTGAAGGGAATTGACGACAATCTGGGCCGGCTGTTCAAGCACCTCGAAGACACCGGTCAGCTCGACAATACGGTCATCATCTATACCGCCGACCAGGGCTTTATGTTGGGCGAGCACGATTATCAGGACAAACGCTGGATGTACGAAGAGTCGCAGCGGATGCCGTTTCTCGTTCGGTATCCGAAGGCTGTCAATGCCGGTCAGCGATTTGACACGATCATCGAAAACGTTGATTACGGTCCGACAATGCTCGACTTCGCCGAAGCCAGGATTCCCAATTCGGTCCAGGGCCGGTCGTTCAAGTCGCTGTTGGAAACCGGCAAGGAGCCAAAAGGCTGGAAGCAAGAAGCTTACTATCGCTACTGGATGCACATGGCTCATCACGACAATCCAGCGCATGTTGGCATTCGGACGAAGACCCACAAGCTGATCTACTATTACGGCTGCAACTACGACGGCGGCTACCGCACTCCGCCCGGATGGGAACTGTACGACCTCACCAATGATCCGCACGAAACCTGTAATCTGCATGACGACCCAGCACATGCCGAATTGGTGGCCGATCTAAAGCAGCGCCTGGCGGATACGCGTCGGCGCGTTGGCGACGACGGCACCCACCACCCGGCCTGCGAAGCCATCGTGCGAGAGTTCTGGAACTACGACGAAGCCGACCAGGCCGAAGCCCGCGGGATTTCCCACCAGTACCTCAAGCGTCGCCTGGAGGAAATCAAAGCGGGCAAACGCAATGTCCGCACTTGGGTCGGAGAATAAGTGGCGGTCGTTGCTTACCGTTCGTACGATGGCCGATCGACGTAGGACAAGCGTCTCGCTTGTTAAACACCGCGCACACCAAAAACGAGGCGTGATTCATGAGCGAGTTCGAAACGTGCAGGCGAGACGCTTACACTACGCCGCGCGACGACATCATGCAGACGATGGCGCGCATCTATCGTTATCGCATGACGACAACATCGGGTGGCAACTTGTCGATCCGCGATGAAAATGGCGATGTCTGGATCTCGCCGGCACGCGTCGATAAGGGGAATCTCACGCGGAATGACATCGTTTGTGTGAAAGCAGACGGGTCGGTTGAAGGCCCCCATCCGCCGTCATCGGAGTTTCCGTTTCACCAGGCCGTCTACAAGGCAAGGCCGGATATCCGAGCGATTGTACATGCTCATCCAGTCGCTCTGGTCGCATTCAGCATCTGTGGTCAGACACCTGACACGACGCTGTTTCACCAGGCACACTCCGTGTGTGGCCGAATCGGTTTTGCGCCCTATGCGTTGCCAGGCAGCGAGCAACTCGGCCGCAACATTGCCGACACATTCACATCGTGCGATAGCGTGATCCTGGAGAATCATGGAGTCGTGGTCGGCGGCCAGTCGCTCTCTGACGCATTTCAACGTTTCGAGGCATTCGAATTTGCCGCCAAGACAATCATTAAAGGCAAGCGGCTTGGCGAGATTCGATATCTCACGCAATCACAACTTGACCAGGCTCGCGACCGCTGCCGGCGCCCTGTCGCTCAACAGAACAGCGGCTTGTTCGTCCAGTTGGGCCGGGTCGAAATCATCGGGGAGCGTCAGTCCGTTCTGCTGGTAGATTCCCATAAGCACGGCATACCGCGCGATGGATTCAGGGGAATCATGCTTGCCGAGGTAGATGTCTCGGCCAGCAATTCGGACAACAGATTGCCCAGAAATGTGATACTGCCTTGCGGGTGCTTTTGCTTTCGGTCTTGCCATTGGTGGGGCCTCCCGTTGTGGCCTGTACTGGGGTTTTGCAGTACAGATCCGGTTTCAAACGGGGCCGCACACCATGTTGGTGGTAACGCTCTACTGCGTTCCGGCCTATAAAGACAAGGATTTCTGAAAGTATCCCCGACCGACTCCCAACGCAACCTTCTCTCTTGCGATTTCGTGTTCTCTAAGTCGTTTATACCGGGGACGTTACAGATTAACGCGTATTGAAGAAGTCCGCAATGTATAGGTATCTGGCGTACTCAGTCCAATTTCGATGAGCCCAGGCTGGGATCAGTTGACGGCAAATCGCCCATGCTCCAAAGCCGGAAGCCTTCGTGGCCACATGCGCAGATCTGGTTGGCTGGGATATCGAGTAACAGCTTTTGAATGTGTCCCTTCGGCTTGGCTTTGTGGGCAGGTTGTTCGTTTTTCATGTCCCAGAAGGCGAGGATGCCGCCGCTGTCTCCGCCGCCGGCGGTGATTAGGTAGTGCTCGGTGGGATGAAAGTGAATGTCGTTGAGGACGGCTTTGTGTTTGTCTTGATAGGTGCGAATGTGTTTGGGGGATTGCCAGTCCCAGAGTTCGACGCGGCAGGGGCCGACGAAGCCATCGACGTTGGTTACCTTGCCGATTCCTGCGATGGCCAATTGCGTGCCATCGGGTGAGAAGCACAAGGAGCGAATGCCGCCGATTGAGCGGACGCGGGTCTTGGGGTCGTAGGTGTAGAAAGTCGGTGCTTGCAGTTGGTGGATGAGCTTGCCAGAGTCGGCCTCCCAGATGCAAACCGTGCCGATGCGGTCACCGCTGGCGATGTGTTTGCCGTCGGGAGTGATCGCGACGGCGTAGAGCGCGGTCGTGTAACCTTGCGGTGTTTGTTTGGCGTGACCGTCGAATTGGTTCAGTAGCTCGCCGGTTTCGGCGTTCCAGAGTTTGACGAGCATGTCGTCGCCAACGGATACGAAGCTTTTGCCATCGGGAAATACTGCCAAGCTGCGGACCCAGGCGTCGTGGGCAGCAACTGAGCGAACTTGCTTGGCAGTATCGGCATTTGTCCAGTTGATACGCCCGTCGTAGCCTGTCGAGACGACGACGTTGTCGAGCAGAACCACTGCCGAAACGTAGTTCTCGTGGTTGGTCCACTTCTTTTCGGCCGCCAGCTTGTCAGCGCGAAGATCAACAGCGTGAACCGACCAGTCCGAACCGGCTCCATAGAGTTTTCTGTTCGTTTCGTCGTAGCAAAGCGCGTACAGAATACCTGGGACTTTGCACGTTGCGGTCAGTTTGACTTTGGTGGGATCGAATGTCATGACGGCTCTGATGGAAAACTCGTTACGACAGTATTTCGTCGATTGGAGAAGCGTTTTCCTTGGCGATGGGGACGGGGCGCAGGCCTGAGTAATACTCTTTGTGCAAGTCGATTCCTACGGCTTTGTAGATCGTCGCGGCGACGTCGCTGGCGTTGGCTTCGCCGTCGACGACGGTCTTGCCGTCAGCGTCGGTCTTGCCGTGGATCGCGCCGCCCTTAATGCCGCAACCGGCAAACGCACAGGACCAGGCTGCGGCATAATGATCGCGACCTACGTCTTTGTTAATCTTCGGCGTGCGTCCGAATTCGGATAGGACAATCACAAGCGTCGAGTCAAGCAGGCCGCGTTCATCGAGGTCCGTTAACAAGGTGCTCATGACGTTGTCGAAGTCCGGGACAAGCTCACGATGACTTTCAAAGTTGTCGTGATGGGAATCCCAGAAACCGCGAGCGACTTTGACCATCGGCACTCCGGCTTCCAATAGCCGTCGCGCGGCAAGGCATTGCTGACCAAAGACGGTCGACCCATATCGTTCCCGAACCGAGGCTGGCTCCTTTTCGATGTCGAATAGATGATCGGACTGCATGAGCCCAAGTACCTTGGCATAGGCACTGTTGTATCCGCCAACCAATTGAGAGCCGACGCGTCCGCGTGCAAATTCAGTGCTGAGCAATTCGCGTAGGTGTTCGCGTTCTTTGTGCTTTAGATCGGATAGCCCCTCTGGCAAATCAATGTCCTTCGGCCTCATCGAGTTTTCCAGCAGCATCGGTGAGTGGCTTCCACCCAGAAACCCTGTTGCGGGGCGACGGCGGCCTTCGGTCGATAGGAAGAACGAAACGTAATCCGGCAATTTGCTTTCGCGAGCCGCGAGTTCCTTGGCCAGGATGACGCCGATCTCTGGGTATTCCAACGCGGGTTCCTTGGGGCGGCCCGTGCTGATCAAGTCGGCCGCTTGTCCGTGCTCGCTGATGCCGGTGTTCAAGGAACGCACCACGGCGATCTTATTCATCAGTTTGGCCAGTTTCGGCATCAACTCGCAGACGTGGTAGCCCGGCACTGCGGTTTGAATCGAACGAAATGGACCGCCCGTTTCTCGGCTGGCTTTTGGGTCCCACGTTTCGAATTGGCTTGCACCACCGGCCAACCAGATGAAGAGCGCCCGCTTTTGCTGTTTCTTCAGGGCGTCGGCTGCCGGCACTTCGCCGGCGATTCCGAGGCCGCCAAACCCGGCAACAGATGCCCCCGCCAACATGCCATGCAGAAAACGGCGACGATGAAGTTCGTGTTGAGCGTCGTCCTTGGCGTCACCACGAAGCGACATCAAGGCGTCCCACACCGATGCAG
>CALBSZ010000605.1 GCA_937967665.1 uncultured Planctomycetaceae bacterium
AGGCGTCGTCGTCATGATGCTGCACGATTCCCCGAGCGATCTGAGCCACCTCGTCGCGGGAGTCGTCGATCAACGGCTCCGCCCCGCGCGTCCGCGCGCGGACGCGGCGGTCCGCCACGTTCAGCCAGTCCGGTATTGCAGTCCCGGCCAGGAAATAGGGATTGTCCGTATATCGACAACCGTGTGCAAAATAGTTCATGCGGTTGTTGTACCGCAGAACGCGCGTCCACGACAACTCGCGGACGTCACGGAATGTCATGGCCGTGTCACGGGTTCCCGCGTGCGTCCGCGCAAAACAACAGGGAACGCCGTTTGAGGGCGCTCCCCGTGTAGCTCTGCGATCTGCAAGGGCGACTACTTGTCGGCTTTCTTCTTGCCCGGCTTGCCTTTGAATTCTTCCAGGCTCAAGCTGCCGTCCGCGTCCTTGTCCTTCTTCTTGAAGGCTTCGCCGGCTTTGGTGGCGGCTTCGTCCTTCTTCTTGCCCACGAATTCGGCAAGAGAAAGCTTGCCATCGCCGTCGGCGTCAAGCTTTTTGAACACGGCTTCGGGATCCTTCTTCTCTTTCTTCTTGTCAGCGGCGACCGCCAAACCAACGGAGCTCATCGCGAAAACAACGGTCAGCACCGACAACAGGAATTTCTTCATCTTCTCTTTCTCCAATCAAAACACGGCGATTGGTGGTCCTCTCGAAAACCACTTTCGATAAGCCACGTTGCTTAGAAGATGCGCGGTTGCATCCCAATATTTTCCCGACGCGGGAATATTTTTTTCAGCAGCCAGGCACGAGTGACGTCCGCCAGCGGAGAGTCGCTGAAGCGGAGCGCACGACGTCGCTACGGAAGCCGCGCGGACATGCGCCGGCTGAAGGTAGCGTGGACGGGCAGCTTGCCAACGCTGAGCATCAAGCGATGGCCGCGAAAGAACCGAACGACGGTCACTTCGGTGAAGCGGCGCCCGAATGACGCGCGCTGTGAACCGCCGGCAGGTGCTGCGAGCCGCCGGCAGGTATCGTAAGTACTGGATTCGGCAGGAATTAAAGGAAGTGGGCGGTATTGGACTTGAACCAACGACCCCTACGATGTCAACGTAGTGCTCTAGCCAACTGAGCTAACCGCCCGCTTCGAGTCCCCTTGCTATCGGCATTTCCGGCAGGCAGAGGACAACCCAATTCTGCATTACGCCCGTTTGACGTCAAGTGGGGGATCAGGGTGTTTGGCCTCAAGAACGCAAGTGGAATGGGTGGCTCAGGCCAGACAGGGAAACGGCTGATTCAACGGCCGTTCGTGCTGGATCGGGGCATTCGATCAGGTTTCATGGTCGTTGCTGCAAAACTTTCCAAAACAAATAGTTGCGTCGGCAACTTGTGCAGATTAACATGGTGAACTGAGCACACCCGTTTGATTTGAGCGCGCGACCAGAAAGACAATACCGCTCGAATCCACCAACCCGCAAAATTCTCGGTCCTGGAGGCTAAGTCCATGTGGAAAACCATCCTGAAAGGGAGCAAGATTGCGCTTGTTCTAACTGTTGTATTGTTAATGAGCTTTGATACAGCGCTGGCTTGTCGATTGCTCAGCCGTCGGGCGCGCTGTTGCTGCCCGTGTCCCTGCCCTCCGCCTCCCTGCATGAGCATGGACGAAGCGGCGGTAACCGAAACGCCCGTGCCCGCAGCGCCCACTCCGGCGCCTGCCGAACCCACGGTTGAATCGCCGTTGCCCCCCGAGCCCGCACCGGTCGAAGAACCCGTTCCGGCTGAGCCCACGCCACCAGAACCAGCACCCGTTGAACCGGCTCCGGCTGAACCCGCTCCGGCCGAACCCGCTCCGGCCGAACCAGCACCGGCCGAACCAGCACCGGCCGAACCAGCACCGGCTGAACCAGCACCGGCCGAACCCGCTCCGGCCGAACCCGCGCCAGCTGAACCGGCTGATCCCTTAGACGACTTGTTCGGGACTCCGGACCCCGCACCCGCAGAACCGGCACCCGCAGAACCGGCACCCGCAGAACCGGCACCCGCAGAACCGGCTCCAGCTGAACCGGCGCCGGCCGATCCCGATCCGGCGAAACCGGCTGATCCCTTAGACGACTTGTTCGGAACTCCCGAACCAGCGCCGGAAGATTCTGCACCTGCCGAGCCTGCCCCTGCCGAGCCCGCGGCGGAAAACCCTGCCGATCCCTTGGACGACTTGTTTGGTACTCCGGAACCGGCACCGGCCGAACCCGCTCCTGAGGAACCCGCTCCTGAGGAACCCGCTCCGGCTGATCCTTTGGATGATCTTTTTGGCGACCCGGCACCTGCCGAGCCCGCGCCTGCCGAGGCGGCTCCGGCAGAACCCGCTCCGGCCGATCCTTTGGACGACCTTTTCGGTAATCCGGCTCCGGCCGACGATGCCGCGGCGCCTGAAGCGGAACCAGAACCGGCCGCGGACGACGCCTCCGGCGATCTGTTTGACGGCTTGTTCGACGCGCCGCAGGACGACGCTGCTCCACCGGCAGCCGATGCCAACGACGATCCGTTTTCGCAAGTCAAGCCGGAAGTGCTTCCCATGCGTTTGTGGGTCGATAACACTGGCACGTTCCGCACCCATGGTCGCTTGATCATGATTACGGACGTCGAGATTCGCTTGCTGAAAGACAACGGCAAGACGGCCACTGTGCCGATGCGGCGACTCAGCAAGGCCGATCAGGATTACGTCCAGCAGATCGCTGCCAAGTACGGCCAGGGAGTCATTGGCCGGATTGCTGTGCGTTAACCGGTATTGCATCAACGCGTGGCGTCACCCGCTGCGGATTCGGTTGGCGAAACACCGTTTCGCCGGCAACGGATGCCAGCTGGTTGACGCGACCTGATGCAGACAACAAACTAAAGGGCCGAAGTTCTGCTTCGGTCCTTTTTTATTTGGAGTTTCCCTTCATGCGAATCAAACTGGTTTTGTTGTTCTTACTGTTTGCCGGCGTTGCCGCCGCGGACGAAGCGGATACGCGAAAACGTATCCTGTTGATCGGCCAGGAAAAGGACAAACACCCGCCCGCGACCCACGAATACATTGCGGGCACGCTGGTCATGCAACGGTGCCTGCGCCAACATCCGCGGCTGGATTTGCAAGTGGTCCAGGCCAACGGCGCGTGGCCGGAGGGGAACGACTTGCTGGCCGACGCCGATGCGGCGGTGCTCTTCGTCGCGCAGGGCGCGCAGTGGCTCCACGAACAGCCTCGCCGCATCGAGGCGTTTACGAAATTCGCACAGCGCGGAGGCGGACTGGTCTGCCTGCACTGGGCCATGGGAACGAAGCCGGCCGAATACATCGAACCGTTTCGCAGTTTGTTCGGAGGCTGCCACGGCGGGCCCGACCGGCGCTATGAGATTTTGAAATCGACGGTCGTCCTGGCCGACGCCGGGCATCCCACGGTTCGAGGGATCCAGCCGTTTGAAGTGAAAGACGAATTCTATTTTCAGCTCAAATTCGCCGACGCCAAACCGGCGCCGCAACCAATCTGGCGGATTTCCGTTGATGGAACGCCGCAGACCGTGGCTTGGGCGTGGGAGCGTCCGGACGGAGGACGGTCGTTCGGCTTCTCCGGTTTGCATTTCCATAGCAACTGGAGCATCGCTGCGTATCGGCGTCTGGTGAGTCAAGCGGTGCTCTGGTCAGCCGGCTTGCCCGTTCCGGAAGAGGGCTGGGACGTGGAGATCGACGACAGCGCGTTGGCGTTGCCCGAGTAAAAAGTCGTCGCTGGCGGTATCCGGTTACCGTGACTGGCGACGCAGCATCTGCCCGTGTGGCGGTTCTTCGTCGGGCTATGCTGCGCTTGACCGCGCTGGTGCCGCGACACGTCCGCGCGACTCACGCTACCAGCCGTAGTACATGCGGTGGCTGCCGCCGAAGTGCCATTCAATCCCGACGCTGGCGCCGACGTTATGCATCGAGTTGATCTGTTTCCCGGCCACTGAGATATAGTCTACGACGTCCAGCCGCAGCGTCAGCCAGTTCTTGTAGTAGCACTTCAGTCCGACGCCAATCGGCGCGCTGAAGACCCCTTCGTTGACATTCTGCCCCGTCTCGTCATCGAAACGAAATTTTGCCATGCCGATACCAGCGGAAACGTACGGTTTCCAGTACGTGTCCCCCCACGGATAGTACGTCAGGTTGAAATCCCAGAACAGGTTCTCCGAAGTCCGCGCGACGCGAGGCGACTGGTCGTCGTGCAGGTCCAGGTGTGTGAAGGCGAGTCGTGCTTCGATGCCCCAGTGTTCATCAAAGTCGGCGCCAAATCGATAGCCTCCCAGCAGGTCCGAGCCTTGATCGACGCGCTGGTTCAGTAATTCGTCGCCGTACATCCCGCCGAAGAACCAATCCACGTGATAGGGTCGGTTCAGCCAACTGGTGCCCTGCAGCGGCCGGCCGTTGTTCAAGTGTTGAGCGAACCGGTCCAGCTGGTCGTGCAGCGGCCACAGCAGCGGACGCACGGCCCGTCGTCCTACGCTGCAGGCACACGGATGGCTTTGACAAACGTCGCAGACCCACGCCGGTTCGTCGACAAAGACCTCCTGCGGCTGCCACACTTCCGTAGCTGTGGAGAGCGGCTTGTTCAACGCCGGCGTTTCGTAAGCCTCGAAGGCCGCCGGCGGGCGCGGTTTCCCCAGCGATCGATCGGCATACGCCGGCGCGGCCCCGCGACTCAGCAAGCAGACGCAGGATGTCAGGCAAACCAGGATGAGCGGACGGGAAACGGCCATGATTCCGCGTTGGTAGGAGACAAGGGAGCGGGATTATGGCTGCCAGCAAGAAATCTGTCAACGGAAACCACCACGTTGCCAAAGAGAAAGGGCAAGATGCAGGAATGCGAAAGCGCGTGCGGCTCAAAATTGCGACGATTTTTCGTCACTTGAGGCGAGGATCTTCAGCACCAGAGACGCGACGCGTGCGCGCGTAACGAACCATGCTGCACATCCTCGCATGCCCAAAAGAAATTAGCGCATATTGTAAGTATTACAACGAATTCACTTTTCTGTTCGAGCCACGCGGGACGAGTGTCGTCGTTTGAAGTGCGAGGGCGGTACGAACGGCACGCCACGGTTGCGACATGTCGCACTGGACAACACCGCTGCGGAGGTAGAGGCCATGGGCGTTTTGTGGGCTACGCGTCGGCACAGAGGAAGGCGATGGCCTCCCGTTGCCCGATGGCATACCTGTCAAGCAGCGTACGCGTGCGAATGTAGCGGGTGAAATTCTCCCGCGCCCAATCGAGATTGCTGGACGACTGCAACAATTGGCGCGCATGGGTCTGGTTCAAATAATTCATGCCCGACAGCATCGGCATCCAAAGTGCCAGCGTGGAGGTCATCAAGGTTCGCGCCGTATAGACGGGACTGAAGTCCTCGCGACAAGGAAACGAATGTGTCCACGATTCCATGCGTAACTGATTGGCCGCCGTGATCGATTCCGGCCGCTGGTAATCGCGCCAGAAAGCGGTGTCCTCGCGACCGGCGTGATAGTGGAAGCTGATGAAGTCCACGTAGTCGTCGTACATGCAATTCATCATCGCGTTGTATCTCGACGATAACGAGTCGGCTGCCTGCGGTGTGTAATACGGCAGAAACAACTCTGCCAAAAGTTTGAGTTGCACGTTCATGCCGTGGATGGTGGTCGATTCCAACGCTTCGATGAAACCACCCGCCAAACCGATGGCGCAAACGTTTCCCTGCCACTGAGTGGCAAGTTTTCCAGGGCGAAAGCGAATCACCTGCGGGGCGTCGCCGGGTTCGGCGCCGCTGGCGTGCATCTCCGCGATCGCCTGGTCATCCGTAATGTAACGGGAACTGTAAAGATAGCCTTGGCCCAGTCGTGATTGGGTTGGGATCTTCCACATCCAGCCATGTGGCATGGCTGTCGCCGTGGTGTAGACCGGCATGTCGCCAGTGTCGTTATAGGCTTTCGTGCAGGCAATCGCGCGGTCCAGCTTAATGTACGGCCAGAAGTCGATCCAGGCAGGTTGGTAAGCCGGTTGCAGCAGGAGTCGGTGCAGTCCGGAACAATCCAGGAAGAAGTCGCCTGCGATGTGGGCGCCACTTTCCAGAATGAGAGGCGTCACCCGCCCGGCTTCCGGTTCTTGCTTGAACGAGACGACTTTGTCGTCGACGTGCTGGATGTTGTCCCGTTTCTGGCACTCCCGGCGCAGCCAGTCGGCGAACTGCAAGGCGTCCAGGTGGCACGACGCGTGCGCGAAATGGTCTGTGACCATGCCGTCCTTGCAGATCAGGTCCGTCTTGTTCGCCCGCATCAGGTGCGCGTGAATCTGGGCCTTGCCCAGCTTGATGCCGTCAGCGGCGATGATCGCGTAAAAATCCTCCAAAGCAGTCACGTAATGGGGGTGTTCGAAATACGATTTCGGATTGTCGATGGGGGCAAGGTATTCGGTGCCGGCACCTTGCCAATCCTTGAACCAGATCCCTAGCTTCAGTGTGGCATCGCAGTGCCGGAAAAAGTCACCACGATCCAGCCCGTAACGTGGATCGTTCACCAGGTTGATCACGGCGCCCGTGACGCTTTCGCCCACCCCGATGGCCCCCAACGCGGTCGGATCAATGACGGTAAACCGCTTGTCGGGGAAGTGACTGGAAAGCACGATCGCGGCCAGCCAACCCGACGAACCTCCACCCACAATAACTATGTGTTTCATGCGTTCTTGTATGCCCGCGTTGACCAGCCACGTCGAAAACCGCCTTTCTATTGTAACTTTCGGGCGGGTGCCTTTGGCGAGGAACGAGATGGACCAATTTTTTTTTGAAGCATTTCGCAAAATTATTGCAATCGTTCATGCGCTGACCTATCTTAATAGTTATATCGATCGTGCAAATTATTCACGATGATTTCATTCAAATGTCACTCGACATCTGCGGGCCCAGCGAGCCCATTCGGAGAAGATCATGAAAAAGCGAGCGAAAAAACGTCAGCAAGCATCCCGTCGTCTGCAAACGGTGCTGCAAACCGAAAAGTTGGAAGACCGCCGCCTGTTGGCCGTCACGGACATGTTGGTATCGCATCACAAGCTGGACGAAGGTAGCGGCACGAGTGCTGCGGATTCCGCCGGAGGGGATAACACGGGGACGTTGAACAACGGCGCGAGTTTCATTGGCGGTGGCATTATCGGCGGGGCCGTGCGGTTGGACGGCGGGAACGACTACGTGGAACTCGCCAACGAGTCCGATTTTGATTTCCTCGACAACACCATGTCCGTGTCCGTCTGGATGAAGGTCGATTCAGACGGATTCAACGACAGTTGGGAAGCCATTGTGGCCAAAGGCGAAAATCCCACCTGGCGCATGGCGCGCTTTAATAACACCAATGGCGCGGCCATTGCGGCGCCAAACAGCGACCTCATCAATAACACGAATGTGAATGACCAGCAGTGGCATCACCTGTTGGCGGTTCGCGGTCCATCGAACGAGCAGCGAATCTATACGGATGGCGTCCTGTCTAATTCGAACACTGCAAGCAACCTGGGTAACACGAGCAACCCCGTCCAGTTCGGTCGAAACCCCAACAACGGACGCAACTTTGGTGGTGACCTGGACGATATCGGTATCTGGGACCGGACGCTATCCGATCAGGAAGTGGCCGCCATTCACGGGTTGGGATTGCTTTCCGGCGTGGACCTGAGTGACGCCAAGATCGACGAAATCCTGGACATGCACACGGCCGGTTCGGGAGTCGTTACCGGTGTGGGTCCTGGCGGGGATATCTACGAATACGCTACGGGTCTTTCGACCACGGTCGGCACGGTCGCAGGGGGAGCGATCACGTTGGATGCGTCCGGCACCGGTGTGCGATTGTTCGAGGGAGTTCTGGCGGAAGATAACTCGGCCGCCGTCACCGAGGACGGTGCCGTCGCAGGTACTCCCAACGATTCAGGCAACGTGATCACCGACGACGATGGCCTCGACACGAATCACGCGGACGGCATCACCGTCGATTTAGCCAGTGCCCCGGCAACCGTTACCGACATCAACGGCGTTACCCATCCCGGAACGAATGTCACAGGAACGTACGGTTCCCTGGATTGGGACACCGACGGCAGTTACACGTACATGCTGGACAACGGCAATGCCACCGTGGACGCACTTCCCGCTGGTGGTACCACTTCTGAATCGTTTACCTACACGGTCTTTGCTCCTGCCGTAGGCGTCGCGGCAAGAGGCCTCGACATCTCGAGTGGCGGCGGATCAAATGACAATCAAATCAACAATACGACCGAGGCGATCGCGATTTATGACGCAGCCGTGGCGGCCGGGTTTGATTTCGCCGCCGGTGACACCGGCAACGTAACGGTTGGTACTACCGTCTATAACATTACGGGAACGGCACAGGAATTGGATCCGGGCACGGATTGGGGGGGTAGCGGTAGAGATTTTTCGCCAACGAACAACTATCCTGGCAATTTCAGTGGTAGCGACTTCCTGGTCCATGCGGAATGGAACATGGTCATCCCGGCTGGGACCTATACCATTTATGGTGACGGCGACGACGGTTTCAGCCTGACGCTGAGTGGCGTTACCTTCGATAATAAGTTCGGCGGAGGGTCAAGCCTTGGTGCGCCAAACGAGCTCCGCTTCGAAGACCCCACTGGCAGCGCCAACACGGGCGGTTCGTTCACGCTGGCGACGGAAACGAGTGTCGATGCGGCAGCCACCTGGTGGGAGCGGGGCGGCGGGGATTTCTTTGAACTGGCGATTGCAACCGGGGCACAAACTTCAGGGACGCCGGGCGCGGACTACGCAATTATCGCAGACGGTGTCCACGGCATATCCGTCACGGCACCACTTTTCGGATCATCCGACACAGCCACACTTAATGTTACGGTCAACGGCGCAAACGATGCACCGACGGCGATGCCCGACACGGATACGACGGGCGAGAATACGACCAGTCTGACCGACGTCCTGAACAATGATACGGATGTCGACAGCGACGATGACAACACGAACTTCGTGTTGGTTTCGACAGGCGCCATGTCGGTGGTCGGCCTGAGCACGGATCCGAGTGTCGGGTCGGCGGCGGCGTCGGTCGTCTCGAACCAGCTGGAATTTAATCCGATGACGGCTTTCGACGAACTCGGAGTGGGCGATAGCGCCGTCGTTACGATCCCCTACACGATGGAGGACGATGGTGGCTTGTCTTCGTCGTCATCGCTGGCCTTGACCGTCACCGGCGTGAACGA
>CALBSZ010000606.1 GCA_937967665.1 uncultured Planctomycetaceae bacterium
CAACACGCCCCAGCCGAGGATGGCGATCACTAGCAACAACACGACCAGCTTGTTGTTCAGACAGAACCAGATGATCTTGTCGAGCACAGAGTGCCGCTCGGGTGATTGGTTCGAGTTGTCGGAAACGGATGCCATCTTCGTTCTTGCCGAAAGCCACGGACGGGAGTCCTACGGATGTTTGTGGTTGTGTCCCTCGTGCTCGGCGGGAGACGTTTGGTCATCGTTTGGCGAGATCAAGCTGACCCGATCGGCGCACTTGAGCATCGTCGCGCCGTAATAGGGGTTGCGGGGCTGGTCATTCGCTTGCAGCCAGCTTGCTCCACGGTTCTTAAACGCCATCGGGCAATGCAACTCGAAGATCGGCCCAGCGTCGCCCACTCCAAAGGATTTGACCAGCGCGATCATTTCATCCGAGAGCAAAGCAAATGTTGAACGTGCCGCTTTGATGTCGGCAGCTTGATTCAGCTCGGACACGATCTTCGCGAGGTTGTCTTGCTCCTTCCGCCACACCGAGGCGGCGTCGCCTTCGAGATTGCTGGCGTCGATTGAGGCGAGTATCGGTTGAAGTTTTCCGATGCCCTGCTTGGCTGCGGGAAAATTGTCAGCGGCGAGTGCCTGGCCAATCGGATGGTAGGCGTGCCATAGCCGCGCGAGTTGCGCCTGAAAGGCTGGTGGGACGTCGAGTTTGACCAGAAGGCGTTTGTGATCCTCGTGAACCAAGCCAAAGTCATCGCGGACACGCTGAATGTGACGCTTCAGCACCACGTACAGGCGATCGGCATCCCGTAACGTTTCGGCTTCGCGGCCCTCGGCGACGTCGTTTCCTAGCAGCATCGCGTACTCACGCCACAGCATTTCGGCGTGCCCGACGAGGAGCTTCTGGTCAACCTTCGCTAACTCCACGCCTAGGCCGGCGAAAGCCGCACGAACCTTGGCTAGGTCGGTCCCCTCGATCGCTGCCGTCACTCGATCGTAAGCCGCGATGACTTGCTCAAGCTGTGACTTGAACTGCGACGGCAAGACCATTTGATTCCCGTGTGTTTCTCCCTCTGTTCGTTTCTCATCGCCCCCGTGTCCGCCGTGGTCGTGACCACCTCCACCACCGCCTTCCGGTGTCATCATCGACGGCTTCGCAGAGATTTGAAGTGCGCTGTCGAGTTTGAAGTTGCCGTTGGTGACAACTAGCTCGCCCTCTTTCAACCCGTGCCTAACGAGGTAGTACTCACCAGCTCGCGGACCGAGGACTATCTCGCGTCCTTCAAATGTGGGTTCCTTGGCCCTCGGGACTTCAACGTAGACGATGGCCCGCTTACCGGTCACGAGCGCCGCCGAAGCAGGAATCACCAGAGGTCGTGATGCGGAGTCCGGTTCGGCTGTCACGTAACCCAACGTTTCGGCCCTGACCAGCGGCATGCCACAAATGTCACATTTGCCGGGCTCGTCCTTGACGATCTCGGGGTGCATTGGACTCATCCACTTGCCGACCAGCGCAGCGTCCATCACACGCCCACCGGCGGCTACTCGCGAACGCACGGTCGCCCGCACGAACATCTCGGGCTTCAGTCGCCCGTCCTCGTTGGCCACGTTCACTCGGACCTTGACCATCCGCGTCTCCTTGTTAAAAACCGTATCAATGAAGGCAATGCGTCCGTTAAATGTCTCACCTGGATAGGCCTCCGTGGTGAATTCGACGTCCTGGCCGTACCGCAGCCACTGCAGGTCCGACTCATAGGCGTCGAGTTTCACCCACACCTGTCTCAAGTCGGCGACGGTGTAGATGCGATCGCCCGTTCGCACGCGGTCACCCTCTTGTCGCAACTTCTCGATGACGATGCCAGCGATGGGTGAGTAGATGGTGATGTGATCAGCAGGCGTTCCTCGCTGTTCGATTTCCTTGATCTGGTCGCCCGTCAGACCGAGCAGCCGTAGCTTTTCACGCGCAGACGCGGCAAGGTCTAACGGTTGGATGAGCGTCGTGGACGGCCGCGTCCGTCGGTTCTTGAGGGCTTCAATCAACTCTGCCTGGGCCGAGTACAATTCTTCGCTGTAGATGTAGACAAGATGATCGCCCTTCTTGACCTCGATTCCGGTGTAATCGACATATAGGCGATCCAATCGGCCGGATACCCAGGCTGTGATGTGAGAGAGCCGTGTTTCGTCATATTCAATCTTCCCGACCATGCGAACATCGGCAGTGACATAACGACGCTCGGCCGGCGTGGTTGCGATGTTCATCAGCTTGCGTGCAGTGGGGCTGATCGTGATCGTGCGCACACCTCCGGCAGATGAAGTGACGGGAACGAGGTCCATTCCGCAGAGCGGGCAATCGCCCGGTCCATTGCGACGAATTTGCGGGTGCATCGAGCACGTCCAGATCTTCGGCGCATCGGAGTGTTGAGCATGGCCGTTCCCGGCAGTTTCATCGGTCGGCGAACTCGGCCTTCCTTTGAAACTCCACACTACAGAAAACCCGATTGCAAGCAGCACGAGTGCCTGGACGAGCCACAACTTCCCCCAATGCTTCGCGTAAAAGTTGCGGCACGATTCGGTCTGAAATGGATTTTGCATATTAGACCTCACAATCCGGCTATTTCGGCCTGACTCGCTTGCGGTCGTCCAGCCACGCCACCAACTGATTGATTTCCTCTAGATCGCGTGCTCCGATCACTGTGATGTGCCGGCGTCCCTGCTGCCAACCAACAACCAGGTCACTGTCCACCTGCATCAAACTGCACCGCTTGCCACAACAGCTTGCCGCAACTGCCGGTCGATCACCGAACCAAACGGGCTGCTCTTCGTCGTGCTCGAAGATCGCGAACTTGCTACCATCATCACGCTCGCAAACACAACCGACGCAGGTGCAACACGGCATCTTCATCACATGCGTCGAAACGAGCGTCATCCCGTCGGGCAAACCGTCGGCAACCGATGGTCTGTAACCCAGTTGCTCTGCGGCGGCTTCGATCTCGACCGGATGTCCGTCGTATTTTGCGGCCAAGAGTTGCTGCGCTTTGGCAGGGTCTTGGGGAAACAGTTCCAAATACTCGTCGAAATCCACAGCAAGATGATCATGCTCATTGGGCGCGTGCCACGACTGGTATGCCCACCACCCGATGCCGACGGCGATCAAAAGTGACGCTGCCAATGTTAGAAGTCTCGGTGTCGTGAGGGGCGAGCGACGCTTCTGTTCCACTGGTTGAAACGCCGGCTCTTCGTCGAGCTGCCTTTCGAGTTCCTCCCAGATCTCTGAAGGGGGATCAGGTGTAGCCACACTCGTTGCCAGCGCGGAGAGCTTTTCAAACCCAGCCAATTGGCGCGCACACTCGGAACAGCCGTCGAGATGCACCTTGACGTCTGCATGCTTGTCGTCGGGCAATTCCCCGTCGTAGTAAGCGGAAAGCAGTTCCTGAACGTCAGGGCAGTTCATGGTTCCCAACCCAATTCGGTGAGATGTTGTTGCAGTTCGCGTCGTGCTCGATTCAGTCGTGATCCTACCGTTCCTTCTGGAATGCCCGTCGTTTCTGCGATGTCTTGGTACGACAGTCTTTCCACCTCGCGTAACACAAAGATCGAACGCAATTCGGGCTCTAGCCGCGCCAGCGCCTGCTCCAGCAGTTCCTTTTGCTCGTCTCGTTGCAGGTCCCGTTGGTTGCTCATCGGCTCGCGTGTTAGAGGTTGAAACTTCCAACGGTGTCCCTTGCGCAGATGTTGAAGTCCCTCATTGACGGCAAGCCGATACAGCCAGGTGTCGAACTTCGAGCGGCCCGCAAACTGGTCAATCTTGCGGAACACCTGCAGGAAAACCTGCTGTGTCAAATCTGCCGCGTCCTGCAATCCAACGGTACGAACCATGAGCCGATACACCTGCTGATGGCACAAATCGTACAATTGCCGCTGCGCTTCACGTTCGCCGCGGCGACAACGCTCCAACACGTCCGCGAATTCCGCGGGCGAGTCGGCAGGGTCGTTCAATTGCTTTTTCTTTTTGGATGCCATCAGGCGTTTAATTCTTCACGCAAAATCGAGGAAATCTGTCGCGATGGAAGTCCTGCAATGACAATGGATTCCGACGCGACGATCACGACCTGTTCATCGTACCGAAGGTCTAGCAGATTCTGGAATCGTGGCTTTGTATTTGGATCGTCTGGAATCTCGTGAAGTTTAGCGGCGCTTGGTGCATCTAACAGCGAAAGTGCGTAGCCTTCGACTTCAACGCTCGTTTCCACTTGCAATGGGAGGAATCCGATGAAACAGTTTACGGCTTTCGCAGCCATTATTGCCTTATTGTCATTCGCGCTGAGTGGCTGCAGTTCGTCCTCAACTGAACCAGCCGATTCGGGTCCATCAGCCACGGCCAACGACCACAATGGGGACCATGCCCACGATGGGGATGGCCAATCCGACATGGACAAGATGAAAGCGGAACTCGCGAAACTGTCGCCAGAGGATGCGGTTTCGGCAGAGAAGCAGCACATCTGCCCCGTCAGCGGGAAGATGCTCGGCACGATGGGCGCGCCGCAGAAGGTGGACGTCGATGGCCGGTCCGTGTGGATTTGCTGCGCGGGTTGCGAGGATACGCTTCTGGACAGCCCCGCAGAGTATCTCGCCAAACTCAAAGAGTGATGGCGATCACAACATTCCTTTGCACTATTCCGATTCGACATCATTGTTAGTTCGTTCATCCGCGTCGTCCGATGGCTGCGGATGTGATGCCAAGTAATTTGACGCCGCGCATGAGTGGCACACGCAGCCTTCGTAGTGCGTGTACGGAAGTGGCGAGGGTGTACAGTACTTACAATCGACATAGCAACCGGAATAGCTGTGGTACGCTGGTGCGCATCCCGCAGTCAACGTTAGGGCCAGCGGCAGAATCGACCGCAGCCATGTTTTGGAATTCGTCATTGGTTCCCCCTTGTTCGCAGCGCGGCGCTGCTGAGTCTTCAGTCTGACCTGTTTCTTCTATCGTGGTGGCAGTAAAGGTTGTGGTTCCTCGCGAGGTGTTGGTATCGCTTCACTGCTTGGGCCCGTAAAGCCGCCAACCACGCGTTCCAGTTCCGCCAGCGTCTGCCGTAAGGAAGCTTCCAGGCGCCGGTAGCTAATCTCATAACGCAGTAACTGTCGCCAGTTGTCGATCAACTGCAGGAAGTCAACTTCTCCGGTGTTGTAAGCTCGGCTCGACACTTCAAGTGTCTGTCGAGCTTTCGGAAGGATGTCCTCACGGAACAACGTCAGCAGATCCTGCTGGCTTTGGGCCTGCGCGAATAGGTCCATGACTTCTTCGAGCGTCGCGTCGCGTAACGAATCATAGGTGCGGGCAGTGGAGACGGCCTTGGCTTCGGCAGAACGCACGGACGAGTCCAGCCGCTTGCGGTAAATCGGCAGATTGATGCCCGCGGTAAGCAGGAAGGAATCCCGTCCGTTGGCCACGGGGCTGATCCCGGCGCTGGCAACGTCGATCCACGTCGCTCCCAACGTCACGTCCGGCATGTAGTCGAGCCGGGCCAACTCGACGGCCCGTTGGTCTCGTTCGAGCGCCGCCAGTTGCGCGTGCAATTCTGGCCGAGCGGCCACCGCTTGACGCTGCAGCCATTCGAGATCGCGAGGCACTTGCTCCGTCGGAACACGATCGAGTGCGCGTACTTTAGTTTGTGGGGCGATGTGCAATATGCGGGCGAGACGCGCCTGTCCGCTTTCCAGTCGTTGCCGCAAGCGGATGAGTTCATTCTCGACGTTGGAGATTTCCAACTCCGCTCGCAGCAAGTCTTGCTGGCTGGCCTTTCCCTCTTTCTGTATCGCCTCTGCCACGTGCCCAATCTCGCCCGGCACCTTCTGCCCTGCCTCGGTGCCCGCACTCGCTTCCTCTATGAGATAGCGTTCGTAGTAGCTACGCTTGACTTTTGCAATCGTCGCCAGTTCAACGGCGGCCAGTTGAGCGCGGGCCACGTTGGTTTGTGATTCAACTAGTTCGGCGCGGGCACCGAGTTTCCCGTGCCAGGGGAATTTCTGGTTTACTGCCAACGCGAACTCTTGTTGTCCCGCCGCAGTCTGAACTTGTTCCGGAAAGAAGGTCATGCCCAACTTCGGATCTTCTAGACTCGCGGCAACAGGAACCTGATGAGCAAAGGCTTCCATCTGCTTGCGCGCGGCCTGAATGTCGGGATTCTGGTTCAGCGCAAACTGGATGTACTCCTCGACCGAGTGTGGCCCTTCTAGGTGTGAGAACACCGGATTGACCGCTTCGACAGCCGGAGTAGCCGCGTGCCAGGCCTGATGCACTGACTGGGAAACGTGGGCGTACTCAGGATCTCTCACTTGATGGGCGGTCTTGCAACCGGCCAGCAAAGCGATCACGCCTGACAGACAGAATATGAATCGCACGGCCATCCGTGGCCCCCTCTTGGAAACGAATATCTACACATCATCACCATCGTTATCGGCAGAACTCATTTTGCCGAAACAGCCGACACAACCAGAACTTCCGGCGAAATCGGCAGTTGAGGTTGGTTTGTATCGGTTGCAGCGGTTGTGCGGGACTTGGCCGCCCCGAAAAGCCTGAGCAACGTCGCGCCCGATAGCACTTGGTTGCCCAGGCTTACCGCCCAGGCTCGTCAGGCACGATCGGCTATCGTCGAGGCTGTTTAGCCCGCAACGATGCCGTGTAGAGTTCGTCCAACTTCTGAAGGTACGCCTTCGGATCGGCGGCGATCTTCTTCGTACATGGTGGGCAGCAGACAAAGAAGATCTGACCTTCGACAATCGTCCACTTCGGATTCTTGGGCAGCTCGTGCTTCATCACAGGACAAATCCGCTGCGCCTTGGCGAAATTGGCGTGGATCGTAGCCCAGTGCTGTGGATTGATCTGCTTCTGCAAACATCCTCTGCAGCACACAAAGACCGTCTCCTCGCCGACCTTCACCTTGATCGGCGTCCCCATCGAGCCGAGCTGCTGCCCCGAAATGGGACAAATCCCCTGCACGGCGATTCGCAGTTGATCGCGTCGCAGTTGATCGCGCTGTGACAACTCCTGCGCCGATCCAACCGAACACAGACCTGTGGCCACAATGACGAGTGCACAAATGACGTACTTCATTTCTCAACTCCTTTTGAGAAGGGACAAAAAAACGAACATCAAACAGACGTTCCTTATGCAGCGATGGAATCCGGCGAAGTGCTTTCCTGGGGATCTTCGTCGAGCGAAGCCTCCAGCAGTTCGTCTCGTAGTCCAGCGCGAATCTTGAATTCCATATACGCACAGTAAACCGTCGGGACGATGAACGTCGTAAACGGCTCGATTAACATTCCACCAAAGACCGGTAGCGCCATCGCGCGGGCGACGTCTGCTCCTCGCCCCGTCGATAACAAAACAGGCAACAGCGCCACAATGGTTGTTACTGTCGTCATGACACACGGCCGAATGCGTTTGAGACCCGCTTCGTAAATCTCTTGACGCAGGTCCTCGATATTGTCGATGACTCGGCGTTCCAGCCGTTCCTTGATGTAGGTTGCCATAACAATCCCGTCGTCGGCAGCCAGGCCGAACAGGGCAATGAACCCAACCCACATCGCTGTGTTCATATCAACGCCCATCACAGCCACCGCGATCATGCCCCCGGCAGCAGCGACCGGAATACCGGAAAACACGACGAGCGAAATGGGCAAGTTGCGGAAGTGCAAATAGTGCAACAACAGATTGATCAGAATCACCGTAGGAACGATCCACATCAAGCGGCGATTTGCCTCGATCTGGTTCTGAAACGAACCAACCGCTTGCAGCTCGAAGTTGCCCTCAGGGAACTTCAATTCGCCGCTCTCACGCGCCGAGCGCAGCGAGTCCATTACAGCTTCGACCGTTTCGATATCGCCCGCACCGCTGGACGGGGAGAAAGATACGTGGGCTACCAATCGCGCGTCTTCGCTGTTGATTGCGCCTGGTCCCCAGGTGGTGCTCACGTCGGCCAAGCGTTCTAACGGCACCACTTCACCGGTGTGGGTGACGACAGAAACCTTTTGCAGGTCGTCGAGTCGCTCGCGAACACTGCGTTCGTAGCGAATCTGTATCGGATAGCGCTCGCGTCCCTCGACTGTCGTGGTTACATCGACACCACCCAATCCGGCCGAGACAATCTGGTTGACCATCATCGTGGTCATGCCGTATCGAGCCGCTTCTTCGCGGTCTACTTCGAACTCGTAGTATGGCTTACCCATCACGATGTCGGGATTCACCGTGCCCGCGTTCACCTGATGGTGTTCTTTCAGATGCTCGGCCACCGAGAGCGAAGCCTGCGACAACCCCTCCAGGTCGTCACCGTAAACCCGCACCGCCATCGACGCTTTGATGCCGCTTTGCAGCATTACAACGCGACCTTCGATCGGCTGCAGCGCTGACGCAGGTGTGATGCCTGGCAGGGTGGCGACTGCATTGATCTCGTCCCAAATCTTTCTTTCAGTCATTCCCTCGCGCCACTGATCTCGCGGCTTGAGCATGACGTAAGTTTCGACCATCGCTGCCGGAGCCGGGTCGAGCGCCGATTCCACCCTGCCGATCTTACCCAGCACATTTTCGACTTCGGGGATCGCTTTGATCATGGCGTCTTGCGATTGAAGCACTTCCATTGCCTGCGAGAAACTGGCTGCGGGATAGAGGCTCGGCATATAAAACCAACTGCCCTCGTCCAGTGCTATCCAGTCGTCTGTCTTCAATCCCGTGAACGTATGCTTGGCATCAACGTATCCAGGCACTTCGTTCAAATCCGCACCCAACATCGAAACGACTTTTTCGACTGGACGCAGCACCGTCGGCAGCCCAATCCACGCCCCCAGTCCAAGCACGAAAATCATCGCCGGGATCGACAGCATCAACGCTTTCCGCCGTAGCGCGAGCCGCAGCCGTCCGGCGTAGAGCCAGAGCACAAAGCGACTGACGGGGTTACCCTCTATCGGCCGGATTTTCTCACGCGTCATCCACAACCCGACCGCAAACCCGATCGCGGCACTGGCGATTGTCGACACCGGCAGGCTGAGCGAAATCCAATGTTCAACGTGTTTTCCCCACACGAAGTAGCCCAGACTGCCGCTCAAGACCGCCAGCCCCAATGCCGCCGCCAAGCTCGACCAGCGTGACGGCCGCGAGGATTTTAGGAAGATGCGGCAGAGCATGGGCACTACGACTACTGCAACAATCAAACAGGATGCGAGTGCGAAAGTTTTCGTCCATCCCAGTGG
>CALBSZ010000607.1 GCA_937967665.1 uncultured Planctomycetaceae bacterium
TACGTCATCGAATACGACGAGGCCGTCTATCAGGCCAGTGATATCGTCGGCGTCGATCCGCTGGTCGGTCCGCTGATCGACAACCCGGGCTTCACACCGACGCACGGCTTGCGGCCCGGCAGCCCGGCGATCGACGCGGGTGCCTCGCTGCATTACGCCAAGGAAGTGCTGCCCGATTTCCCGCTCGTCTATCTGCGGTTCGATGAAACGTCCGGCACGACGGCCAGAAACTGGGGGACGCTCGGCGCGGACTACGACGGCACGCTGACCGGTGGCGTCATGTTGGACCAGCCGTCTGCGTTCGACTCGACCGACCCGCAAAACCGTTCGATTCACTTGAACGGCACGGACGCTTTCGTCGCGTTCAATAACGCGATTCCCGCCGCGGTCTTTTCCGACAACGAATATACCGTGGAGCTTTGGTTCCAGCAGGATACGGCGGTTGCCGGTCGAACGATGGTCGGGGGAGTCGATTCGGCCAACGGACACGGAGTGCTATTGGAAACAGCGGCCAACCGGCGCCTACGATTCTTGCATCGTTCGCCAGCGGGTCCGAGCGGCGGCCAAAATATCAATCCGTCGTCGGAACGGTACACCGCGGGGCAATGGCATCACCTGGCAGCGGTGGTCGATGATGGCGTGATGGAGCTGTACCTGGATGGTCAGCCGCACGGGAACGGCCCCACGGTTTCCAATCCGATTGACTTCGATCTGAACGTTGTGTTGGGGCGACTGGGGCCCGATCTAAACCAACGTTATTTCAACGGCCGGATCGACGAATTCGCCGTCTATGACCGGGCGCTGTCTCACTTTGACGTCGTTCAACGTTTCCAGCTCGCCAGCCAGGACGACTTCGATCAGCGTGGCGTGGCAAGGCCCATCGGCGAGTCGGTCGACATCGGTTCGCACGAAGGCACGTATCAGCTATTGAACGCGGCGACCTTCATCGTCAACCAGTTGGGTGACATCGATGACGGCGACCCCGACAACGGCCAGACGACGCTCCGCGAGGCCATCAACCTGGCCAATCGATACGAGGGACATCAAACGATTCAGTTCGCATTGCCGCCGGGACCGAACACGATCACACTCGACGGCCGGCAACTGTTGGTCACCGACAGCTTGACGATCAACGGACCGGGCGCGGACTTGCTGTCGATCGACGGCGACGGCCGTAGCCGCGTGTTGCTGCTCGCCGATGGCGCGGCCCAAGTCGACATTCGCGGCGTAACGATCCGCGGCGGCCAGGTCAGCGATCTGTCGATTTCGTTCGGCGGTGGCATTTATTCGGGCGCCGACAACGTCACGCTCAGCGATAGCCGAGTCGAAGACAATCAAGCCACCAGCGGCGGCGCGATATTTGTCGAAACGGGCCAGTTCCAAATCGACACCACCACGCTGGCGGACAATCGTGCGACTTTCAGGGGCGGCGCAATCTTTAACGTTGACGGTGACGTGACGGTGAGCCAGTCGACGTCTTCCGATAATAACGCGGATGATCATGGCGGCGGAATCTTCAATTTTCTAGGCCATGTTTCCGTGACGAATTCCACGTTCACGGACAATCATGCCGGCGACGATGGCGGCGGAATCTTCAATTCCGGAGGCGATGTCGACGTCACCGGTTCGACGCTGGCCGGCAATCGCGCGGTGAGCGTGGGGGGCGCGATATTCAACGATTTCGGAAACGTGCGGGTCGCCTCCTCGACGTTGGAACAGAATCATGCTTCCTCCGGCGGCGGCATTTATAATGACGCGCCATCCGCCGTGTTGACCGTGACCCAGTCGTTCATCACGGCCAACGAAGCGACCGACGAGGGTGGCGGCATCTACAACGGAAGCGGCGAAACCTTCGTAAGACACTCGACATTGGCCAACAACCAGGCCGATGGGGCCGAAAATGTCGATTCGGGTGGTGCAGTATACGCGCGCTCGACAGGAACGGTCAGCATCGACAGTTCGACCCTGTCCAACAACTTCGCCGATTTAGGCGGTGGCATCTACGCCAACGTCAATTCAAACGTCAACATAGTCAACTCCACGATCGCCGGCAACACAGCCAGCCGGAATGGCGGCGGAATTCGCAGCTTAGGTGGACACGTGTTTGTTTCAGCCAGCACGTTGACGGGCAACGAGGCGGACGCCAGCAACGCAGGTTCGGGCGGCGGTGGACTGGCGGTCGGTGGCGAGGAGCCCGAGACGACGCTCGTGAGCACCATCATCACGGGTAACTCCGCGGCAAATGCTCCCGACGTGCAGAGATTCTCCCATCCGATCACCGACTTGGGCAACAACCTGATCGCCCGCGGCGGCGGTAGCGTGAAGAGGCAAGATCCGATGACCGACAAGTGGTACGAGGTCGTTCGCGTACCCAGCGGCATTTCCTGGGAAGCGGCCCGCGACGCCGCCATCGCCGCCGGCGGAATCCTGGCCAGTATTAACAACGAAGACGAAAACACGTTCGTCGCCGGACTGGTCAATGATCCGCAATACTGGAATGTGTCGGAAAACGGCAACACGTTCTTCAACCATGGTCCCTGGATCGGCGGCCTGCAAGCCAAGGGATCGACCGAGAACGGCGACGGTTTCGTCTGGTCGGACGGTTCGAGCCTGTCATCGTACAACAATTGGCGATCGGGCGAACCGAGCAACACGACTGGCAACGAGGACGCCGTTCATTACTTCACCATCAACAACGGTTCGGCGACACGCGGCGACCAATGGAACGACAGTTGGCGGAAGAGCAGCTTCGTGGTGGCCTACGTGATCGAATACGACCTCAATGCGTTCGATCATCCGACCGACATGCTCATCGAAGACCCACTCCTCGGCCCGCTGCAAGACAACGGCGGCCCAACCGAAACGCACGCCTTGCAAGCCGGCAGTCCGGCGATCAATGCCGCAATTAGCGATTCCTACGATGATTTGGTCCTGGGTGATTCGCCGCTCGCCTATTATCCGTTAAACGAGACGGCGGCGCCGAACGTGTCAGATGCAAGCGGCAACGGCCACAATACCATCTCCCAACCGAACCCGCAGGACGCACCCAGCATGACGTTTGGCCTGCCGAGTCTGCCCGGTCTCGGCACGTCGCCCGAATTCACCGACGGTGCACCGGACACAAGCGTCATCGTTCCCGACCTCGGCACGCACCAGGCGATCACGATCGAAGCGTGGGTCAAGCCGGAGACCCGCCCGGTGAGCGATTTCGACGCGATCTACAACACGCGAGGATTTTCAGCGGGCGCCGTTCATCTACAGTTCATCGAATCGGGCGCTTTGAGATTCGGCGTCGGCAATAGTGCAGGAGGCTTCTTTGGCGATGCAAACACCTTCCCGCTAAACGAATGGACGCACGTCGTGGCGACTTACGACAACGCAGCGGACGAGGGCAGCGTGTACGCCAACGGTGTCCTTCTTGGCACGGCGTTTTTTCCCAACGATCAACCCGCAATTCTTACTGTCGCCGACATCGGCATGTGGAACGGTGGCGTGCGCGAATTCGACGGCCAGATCGACAACGTGGCGATCTACGGCAGCGTGCTGACGCCGTCCCAGATCGCGGCCCATTACGCGGCCGGATTTCTCCCGGCGAAGGATCAACGCGACAACGATCGACCGTTCGGATCGGCAACGGACATCGGCGCCGTCGAGCGTCAAGTGGTGGACGGCACGGTCGCCGGCCGTCACGTGTTTTACAACGATTCGGCCTTTGACGGGAACGATCCTGCCAGAAACGTGGCCGACTTCGCAGCCATCGCCACCGACAAGCAAGCGTTGCTGCCGGGTGAGACGGCCACGTCCGCCAATTACATCAGCGATCCTCGCGGCATTACGGGAATCATGATCGACCTCGATCTGCCGCGGCCGATCGACATCAGCAACGCCGACTTCACGTTCCGCATTGGCGACGGAACAACCTGGTCGAACGCCCCTCTCTCCGCCGGCACATTCTTCGTCGGAGTCGGCGTGGACGGCACGGACCGCGTCACCCTCACCTGGCCACCCGACACGATCGTCGGGCAATGGCTCGAAGTCACCGTCCTCGCCAACGCCCGCACGGGCCTGACCGAACCGCACGTCTTCTACATCGGCAGCGCACCCAGCGAATCGGGTGACAGCGCGGATCACGCCTTGGTCAACGCCTTCGACTTTGCCGGCGCTCGCGACAACGCGACATCCTCCGCCGACATCGACAACCGTTACGACTACAACCGCGACGGCCGCGTCGACGGCACGGACATGGCCATCGCCCGGGACCACACAACGAACATCGTAACCGCGTTGCGACTGATTATGCCAACCGCGTCCGCGCCACCGCCGCCGGTGATGATGTTCGTGGCGGAAGGAGAAGGCGAAGCGGAGGAACGTCGTCGTAGGGTGGGCCAACCGAGCGACAGCGAGAGCGGCCCACCACGTAGCCCGGTCTCTCCGAGACCGGGAATTGCGAGCCTCGGAGAGACTCGCCTACGTGA
>CALBSZ010000608.1 GCA_937967665.1 uncultured Planctomycetaceae bacterium
ATATAGTCTCCACCCGCCTTGCTCCCGAGGCGCTTCAATTGGAAAGGCACAAACTCGAGACCGCTAAGGCTTCACGTCGCCGAACAGAACACAGTTCGGGTTCGGCATCGTCGGGAGAAACGTGTCGGTGTTGAACAGGTCGACGCTGGCCGGATCGTGCTGGTAGATTTCCCACGAGTCCGCGCCGGTCGTCAATTCCGGGTTGGCGCCCAGTCGCTTCACCTGTGGCGACTGGCCTTCGACATTCTCGAACCATTCCGGCGACGGGTCCGGGTGTGCCGAAAACTTGTAGTTCGCGAAGTACTTGATTCGCGTCCCGCCGGGGCTCGTCACACTTCCCGACGTCACGTGCCAGGTCACGTAGGGGATGCCGGATAGGATCGTTACGAAGTCGTCGTTTTGGTTTCGGACGCGCTCTTCCGCGACCCGATTTGCGGTACCCGCCAACGCCTTGACCTTGTTGTTCTGCAAGATCGCGTTCATCAGCGTATGGTTGCAGCGGAAGTGCTTAAGCGACAAGCCGGTCTTTTCGTCGATGGCACCGATCATCTTGTCGATATGCAGCGGAATGTCGGCGTTGGCATCGGTGAGCCAGTTAGCGTCGATGATGTCGCCGGTACCATCGATGTCGAGCTGATCCTTGTTGCCCGCCGGAATCTGCCAGTCGAGTTTGGTTTCGCCGGCACTGGTCGAAATGTCGGTCAGGCCGTTTTCCTGCTCGTCGAAGTACAGCTCGCCGTGAAGCATGCCGAGATACAGCAGCTCACGGAATGCCGCTTGACGCTGTGCCGCATACGACACCTGCCGCATGATGTAGTTGCGGCCGCGTCCATCGACCAGGGTGACGCCGCCGACGTCCCGAAATTGCCCCATATGGGCATACAGAAGCGGCATTCGATAGAACAGGTACGGCAGCGTAACTTGCACGTTACCAACCGGCTGCGGATTGATCACGTTAGCCGGGTTTCCGGGGCGCGATGGGGGCGCAGATTGCCGCGTGTCGTCAAACGTGTCGTAGTTGTACTCGCGGGTGGGCGAGACAACGGGCACGCCGACGTTTTCAAACACCGGCGTCAGCTTTTGTCGGACGGTAAATCGCTTGCGAACGCCGCGCAGCGTGTTGGGTGCCAGCAGGCGTGAAGTTGCGATAGACATTGTCCTGTCCTCTTGGTGTCAAACGGTTCGTTCTGCGGCCCCCAACCGCGATCAGTTCGGTTTCCTCGCCGATTACGTGTCGTGCGTAAGCGTTCCCTGGATCGGGACCACAACCCATTTCGTGCCCGTCGCGTCGTGCGTCGTGAACAGATCGAACGAGCCGCCGAGCTTTTCGTTGCTGGTCGCGAGCTTTACGTTGTCGGCCGCGATGTCGTTGAGCGTAATGACCGTATCGGCCACCGCAGGCGTGACGGTGAGATTGAAGTTGGCTAGGTTCAGGAAACGAAGATAGATGCCGGGCTGTGCGGCCATCAAAGTGATGGCGTAATTGCCGGTCGGCGTAACTTGGATCAAATGGCCGATGTTTTTGTCGGTCAGCGTGGTCGGGCCGGTGCCTGCCAGCACGGTGACGCCGGCCATCGGCGCGCCGAAGGAGCGGCCGACGAAATCGCCGCTAAATCGGAAGTGCGGGGCGAGGCAGCTTCGCGCCCACCCGTCGAGCCCGATCAGGCTCGGCACGTAGGCGTGGCCACCGACCATGATCGACGGCGGAAGCTTATCTTCGACCGTGCCAAATCGATCGGTCATCGACAACGACTGCGCGAGAAACCCGCGGGGGTTTTGGGTGCCGTCGGTTGCCGTATTGTCGTACGGCGCCCACTTGTTGTCGGAATCGCGAATGCCCATCGTCAGGCCGGCGCGCAATTGATTGGTGTTGCCGGTGTTGCCGCTGTCGACCGAACCGGAATAGACGCGCGGACGATGGGCGAAAAACTGCTTTTCGTAGCCACCGATGAAAATCGTGGAGTCGCTAGATTCGACCAGACTGCTTGTGCCTTCGCCGGCGTTAAGGCCACTGATAACCATGAGTTCACCTTGTCGAATTGAGTTGCGTGCTAACTAGGTGCGATTGAAACCAATCGCCGCAGGATGGTCGTAGGTGGCGGCCGCTACTTGTCGCCGTCGTTGTCGCTGGGGCAGTACGAGCCGATGAGCTCGTCGACTTCCTTCTGCTCTTCGGCCGACAGTTCGTCGCTGTCGGTCTCTTCCGCGCTGCCGGGCGGGTGTTCGACTTCCTCAACGTCGCTGAGTTGTTCGAGGCCGTTGTAACCCGGCGTTCGATGGCCGAGTGCGGCGTGCAACGACTGGTCGGCTTTGATCGCTTGAGAGAGCGCGTCGTTTACGAGCTTGACTTGGTCCGTCGCGCTTTCGTCCGACATTTGGATCGTGCCCAGCCGGCCGAGCATTTGATCGGCAAACCCCGGCGTGATCGCGCCAGCTTCGCGTGCCTTCTCGATTCGTTCCTTCGTGCGAGTGCGCGGCTCGTCGGAGAATTGCTCCACTTCCGCGAGATCGAACGTGTCAAGCTGCTGGTCGAAATTGGCAAGGCTAACCTCGTCAAGCTTGCCATCATCACCAAATTGAATGAGGCCAACTTGCGCCGACAGCGCGTCGCTTTGCTCATTGTTGATCTTGCGCTGGGCACGCATCGTCCGAATCCGATCCAAGCGCTTTCGGTGCTCGTCGCCGAACTGCGTGACGGGCGGCTTTGCTTCGGTAACGGTTTCGTTATTCTTGGTCATCGCATCCGACTCCTGTTGGGCCTTGGTCTTGCTGGCCACCGCCGTTTTGAGCGCGACGTGCAGCTGCTCGGGCAATGTTTCGGTTGTGACATCATCCGCCAAGGAAATGCCGAACTCTTCCAGTAAGGCGATGATGCTTTGCAGCCGACGATCGTCGCCCACGCTCGTTTGAGGCACGTCGAGATCGTTCTTGCTTTGGGGCTGCGCTGGCGCCGGTTCCGGGTCGGCGAATTGGACGAGGTTGTCGGCAATATCCGACATTTGGATCGTGTTCGTATTTTGGCCTGGGTCCGTGGGATGCTTGACGAACGCCAGGTGCGTGACGATGTCGCTGAATTGCTGGCCGTCGAACGCCGGCCACTGGCGAGCCGTCTCGGGTGACCCGAAGCGATACTTGCCCGACCTGATGTTTTCGGCGTGTTGGCCTTCTGGCACTTCCAGGTCTGCCCACAAGCCGCCGTCTTTTTCGATCGACGCGGACTTGGGGTCGATCCAGCCGATGGTGTTCATCAGCTCTTGTTTTTGGTCCGCCTCTTTGCGTTCGTCCTGTGTTAGCGGCTTACCCTCGTAGCCAGTCGAATCGATGGCGGTATGGCCGAGAATAATCGGCGGCTGCCGGCCGTGTTTGCCGAGCGTGTCGAGGCCGTTTTTCCAGCGCTGAATATCGCCGTCTGTGACCGTGACGACTTGACCGCTAGAGCGTACGTGCCGACCTGGACGGACAATCTGCCGTCGGAACCGCTGCATGGTGAGCTGGGGACTGAACCGATTTAGAGATCGGTTGAGTTAGAAGGTTGCGTCGATGTCCCCCACCGTTAAAACTACGATAAGCCCGGGTGGTGACCGACGTCAACAGCTCGGTGTTCCAGCCTCAGTATTTTTTCGCGAGGGTTTTGCGATGGCACTTTTGTACGACGACGATCCCAATGGCGTGCTCCGTCCGGTCGGTAAGTGTGCAAAGCACTTCAACTTACAGAAAACCGACGGGCAAAACCTCGACACCGACCAGGACGACATTCTTGATACGTTCGACGCCATGACGTCGGGTCGGCCGCGCGACATGATCGCCGGGTTCCCGGAGCGTGTCGCTGGATGGAGAGAACATATCATCGGCCGCCGCGAAGTTCTCGTGGCGCTGGCCGAGCGTCGATTTCGAGATCGCGAGACGGTGCTGCTTGAGCTAGGCGTTACGGTCGACGACATTCAAACGATCCTGGCTCGCTTCATCGATCAAATGCGCATCGACAGCGAATCCGTCGCGCGCAACGTCGTCACCATCGGTTCGGTCACCGCAGCGTCGGGGAATGTTGGTGATGGCGAACTCGTTACCACCAAAACACTGGACGGCGTCACGTCGCCGGGCGCCAACCCGGTCGGCACGATCGCCGCGCACGCTGACTACTCTGGTCGCGATTCGGAGTTGTCGCCCGCTAGCGAAGCTTTGGTCATTCGTTGCGTCGACGACGATACCGAAGAGGATGAAGCGTTTTCTTGGGACGGCGAAGCGCAAGATTCTCGATATGGCCTTGCGTCCAACCCGGGCGTTGGCGCTATTGAAGCGTCAATGACGCCGATCAATGGCGCCGCCAACAACCTTCTCACCGGCGGCCGTATCGCTACGACGACAGCCTGGGAGCTCGTCACCGGCGGGCCATTTCCGGGAGGCGACATCGAGCTGCAGACGATTACGGCGCCGCACGTCGGCATTCGCTTCGAGGCAACGGCCGCCTCGGATCAGGCGGTCAAGCAAGACGTCACCGACCAGCTCGAACCCGACAAGAGCTATTGGCTGATGGTGCGCATTCGCGCAAGCAGCACAGGCCCGATGGCGACGGCCGGCAAGAAGGCTCGTGTGTACGTCGGCACCGTGGCGGGCACGCCGATCGTTTCCGGTGACGCCATTATCGAAGTGACCCAAGGCAGCTTTACGACGTCATTCACGTTGTACTCGACGCTCTTCGTGATGCCCGCCAACATCACAGACGACGTGTTCGTGTGGATCGACGTCGACGACGACGTTGATACCGGCGAGACAATCGACTTCTGGGATATCGCACTCGCGCCCGTACAGTACGGCGCCGGCATCGGGCTAGGCATCATTCAAGGCGAGACGACCACGTTCGTCAAAGGCGATCGCTTCGACCTGACCGTTACCAACGATCGCGCCGGTGTCATTCAGTCGTTTTTCGGCGACGCCTGGAACGTGCAATTGCCGAGCGTCGCTAGCAGCGAAACGATCGCCGATTCTCTTTTCACGTAATCTACGCCCATGGAACGGTCGATCTGCGACCCCAGCGGTGCCCACGCCGATTACGTCAACTTCGGCACCGCAGGGAACATCACGGAAGACTACGAAGGCAACGCTTACACGTCTATTCCCAACTGGTTGACGTGGGCGAGTGGTCGTAGTGATCCGCATCAAATCTTGTATTGCTACGACACGGGCGATCTTGGCCTGTTCAACATCGGCTCAGTGACGTCGACGGGGCACACGAAGGACGAGCACTTCCACATTTTGCCGCAGGTGGGACAAGGTCACGACGGAACGCCCGGGAGCGGTGCTCACGTTGACATGACCGGCTCGTCGCAAAACGGCGCGCTGATCGGGTTCGCCGGTTTCCAAAAGGCGCCGGACTGGTTCACGATCGAGGGTATCCGCTTCGTCAGCAGCAATGGCACGAACAACGGCGTCGTGATCGGCTACTCGAGCTATACCCGAGTGCATCGGTGTATCTTCGAGGGTTCCCACGCGTTCAGCGTCATCGCGTTGTCAATCCAAACTGGAACCAATCTGGTTCTGGCCACGATTTCGCATTGCATGATGACCGACTTTGAGACGTCCGCCATCATTGCGGGACCTGGCGAAAACGAACAGGTCGGGGTCCGTTTCGTCAATAACACAGTTTACACGACCGCGCCCAACACGCCCTCGACTCAGTTCACGTCCTTTCCCGGGGTCGGTGTCGTTGATCGGGCTAATCTCACGCTGCAGATTGAAGGTAACGTAATCATTGGATCGACTGTTGCGGACATTCAGATCGGCGCAAGCGCCGCGAGCGCCGGCTACACGGGCGAGCATACTTGGTTGGGCGCCGACGCCAACGTGACCGGCGATGGCACGGCCGAGACCGACGGCAACCCGCATGGCATTTCTGCGGCCAACCCGCAACGGTTTTGCGTCAACGTCACCACGTCGCAGGTGTGGGAAGACGCCGCGACGGACAAGTTCACGCCGCTGGACCATTCGCCACTGTTGGTTCGAGCTCACAACTTGACAACGATTGCCGATTCGCCGACAGGCCGTCGACACGAGTTCGCCACGGACATTGCCGGCAACACGCGACCAGGTCGACGCTGGGCCGTCGGCGCTTATCAACCGACAGCGCTCGACAACTTCACGACTTACAGCAACGTGTTTATTCAGTTGGGTCGTCTCGCATATTACTACCACAAGTGGCGCGAAGAGGCCGAAGCGATCGACGCGGACGTAACCGAGATCACGTACGCATTCGAGGCGATGACTTTGGGCGATTCCGAGGCGATGCTTGAAGGGTTCAACGAACAGACCACGGCCTGGCAAGATCACTATCAGGAGCGTCGTCAGGCTCTCGCGGATCTCGCGATGGGGCGCCTCTCGGATTCCGAGACGTCGCTGAATCGAATCGGGCACCCGGGTAAAGACGCGGACGGGAACGTCGATCGCCGCACGGTTTACGAGCGGCTTATCGATTCGATGCTCGCGAATTCGCACACGATTAAGCGCGACGCCGTCGACAACACGGACTTCGCCAGCCGATCGACCAACAAGGGCAAGGCTCAGATCATTGCATTTGGCCTCGAATACGACAGCCGCAACACGGCTCGCGCAAAAGATTTGATCACGCCGGCAATCGATCACTACGGCCGCACCGACTACGCGTCAACGCCATACTTCGGCAACCACGAGCTCGCGTATATCGGGAGGCAGAACATTCAGTGCACGAGCGGCGGCGACGACGCCAACAGCCGCGGCAAGGAAGTCTATCGGTGGAATCACTCGCCGCTGACGCGTCCGCACGATTGGAAGCAACTCGGGCTCGGCACCATATCGACGGCGATCAAAACAGCGTCGCCATACAACACCGAACAGCTGGGCATTTTCGCCAACGGTGATATGGCGGACAACACGCCGCCGAGCGGGACATTTTTCGACAACAATCCCGAGACCGGCTACGCGGTACCTTGGAAGTTCGAGACGACACAGCTCCCGTCGGCGATATCGACGACGTCGTTTTACACGTTTCCCCTGCCTTCGTTCGGTGGTTTCGCAATTCACATTGCCCAAACAGCCGGCGGGACAACGGCTGGAGAAGCCTACGCGGAATTGCCCCTCGCCAAGCTAGTCGCAGGGCAACGATACGTCGCCGGCTTTCTACTGGCGCGGCAACCTGACACGACGTTCGTCCCATCGGTCGAAAACGTCAACCTGGCAAACGTGTGGGTCGGTCAGTACGGGACCGGCGCGGCGTCTACAAAGGCGAGTCCCGAATCCAGCTATAGGACATTCCAAAACATCGGCGAGCTCGGATCGGTTGTCTGGACCGACTTTACAGCGTTCGGTGCCCCGACGATCAACGGCACCTATATCGAAACGCTCAAGCTGGTCGTCGAGCTGCTCGAGGACAACACGCCAGCCGGTGATGGCATCGAAGCCTATTGGATTGTCGAGGCGTTTTGCTACCCCGTGCAGTACGGCGGCGGCATCGGCATCGCGCCGGTGCTTTCGCAGGTCAACACGGTACCCGCGGTCGGTGATTCCTACGAATGGAACATCACGCGCGGGACCGCTCAGACGACCGAAGGCCGCCTGCAGCGATTCTGCCGAGAAGCTCTCGGCGTGATCTTGCCCAGCCACGCGACGCTAGGCAGCGAGTCCATCAGCGACTGCTTGACGCAATGACTCATAGTCTCGATTCGTGGTCGCCACGGCTTTTGTGGCAATGCCACTCTTGTAGCGGATTCACTCCGATATCGTTGGGCGCAGCGCTGAAAAAGCGCTGAAAGGTACCGAAAAGGTACCGAAAAGGTGCCCGCCAGAATGCCCATATCGGTAGTCTAGGTAATATCGGCAATCGAATGGAGCCGCTACTGCCGCGTACTGTCGCGACAGTGCCAGAAGCGCATCTTGCCCTTGCACTATGGCAAAGGCCCGAATGGCGACACCGGCGTTACCTGCCGCGACCCGTCGGGCCATGGACCGAACCCCACAGGCTCGTCAACGGGCGCCTGGACTTCGGTTTCCTGAGAAAACGCATCGGCCGGAATGAACGCCTCGAATTCCAAGATGGTCGCAGAACCGCCCGCGAGAAACGGAAAGGGCTCGTTGCCGGACGATCTCGGCTGCGCTAGTCGTCGGGCGATTCCCGACTGCCTGCGCCGCCGTATGCAGCACACGATCAGCGAAACGCCAGCGCCGCCGAAGCCGCCACCGATCGTCGCTGGGTCGCTGCGAACGATCTGGCTAAGCAGTGGAAGAGACGGGCCGGTTATCGGGTGCGTTCGGAGCATGGGACTCGTCCTGTTCGTCGCCCGACGACGACGTATCGGCGACTTCGATATCATCCTTGGACATCGGCAATCGAGTCAAGCCCAAGGCCAATGCCAAGTCTTCCCGGTCTTGCTTCTTGCCTTTGAACTGGCTCAGCAACTGGCGACGCCGGTCGACCGACACCATCAACGATTCGTGAACGCGATCTTGCGCGATTGCTTGCCTGGCATAGTTCAACGACTCGAGCAGCAACCGAATCGCGTGCGTTCGCGGCGAACACCGCGGGACGTTTTTGAAAATCGTGCGAGCCATGCTGACGGTTGCATCGGTGACGTTTCTGATTCGTTGTTCGTGCACTTGGGATTTCGGGTAGTTCTGCGCCTCGATCGCCTCGATTAGCTGCTTGAGGTCCATGGTATGTGCTCCGGGATTCGGGTTAATCAACTGACGCCGTCGAAGATGAATTCGCCGCCGATGCTTCCGTCGAGCATCAGTTTGACCGCGTGCGACAACGTGTCGATCTGGTCGGCGACTTCCTTTTTCGTGCCTTGCCAACTATACAGCTCTTGCTCGCAATGAGCCAGCCACGCGGCGTCTGACGGCAGAATTATTCGACCCGCGGCCGCTTGGTTTTGTGCGGGGACCGACCTTTCGACCTTGTTTTTACCGTGCGTGGCAACTTCGAGCACGGGAATCCGATAGTCGCGCTCGAGATACTGAAACACCGATCGCCCGATGCCGTCGGTCTCTACGAACAGCTGCGGTCGCCCCTGCGCTTGCCACTCTTCGTAAATCGCTTTCGTGACGTCCGGAACTTCCGCTTGCAGTCGCACCACGTTTCGCCAAAGCAGGTGCGACACTTCGGAGATGTAGTCCCACGTCGATATAACGGAATGGCTGGCCGGGCGTTGCCCTTTGACTTCTTGCTCCAGCTCCTGGGCGGTCGCCGCTGGGTCGACCGTCATAAACCGCTCGCAGTCGTTGCGGACGTGAAACGCTTTCCAGACATTCCCCTCGGGCGTCAGAATGCGATAAGTGTCGATGTTCAGGATTTCGTATCGCTTGAGGAACCAGTCTGGTTTGAACCGCCCCGCCTTGCCGATTAGCCAGTTGCCTTTACGCAGCCGGCTCCATTCGACGATATCAAGCGCCCCGAGCGCCCGTTCGTATTCGGCGATATCGAGCGACGGGTTGTCCTCGAGCATGGACGGCACGAACCAGCGGCGGTATTCGTCGCCGTTACGAAGCCGACAGTGGCGGACATACGTTGGTGCGTTGGTGCCTTCGATAATCTGCCGCGCGAACTCGATCGACATGAACCGTTCGCGATACCACAGCAGATTGGCGCCGCCTGGATTGCTCGCCGAACGGACTCGCGAGGGAATGTCGCTCTCGGCCGCTCGTCGCAGCCGGGAGAACATATAGAGATATTGGTCGGGCGTGAATTGCGTCAGCTCATCAAAGGCGATGTAGTTGAACGCGGCCGACTGATAGTTCGTGACGTCATCCGGGTTTTGCAGGTGCCCGAACTCGATCGTCGCGCCTGAGGGAAACGTAAACCGCCGATGGCGCGCTTGGTATTTGACGCCGAGGGGCAGCCACCATTTTTTCGCGCGGTCTAGAATCGAGTCCTTTTTTTCCAGGTCGACCGCCTGGCGTCGAAGGATAAGCGCGGCGTAGTTGGGCTGGTCGACGTACTGCAGCGCCGCCATGAGCAGCGCGTCAGACTTTCCGCCGCCCGCCGCCCCGCCGAACAACGCTTCAAGATCGTCGATCCCCAGGAAGATCAGCTGAGTTAGATGCGGCGTGTGTGGGCACCACTTACTCGGAACTCTCCTCTGCAGCAGCGAGTCCAGAAGCAAGCGCTTTTTCGGACTCAAGGAAGCGAGCGAGCTGGTCGGAAATGTCGTCGTTTGTGAGCCCAGCATCTTCGACAACGTCTTCGTCGCGTTCGACGACTTGGCCATCAATGATCAGTCCGCTTTCCAACGCGAGGCCGTGCTGCTCAATGAGTTTGAGAAGCAAGTGGGTGTTGTCTCGCATCATCATAACCAGTATCGACATCGCACGGATGCGAACGCGCGCGTCATTTGTGACAGGATTGCCCTGTTCGTCTTGGTTGAATGCGAATTGAGCAACGAGCGTGGGTAGGTTGTCGCGAATCTGGTCGTTGATCGGGTGCTGATTGCGAATCGCTTGCTCGATCAAAGCAAGGTCGGCGCGCACGTGGCCAGGCCGAATCAGCGGCAACGATGGGCCTGGCGATTTAGATTCGGTCGAGTCGGTCATGCCGCAGAGCCCTGGCTTACTTTGGTGGCGTGTCGCCCAGTGAATTGTTCCCACCGCTGGATGGCCACGTCGCAATACACGGGGTCGATTTCGAGACCGTAGCATCGGCGGCCGGTTTGCTCTGCAGCAACCAACGACGTACCCGAGCCGATGAATGGATCGTACACGATCTCGCCGTTAACAGAGCCATCGCCGATAGCGTGAGCAAACAGGGCGACCGGCTTCATCGTCGGATGGTGACGACTTGCTTTTGGTCGGTCATGCTTCCAGATCGACGAGCGAGATCGGTCCATAAGTTCGTGCCGCGGACCGGGAACCCAACCAAATAATATTGGTTCGTGCTGATAATGATATTCACTGCGACCTAGAACGATTGTGTCTTTTTCCCCGATTAGAACTTGGCGAAGCGTCCCAATGTCTCGCCAAACCTGCATCATCATCGACAGCAATGGACCCTGTGGTCCGCTGGAGTACCAGTACGCGCCGGGCCGGCAAATACGGAGACCGTGGGCAAGTGAGTTCGTAAGAAATGGCGCCCACGCTTCCTCAGTAACGTCGTCGTTGGCCATCGTCAACGCGTCGGTAGTTTTACCCACGTAGCTCACGCCGTACGGTGGATCGGTTAGCAGCATATCGGCCTTGTCGCTACCGAATAGCCGATCGACTTCATCACCACTCGTGGCGTCCCCACACAGTAGACGATGGTCGCCCAGCTGCCATAGATCGCCGGGCTTGGTGACCGGCTCGGCGGGCGGCTCCGGCACGTCATCGGGATCGGTATTGCCCTCTCGCGGGTCAGTAAGCTTCAGGTGCTGAGAAAGCTCGCCCGCGCTGAATCCCAGAGGTGCCAAATCGTAGTTGGCTTGTTTCAGCTCGCCTAGCTCAAGCTTGAGCGCCGGCAGGTCCCACTTAGCCAGCGTGCCCACCTGATTATCTGCGATGCGATACGCGCGAACTTGCTCGGGGGTGAGATCGTCCGCAACCAACACCGGCACGGTGGCGAGTCCCAATTGACGCGCGGCCAGCCATCGCGTGTGGCCAGCGACGATGACGCCGTCCTTGTCGACGACGATCGGCTGCCGAAATCCGAACTGTTCGATCGACTTGGCGACCGCGTCGACCGCCGCGGCGTTGTCCCGCGGGTTTCGTTCATATGGGCGAATCTCATCGATCCGACGTTCGGTGACGTTCATGGACACCGCCGGTCTGGCCCCCTGGAATCGCCGATATCTAGAATTGCGATCCCAGGGGGCTTTCGGGGTTGTGCGGAACTCGACGAAGCTCCTTGATGCGATCTCGGAATTGCATTACGTGCCGGGTAAAGGGTTTTGGAATTTGGCCGCTGAAATTCCATTACCAATCAGGTAATTGGAATATCGTGTGCCCTGATGGCGAGGCGTTTAGTCCTCGGTGATCTCCGGCGGGAACTCGACTGACGCCACGATTGATTCTGCGTTCCACGCGTTCTCGATTTCTTGCAGCTCCGGCGATCCGATCTTCAGGCGAATCACGCCTGACGTGGTCAGGAGCCAACGCTCATCAGCAGCGATTCCCGCCGGCGGCTCCTGGATGCTCCAGACCACGACGCGACCGATGGCCTGGCCGTTGCTGTAGCCGAGAATGACCATGTGGCGGTGAAGGTCCGGCGGAAATTCGTATAGCTTCAATCCCATGGCGCGTCTCCGTGTGCGTGGCCCCCCTGACCCCCTGTGGGGCGTGGCGGGGCGAAGTTCTGACAGCGGGAAAAAGATAGGGCGACCGGCCGTATCCCGCGAAGCCGGCCGCCCTAGCGGGTCGACCCTTGATCGCATCAGGCTCCGACCCCCGATGCGTCCATCGCGTTCGAGGGGCATTGTAGCAGCGTCGGAAAGGGATGCCAACGACACGCATCAAGGCGCGTGGATGTCG
>CALBSZ010000609.1 GCA_937967665.1 uncultured Planctomycetaceae bacterium
CTTTAATGGTGACATCCACCAGGTCTTCAATGGGAGCATCGAATTCGTGTAAGCCGATGAGATTATCGCTCTGGCACGTGAATGGAACCGCGCCCGGCTTCTTCCAATCAACCTCAACCCGGACTGCTGGATCGACGGTAAGGGTCGGGTTCAAAAACAACACGCTCGCCAGTCCCAGAAATCCGCCAACGTCGACGTCGCCGCTGATTGCAAGCTTGCTGAGGACCAATTCGGGACCACTGACACCTGTTGCGTCCAGGAAGAAGCCCTCTTCGTCAACCCCCAGCTTCATGTGGACATCAGCCTGCACCGTTGCCTGAACATCTCCGGTGAAGCTCACCGAATCCGCCAACGCGCCGAACTCAAGATAGGCCTGCCCGTCCAGTTCAATGCCTTCCAGTCGCACGTCGTAAACAAGGCGTTCGGTCGTGTCTTCCAGGATCACGACGTTTCCGTCGGTAGCGTCGATCGCATCCAACGCTGCCCGCAATTCCTCTGGCGAATTGATCGTCTCTTCGATATCGTCGAAACGAAACGTGGAATGATCGCCTTCGAAGATGCGGGTCAGGATCTCCGCTCCGCTAAACCCGCTCCGCTCGACCGCCTGCGACGCCGTCGTCACCGGGTCCACGACAGGATCCCGAACTTCGTCCGTCTCGCCGTTGGTCATCCGACCTAGCGAAGAACCAAAGGGAGCGACGTTTTTGGCAAGCGCCGATCCGTCGTTTAGTCTTCCCGAGGCCCCGGACATCCCCTTGGCGCCCGTTTTGATTTGGGAAAGTTTCCCCTTCTTTTTGAGGTTATTATCTACGGTCGTAAGATTCAGGTAGCTCACAACCTGCTTGCTGCCGTCAACGATTGTGAACGTTCCGTTTCCGATAACGGGCGCGCGTTTCTTGAAGAACTTTTGCACGGGGTTGCTACTGTCGAACCGCAGCGTGTCACTACCGCCAACCCCGCCATCGAACGTGATCGGCACATTGATCAGTCCATTACTTAGATCAATATCCAGCTCGTCGTTACCGCCCAATCCATCGAATCGAATGTCGCTCAATTGATGGACACCGAAAGTTCCCACGTGTGTGGGTGCCACGCTAAGAAACTCTTCGACATCAATCAGGGCCGGAGAGAATTCATTGACGCGAATGCGGATGTGGTCATCACCGGACGTGCCAGTAATCTGCAATTGCGGCAGCGCCCCACCGATTTCGGTCGTCCACACACCACGTCCCCAGGTCGCTGCCGTCACGACGTGCGTCGACCCGTCTTGGACGATGTTCAAGTCGGTCACGAGCACATTGGGAAGCCAGTTACCGATCTCATACCACCTGTTGTTCTTCCCTTGTTTGGGGTCCGTTGTCCGGAAAACGCCGCCAAAGCCACCGACGAGGATCTGTTCGTCCGCATGGTTACTGGTCGTGGGGTTAAAGACGGCGATACTCCGCAGTTCTCGACGCGTATGTTCCCGGTGATCGTCGTCCAACTGACGGGTTTATCTTGATTCCTTACTAGTTTATCGATACTTAGGGCACCTCGATAAACGTTCGTTTTGTCGATGATGTAGAAGACGAACAAATCGTCTGGATTGATCACAATGCCGCGAATCTCACTTACGCCCGGCGGAGAATTAATACGCAGCAGCTTCCCACCCGGTCCATCGACTCGCACAGCCAGGTGCCGCCCCTGCGAAGCGTAGATCATCCCACCAGCGCCGTAAGCTAGCTGGTCAATGTTGTTGTAGCCTTCGTCCTTGTCGAACTTCCGCGTGCAGCCCCAACCAAGACCAGAGGGCGTTTGCACGCGCAACAGACGGTCGCCGAACAGCTTTACGGTTCCCAACTGCGACTCGGTCGACGTGTTGCTCATCTCGTAGACACCACAGGTCGCGAGCAACAGATTCTTCGGATCGTCGGCATTCAATTCGAAAGGGTGAAAGAGACGATCTTGCGGATCAAACCAGACGAAATGCCCTGTTGTTGTTTGTGATTGAGCGTTTCGTTTCGAGTCGGCTATCTCGGGAGGCGATTCTGAGCCGTCGTACAACCTCTGCTCGAGATATCGAAATGGAGAATTTGGGTTCAACGAATCTACATAGTGAAGTGATTCCTTATCGCCAGACTTGCTTGCCGTGTCGACCGCAACAGCAACTCCATCACCGCCGCTGATCGCTGTCCACGCTGTGTTGTCCGCGTGATCAATTGAGTTCTTTTGTCGGATCGTTCCGTTATCTTGAGTCCCGGCAATAATCAGATCGTTTTTGGAGTCGTACGCAGCCGAATAGACCTCGGTGACCGCCAGCCCCTTGTTGAGCGACGACCAAAAGCTCGGGGTCAGCCTCCCACGAAATGGCGCCGGTGGAAGCGGGTTCAAAAAATCTCCCAAATCGTTCGATACCGCGTTTACGGCGGGATCCACTTCGACAACTATTTCGGGGATCTGAGACACATCAGTTACTTTGTATTCGCCGTCGTTTTTCCCGCTAGCTCCGTCGCCGAATACCGTAATTGTAGCGCCAACACTGATGTTAGTGGGACTGAGTCCTACTCGTTTCAGCGTGAAGGTATTGTCGGCTTTTTTGGCGCCAATCACGGGATAGTAGTCGTTGGGATGAGTCAGCTTGTAAACACCGCCGTCGTCAACCTGGATGAGATTGCCATCTCTGTCGAACGCCATCGCACGAGAGTCGGGATGAGGTGCTGTATCATTTGCCGCATTACAGACTACGGGTCTCCAGGCTCTATGCGACTGCGAAGTAGACGAGAATTCGATGTCGTAACGAAATACACTGCCTTCGTCCGTATCATCCGCACACGGAAATGATTCCAATCCCAACAAACGGTTTAGACGATCTCCGCCAATAAAGACATTGCTGTCGATCGGATCAGCTGCCATCGCAAAATTCTTTTTGCCCTGGCTGCCGACATGAAATTGCAATAGTTTCTGATCAGGCCATTCTCCGATTTTTCTCCAGTGGACCGTTTTTGAAGTGGCCGAAGAGTAATCACCGAAGATCTGCTTCAGCGTACCGTTGTTAATAGCACTCTTGACAATTAGAGCAGCGAATACATTCGGACGCCTCAAGGAAAGTAAAGGCGACTTCGTTCCGCCAATCGCCAAATCAATTCGAACGGTACTCTTGATGTGCGTCTTGTCGGGAAGACTCGCATCTTTCCATGTCGTTCCACCGTCTGTGCTGTAGTAGACACCGGCCGTCGAGTTGTTCTTGCCGAAGCCAGGAATCGCCGCCCACAAGATGTTGCTGGATTTTTCCCAGACCAGATCCGTTGCCGTGCCCTTGGGCAAGCCCTTCATGCCCGAAATGCGTTGCCAGGTATTACCACCATCATTGCTACGAAAGATCCCGCCTCGATCTTGTTTGGATGTCGCTCCCGTCGTTACGCCTCGCCGACTCTCCTTCGAATCTTCGGCCGCGACAAAAATGACATCGTCCTCGTGCATCGGAACGACGCTGTGAATTTGCAACCCTGACAGTCCGCGAGCGCGACTGCTTCCGGGAGTGGCGGGGCTCCGGCTGCCAAGCAGCTTGATCGTATGCTTGTTGCCCGACCGCGTGATCTTATAGACGCCAATGCCGGTCAACTCGTTCCTGGCACCGTTCGTCACGTTGCCTGTACCCGCGTAGAGGATGTTGCGATTGTCCGGATCGTATTCAAGTGAAACGATCGAGAGTGACGGCTGTTGATCGGTCAGTGGCTGCCATTCCGGGTCCGCTGCCTTCGCTTTTGTCGTCCACCAGATGCCGCCGCTCGCTGCGCCGATATACATGATGTTCGCATCGTCTGGGTGGGGAGCAACCGCCTGGACCGCTCCGGCGACCGAGTTGTCGCCAAGGCCAACAATCCGTGTATCTGAAACCGAAGTCGGGCCCTGATCCACCCAATCTGGCGAATTGACAAGCTGTGCGGTGACCGCGAGCAAATGGCGGGGTTCCAACCATTCACTGCGGAGCTTCCGGCGGCGACGAGGGCGGGCGCGCCTGGTTAGGCGGCGGCGATTTCCGGACATCGAATGGGGCTCCTGCTAATTGGAGGCGATTGCAGAATGCAAGAGTGGCTGCTGAAGGACGCGGCAGGTAACGCAAGAAAAGAGCGGTGTAGAGACCGGCCGTCCTGGCCCGTGTTCGACGCCTGGCAGAAAAGTCGTAATGCGAGTCGGAACAGGGAAGCTAAGGCTAGAAGACGATCCGTGACACAGCCTGAAAACTTCGCGGCCGGGCCCGCCCTGACATCAACAAGAAAGTGGGGCAAATTGGCAACCATGATTTTTTGCTATGATTGCCAAGATACTTTAGCCTGCGTTTACATTCAATCTTTTGGGGCGTCGCGCTTCAGAAAAACCTTCACAAACGGCTCGGAGGTAGCCGCGGGCTTTCTCCAGGCTGCAAGCGAATCACGGTCCAAATTGGACAGCGCCACGTTCGGCCATGATACGAGCACAAAGTACAAGAGCGTGGGTCACTTGCGTCCGAACCCACTTGCTCGCGCCGCGTGCTTGTATTTTCGCGGATTTCCGCAAAGGTGGGCCTGTCCAGCTAATGCGTCGGCTGGCGGCGCAGGAATTCACCGCGGCCCAGGGTGCCGACGAATTGGCCGTCGCGGACTTGTACCTGGCCGCGTACCGTGACGATGCTGGGACGACCTTCGATCTCGACCCCTTCGAATCCGCTGTAATCGGTCGCCATGTGATGTGTTGCCGCCGATATCTGACCGCGATAGTCAGGGTCGTAGATTACCAGGTCGGCGTCGCTGCCGATTTGAATCGTCCCCTTGCGCGGAAAGAGTCCGAAGATTCTGGCGGCCTGCGTGCTGGCGGTGTCCACGAACGTGTTCAAATCAATGCGACCGCGCCGCACTCCGTAAGTGTAAAGCAGATTCACGCGGTCTTCGATGGACGGAATCCCGTTGGGAATCAACGTGAAGTCGTCCTTACCCATGTCTTTCTGGCCGACGAAATCAAACGGGGCGTGATCCGTGGCGACCGTGCTGATGATCCGCGAACGGACAGCGTCCCACAGGCATGCTTGTTGTTCTTTCGCGCGGAGGGGCGGGGACATGACGTACTTCGCGCCTTCGAAATCGGGACGTTCCGCGAACGACTTGTCGAGTATCAGGTAAGGGATGACCGTTTCGATCCACACGTTCACGCCGCGCAGCCGCGCGGCCACGGCGGCGCGAATGGCCTCGGCACACGACGTGTGCACTACGTACACGTGCGCGCCCGTAAGCTCCGCGAACGTCATCAAGTGGTGTACGCCCTCCGCTTCCACTGCCGGCGGCCGCGACGGTTCGTGGTACTCGGGCCCCGTTTTCCCGTCGGCCAGCAGCTGCTGTTGCAGTTCGGCCACCAGCGATTCGTTTTCACAATGGGCGGTGACGATCACGCCCAGTTCGCGGGCCAAGGCCAGTGTCTGGAACAGCTCGGTGTCGTCGATCCCCAGCGCCCCCTTGTAGGCCAGGAAGACTTTGAACGACGCGATCCCGTCCGCTACGATTTCACGCAGTTGCGCCGCCGTCCGTTCGTCGAACCGGGTCACGGCCATGTGGAACGAGTAGTCGCAGGCCGAAATCCCGGCCGCTTTCGACTTCCATAACTCGAACGCTTCCCGCGCGTCGTCGGCGCGACTGGGACAGCACATTTCGATCAACGTCGTGGTGCCGCCGACCAGTGCCGCGCGGCTGGCCGTTTCGTACGTGTCCTTGGCGTAGGTTCCCATGAACGGCAGGTAGATGTGGACG
>CALBSZ010000610.1 GCA_937967665.1 uncultured Planctomycetaceae bacterium
ATACGAGATAAGGCCACGTGACTAGAGTTCAGACGTGTGCTCTTCCGATCTCGCCCAGATCCGCAACGTGCTGCTGCAATTGCGTGACGCGGGCAAGACCATTTTTCTGAACAGTCACATCCTTCAGGAAGTGGAGTTGGTCTGTGACCGCGTCGCGATTCTCCAGCAAGGCCGACTGCGTTTCGTCGGGCCCGTCGGCGAATTGGCCCGCCGCCGATCCGACCAGCTGGACGTTACTTTCGAATTGTCCGGGCTGCACGAGGATATCGGCCACGTCTTCCCCGACGCACTTCTTGAGAGCGGTGCCTGCGACGGTCGCTTTCGCACTGTCGTCACGGCGCGGCAGCAGGCAGAGATCGATCGGTTTGTGGACAAATTGCGTGAGCGTAACGTGAGTATCCTGGCGATCTCGCCGCGTCGAGCCTCGCTGGAAGATGCCTTCATGGACCTGCTGCAGTCGGAGGCTGAGCCATGAATTTGCTCCATAACGCCAGGCGGTTCGGAGCCGTTGCGCGACTGCGCCCCTACGTCGCGATCGTGCAGGATTCGTTTCGCGAAGTCCTGGTGTCGCCGCTGATGTGGGTGGTGCTGGGACTGTTCACCCTGCTGCCTCTGGGGTTTGCACCGCTCGGGATTCATGAAGAGCTGACGACATCGCTCCCCAGTGAAGATGTGACGAGCTGGCCCGAAATGGCTCTGCAGCTTCGTCGCGGGGCGCAGCGTGACGAACCGTCCGCGCAAAAGCACATCTGGTCGCTGATGAGCAGCTCCGCGCGAGACAAGCTAACGGAGATCTACGCGGACGCCACGGCGGCAGACGTAACGCCGCTGCAGCACAAGCAGGCCGCCGAATTGCTCCACATCGAAATGAACCGACTGGTGGTCCGCGATGAATTGTTCGACCCGGCCTTATGGAAACAGGATGACCTGCGTCTGGAGGCCCGGCAGCTGGCGAGAAGTCCGGCGCGCGAGCTGGAACCGCAGCAGCGCTGGCGGCTGAATCGCCTTGCTTTGGAAGCGGCGTTCCCGGAACTGATTCTGCCCAGCCCGCCCACGTCCGTGCGGTTTCAGTACTTCGGCAACACGCTGGGGCCTCCCCTGCCGATTCGGAAAGAACGCTTCGATGAAATCCTTCGGCCCGGAATCGTGCTCATGATGCAGTGGATCGTGGGGCCCGCCAACGCGGCTGGCATCTTCGTGGCGATTCTGTTTACGGCGCCCTTGGTGCCGCGAACGTTTGAACCCAGTTCCCTCAGCCTGTTGCTCAGCAAGCCGATCTCGCGAACGCTGCTGTTCCTGACCAAATTCCTGGGTGGTTGTACCTTCGTCTTGGTTTGCGGCGGGTACCTGATCGTGTCCATCTGGTTGCTGCTCGGCATCCGTTTCGGTATCTGGTTCCACCAGTTACTGCTGACGATTCCCGTCTATGTCTTCACGTTCGCCATCTACTACAGCGTCTCGGCCTGGGCCGGACTGAAGTGGAGGAGCGCTGTCGTGGCGGTGGCGGTGACGATCGCGTTCTGGCTGACCTGCTTCGTTGTCGGGACGGGGAAGGCCGCGATGGAACAGTCCTACTTTGACAAACAACGCCTCGTCAAACTCGTTCCCGCCGCCGGCCAGCTTATCGCGGTCAACGAAATGGGGCTGACGTACCAATGGGATGAGGGCACGTCCGCTTGGCACGAGGCCCGCTTGAATCGTGAGTACGCGGACCTGAAGTCGATGTTGTATTTTCTGCCTGCGTCGCCGCCCATGATGGGGCCGGTCTACGACGCGAACCACGACCGGCTGGTCGCGATCCAGCGTTCCCTACAGAGTCAGCAATTCATGCTTGCCGCAGCGACACGGGAAAACGATTGGGAATACCAATATGTCACCAAAGTTCCGCTGGGGGCCGTTGCACTGTTGCAGGACCCGCACGGCCCGTTGATCATTCCCGCCAGCGCCGGCATCTTTCGTGTGGATTGGTCGACGAACGAACAGGAATCGCGGGTCACGTTCACGGAGATCGGGCCGGAACAGCGAGTGCCTCTGATCAAGCCGGCCGCGGCTGCCATGCATCCAACCAGCGGCGACCTGGCATTGGTCTCCATGGGCAAACTGACGCGGCTGGTGAACAACGGCGCCGGCAGGTACGAAGTGGCTGCCAGCATCGAAATCGATATCGCCGACAATGTGGGCGTGACCCTGGCCTACGCCGACAACGCCGTGACGGTGGGCTTCGCGGACGGCCGCGTCGTGATTTATGACAATCAGCTGAAACCGCGGCGGGAGTTTCAAGTCGAACATGCCAGTGAACCGCGATTCGCCCTCGCTTCGCCGGACGGTCGCTGGGCCGCCCTTGTCTATCACAATCGTCATGCGTGGCTGCTGGATTCCGAGTCGATGGCCGTAAAACGGATTCCTGCTGATGGCAATGACATCTCCGCGGTCGGCTTCCTGGACGATGGCCGGATGTTGATCGCCGAGCGCGGGCGGCGAGTATGGCAGTTGGAGATCACCAGCGGTGAACAGCTCGTGCGGTGCCGCCCCCGGATGAGCATGGTCGAGATGTCCTACTATTACGTTCTCTCGCCAGTGTACGCGCTGTTTCCGAAACCGGGCGAACTGGACCAGACCATTCAGTACCTGTTGTCAGGAAACGCTGCCGAAAGATCCGCCCTGGACGGTGGAGATTTAAAGACGTACCAGGCGCAACGTCGCCCCTGGTCGCCTGTTTGGAGCAGTCTCGTGTTCGTGCTGGTCGTTCTGGCGCTCTCGAGCCGCCGCATCCACCGCGAGGAATTCTAGGCCGCGTTCAGTCCGACAGCGCCAAGGTCCGTCGTCATATGAGCTCGAAGCGCCCGCGAGTGGGTACCTTACGACCGGATACACTTGCTTGGGCTGCGTGTTTGTATTCTTGCGGATTGTCGCAAATTCGGCGCTATCCGAATAACGCGGCTCCAACTATTGGCCGACGTCCAACAGCCACTGCTTGTGCAAGTCCGTCATGTGCACGACACGATCCGGCTGCTCAAAAGCCAGGTTCTTCATTTCGCCGGGATCTTCCCGCAGGTTGACCAGAAAGAAGATGTCCTTTTTGGTTAAGGGAGCCCGATGGCTGGTATCTTTCGGATTGCCGATCAACTTCCAGTCTCCTTCGCGCACCGCCCAGTGCGGCTGACCGGCCAGGCCGTTTCCGGACTGCCAATGAAAAACTTCGTGCACGCCGGCGGCATCTTGCTTGGCCAGCACATCTTGTAGGGAGAGGCCATCGATCTTGTGCTCCGGCGGGGCGATGCCACAAAGATCCAGGATCGTCGGCAGCCAGTCGACCGAGATGGACATCTGCTCGCGGGTTTCGCCCGCGGGTAGGTGTCCAGGCCAGCTGATAATCGCGGGCACGCGAATGCCCCCTTCGAACAGGCAGAACTTGGCGCCCCGGTACGGTCCCGCGCTGCCACCGCCGCCGAACGTCCGCTCTTCTGTCGAATGGCCGTGATCGGATTGAAAGATGACAATCGTGTCGTCGCGCAAATCGAGTTCATCGAGTTTGGCGATGACCTGGCCAATGCAGTCGTCCGTGCTGGAAACGAATTCGGCATACATCCGCCGCGGCGCATCCAGGTGCGCGTACGCGTTTCGCCATTTTTCCGTGCCCTGCAGCGGATAGTGAGGCGTGTTGAAGGCCAGGTAGATGAAAAACGGCTGGTCGCGATGCTTTTCCAGGTACGCGCAGGTTTCCTCGACCAGCAACTGCGGAAAGTAGCGACCGTCCTCCCAGACTTCCTTGCCCTGCCTCCACAAGTCGTGTCGATTTGGCCCGGACCAGTAGAAAAAATGCGAGTAGTTGTCGATGCAGCCGCCCATGTGCCCAAAGGAATAGTCAAAACCCTGGCCGTTCGGCATCGTTTCGGGAATGTAGCCCAAGTGCCATTTGCCGATGTGTGCGGTTGCGTAGCCGGCGGGTTTCAGCAGTTCGGCAATCGTGATCTGTTCCGCCGACATGCCATGCCCGCCGGGTTGGGAACCCGCGTTACCGGCCAGGCCTGCGCGTTGGGGATAGCGGCCCGTCAGGACCGCCGCGCGTGACGGCGAGCAGACCGGAGCGGCGGAATAGAATTGCGTGAAGCGGACTCCCTTGGCGGCCAGGCCGTCCATGTGGGGCGTGATCAGGTCTTTCGCCCCAAAGCAGTTCGCATCCACCGTTCCCTGGTCGTCCGTATAAATCAAAATGACATTCGGTTTGCGTTCGGCTCCTTCCGCCGTGACGGTAAGGAAAGCGAACGCGATCCACCAGGTGACTCGACAATTCATGATGATCTCCCATTTCGACCAGACGACCTACCGAGCCGATTATAACGCAATGGCGTTTGTTTGAGGCAACGGCAACCCGGCAGCCTGTTCAGGAACGTGGAGGAAACAGGTTCGGCAATCATTTCTTCCATGCTGCTATTCAATCGTCGTGCCTTGGCGTACATTGAGAGCACTTCGCAACCACTGAGGGGAGTTTTCGATGAAGCGTTTCGCATTCGCGTGCCTGCTGGTAGGGGTATCCAGTTGCGGCCGGCAGGATTCTACGCCGCTGGCAGTCACGCCTGCGGCGGAGCCGACGGTGGAGGTTTTTGAGACCATCGGCACCGAGACGCTCACGGCAGCCGCGGCATTGTCCGATGCGGCGAACTGGCCGAACTGGCTGGGACCTCGCCATGACGGTATCGCAACCGTGGAAACACTCGCGACGGCCTGGCCCGCGGAGGGCTTGCCGCTGGTCTGGTCTCGTGAAATCGGTATTGGATTCAGTTCCTTGTCGATCGTGGACGGCCGAGCCTACACGATGGGGCACGTGGACGGGATGGAGTGTGTCTATTGCCTGAATGCGGACAGCGGCGAAATCTACTGGAAGCACGAGTCTCCGGCAAAGCTACTGCCGAACTTGCATGAAGGCGGTCCCGCGGCGACGCCTACGGTGGACGGAGAACGCGTTTACACGCTGGGCAAGGAAGGGCAACTGTTTTGCTTCACGGCCGATGCGGGCGAGATCAAGTGGCAAAAGAACCTGTTGGCGGACCTCGATGTGCGATTGCCCGAATGGGGATTCAGCAGTTCCCCCTATGTGCTTGACGACCAGTTGATCCTGCAAGGCGGCCGTGTTGTGTCCTACGACAAGCACACGGGAGACAAAAACTGGCAGACGGAAAAGCATCGCGCGGGATATGGTTCCGCCGCGGTGTTCGAGCGCGCCGGAGTCACGCTGCTCGCCACGCTCGACTGCGATGGTCTCCGCGTGCTGTGGGCGGACAACGGCGCGGAAGTGTCGTTCGCAGAGTGGGATTCGCCATTTCGTACGAATTCCACGACCCCAATTGTCGACGACGGCAAAATCTACATTTCCACTGGCTACAACGTCGGCTGCGGATTGTTTGCCTTCGACGGCGACTCCGAATTGGAACTCGTTTACGCCAATCGCGAGATGCGCAACCATTTCAATAACAGCATCCTGTTCAACGGCTTCCTCTACGGATTCGACGGCAATTCGAATCTGGGCCGCGTGGTGCAGTTGACCTGCCAGGACATTCAGACGGGCGAAGTGATGTGGCAAGAGCGCGGTTTTGGCTGCGGCAGTTTGATGATTGTCAACGGCCAATTGCTGATCCTCAGCGAAGACGGCACACTTGTTCTCGCGGCTGCCAGTACCGATGCGTACGAGGAGCTCGCCCGCTCGCCGCTGCTCACCGGCCGCTGCTGGACGATTCCGGTTGTCTATCGCAATCGCGTTTACGCGCGCAATGCCGCCGGCAGACTTGTCTGCGCGCAGCTTCCGTAACGCGGTTGACCACGTCGTTGCAAACGCGGCAACTCCATGGCAAAACAGTTGTCCCCAACGGTTTGAGAATCAGGCAAAACAGTTGGGACAACTGTTCTACAATCTTGAATCAGGCTTGCGATGCGACTGCAAAGAGGTCGGACGGCAGCGTGCAGGCGGGTCACATACTTCCGTGCCACGCCGGGCGATAGCTCAGCCCCAGACTCAAGATGCGTTGTAGCAGCTTTTCGTAGGTCACTCCGACTTCGGACGCGGATTCGGCGAAGTCTTCGCCGTACGAGAGGTTGGGATTCGGATTCGCTTCCAGCACGAAAACCTGGCCGTCGTCTTTCATGCGAAAATCCATTCGCGCGTAGCCGCTCAGATTCAACACGCGATAGATGCGCTTGGCCAGCTTGCGCAAGCGTTCGTCCGTCCCGGGCGGCAGGTCGCGCGCGTGTTGCGTTTCGACGCCCAGCTTCTTCTGATACTCTTCATCCCATTTCACGCGCGAGGTAGCGATGTTTGGGATGTCGCTTGGCAGGCTTTTGAAAACCAGTTCCCAAACCGGAAAGGTCTGCAGGCGGTTGTTTCCCAGTACCCCGACGTACATTTCGCGTCCCTCAATAAACTCTTCCACCAGCGCATCGTCGTTGACTTCGTCATGGACATGAGCGACGCGGTCGAGCAGGTCTTTTTCGTTGTACACCAGATTCTTCTTCGTCAGGCCGAACGATGCATCCTCAACCACGGACTTCACGAACAGCGGGTAGACGTGTCTCTTGGGGACACGCACCTTATGTCCCCGCGGAAAAACAGCAAAGCGAGGCGTGGGAATGCGATGGTAAGTGAGAATCTTCTTGCTCAACGCCTTATCGTGCGCGAGCATCAAGCCGCGCGGATTGCAGCCCGTATAGGGCTGTCGCATGAGTTCCAGATAGGCAGCGACGTGCTGGTCGTAAACGGCGACGCCGTGAAACTCTTCCAGCAAGTTGAAGGCGACGTGCGGCTGGCCTTCTTTCAACGCCCGGCGAATCACGCCGAGATCATCGCTGACACCCACTTTTTGAACTTCGTGGCCAATTTCACGGAGTGTCGCACAGACATCGAACTCCGACTTCCACTCGAGCAGCTCGCGGTCGCTAACGCCTTCCAAGGTATCAGGGGGAACGAGGGACTCGTCCATGAGTACCATGACGCGCCGCTTCTTCATAAAGCTACCTTTTGGCGACCGCTGCGCAGATAGTTCATGGCCTGCACAGTGAGCATCACCAGGGCGTCTTGTTTCGTGTTACGCTCGGAGCGAATCAGACGCAGTTTCAACTCCCGGCTCCGGTCGATCATTTGTTTCAAGACCTGATCGACGGTGTACTGGTACTGCCCTGTCCAGTCGGACACTTCCTCACGCAACTCCCGCCGGTAGCGGCGCAGGAACATGGCGGCGGAAAGGTTGTTCGAGTAGCGGTTCGCGTCAGAGAAGAGCCGTTTCAGTCCCGCGTCGAATTCGGTGGGCCCGCCAATCGCGTAGCGTTCGCGCTTCTCTTTGTAATGCTCGCCCAGCTTCTTGCGAATCTTGCGCACTGGATCCAGTCGCTCGCGGCACGATACCGGCGGCTTGGCCTCCGAAATCTCGTCCATCCATTCATTGACGTATTGAACTTTCTCGAGCGCCGGCCAGTCTTTGTAGTCGCTGCGCCAACGCGATCTCGGTTTCAGCCAAACGGCAAACGTTTCCGCGAAATCCTCGGATGGATGACTTTGAGCGTACCATGACTCCAAGTGCACGACGTAACTGCGGCTGTTAGGTTTGGGGCTGTAAAAATCAGGGTACGGTTCCGACGCCTTGCCGAAGGTCTGCTGCCAGCGGCGGCGTCGATACAGTCGATACGCCGTATCAACGCAATGCCCCGCCTCGTGACGCAAGATCTTCATGCACCACGCCTGGCTGTAACCCTCGACTTCCAGCATCTGGTTGCGTTCCAAGCGGGCCAGACGCGGATGCGCCATGTAGAACGGAATGGCGATGCCGGGAATCCCGTCCGGCGAAAACCAATCGTCGGAAAGCCAGCAATGAGGCCGGAATCTCAAGCCGCGCTGTGCTAATTCGTCGTGCATCCGCGCGATGCGGTTCTCGAGAATAGAACCTTCAATGCGCACGCCGAGGTCGCAGATGCGCATGTCAAGCAACTCGTCATCCGTGTAGTCCGACCAGAAAGGCTGTCGGGCACGTTTCTTTCCTTTTCGGACTGGATTGCTCATGGATCGAGTAGATGTCGTCATGAAGTGCGGCCGCTTCCTTGTTCGGACGCTGCCTCGTCCTCTTCAAATTTTACGTCAAAGACGCAAAACTCGCTAGTAGAATTCGACTTCGCTCGTGAAAACAATTAGACTCGTCGTCAATGTCCACGCACTGTCGCCCACGATGCGACAGGCCAGAGCGACTCAGGGCGAAGGCAGGGCAGCTATCATCCTGCATATGGCCTGTATCGGCATTTTCGACACCCCAACTTTGCCCTCGCATGACTATCGCCCTCGATCTTCCTCGACTTTACGCCTGTTACGCGAAGGCGCGCGATGATCTGCTGGCCCGGCGCGCGTCGGAGGGCCACTGGATTGGGGAGCTTGCCAGTTCCCCACTCGCCACGGCGACGGCGGTGAGCGCGCTGTCGCTGATTGGTCCGGCGTCCGCGGCTGCAGACCGCGTTCACTGCGCGGAACTTGTGCGGAACGGAGTCGAGTCGTTGCTGCGCGAACAGCGTGATGATGGCGGCTGGGGAGATACCGACAAGAGCTACTCCAATATCGCGACGACGATGTTGGGGATCGCCGCCTGCCAGCTGGCGGATGCTGCCGAGGATGCCGCCAGCAGCCTCGAAAAGGCACATCGCTACGTTGCAAACCAAGGGGGAATCGGCGGCCTACGAAGACGGTATGGGAAGGACAAAACCTTTGCGGTGCCAATACTTACGAACTATGCGCTGGCAGGCCTGGTCGACTGGCATGAGGTCGCGCCGCTGCCGTTCGAGTTGGCCTGTTTCCCCCAGAGTGTCTACCGGTTCCTGCAATTACCGGTGGTCAGTTACGCCATCCCTGCCCTGGTCGGTATCGGGCAGGCACGCTTCATTCGTCGACCGCCGCGAAACCCGCTCACACGAATAATCCGCAAACTTGCCGTTCGCCGAAGCCTGGAAGTACTGCGCCGTATGCAGCCGGCCAGCGGCGGGTATCTGGAGGCGATTCCGTTGACCTGTTTTGTGGCGATGAGCCTGGCTGCCACCGGCCGTGTGGACCATCCCGTGACGCAGCAGGCGCTGAAGTTCATCGTCGCCTCGGTTCGTAGCGATGGCAGCTGGCCCATCGACACCAATCTGGCCACCTGGAATACCACGCTGGCGATGAACGCCCTGGCGGTGGGCGGCGAGGACCTGGCGGCGTTGGGGTGTCACGACTGGCTGCTTTCCTGCCAGCAAGCGGAACGCCACCCGTTCACGGGAGCAGCGCCGGGAGGATGGGGTTGGACCGACCTGAGCGGGGCTGTTCCCGATGCGGACGATACTCCCGGTGCCCTGCTGGCCCTCGCCGCACTCGCTCAACCTTGCCATTCCCCCGGTCACGTAGGTCACGCTCCGCGTGACAAATCCCCCAGCCAGCTCGCCCCCCACGTCAGTCACGCCCCGCGTGACAAATGCCCTCCGAGTGACGCAGTCCTACGGCAAGCCATCGAACGGGGTGCCCGATGGTTGGAACAATTACAGAATCGAGATGGGGGTTGGCCCACGTTCTGTCGCGGTTGGGGCAAGCTTCCGTTCGACCGCAGCGGAGCGGACCTGACGGCCCACGTCCTCCGGTCGGCGCGGCACTGGGAAGCGTCGCCGCGTCGATCCGCGCGGGTGGCTCGCGGCTTTAGCTACCTGGCTGCCGTCCAGAACCCGGACGGCAGCTGGAACCCGTTGTGGTTCGGCAACCAGGACCGTCCTGATGAGGAGAACCCTGTATATGGGACGGCCCGCGTCCTGTTGGCCTACCGTGACTGGCAGAACTTGTCCGACGGTCCGGCGCAACGGGGCAAAAACTGGCTCGTGCGGCATCAGAACACCGACGGCGGCTGGGGTGGCGGTCCCGCCGTCGCCATGCGTCTGGGAACTGTCAGCAGTGTGGAGGAAACGGCGCTGGCAGTGGAGGCGTTGTTGGCGTTTTGCGCGGACGACTCGCACGATCCGCGGACGTCTCGGCAGTCGAACGGCACGACCGACTCCGAGGCCGCGGATCGTCGACTCACGCAAGTTGTTGTCAGCAAGGGACTTGACTGGCTTTGCTCGGCGGTGGAAACTGGAAGGCACCAGGAAAACTCGCCGATCGGTTTTTACTTCGCGAAGCTGTGGTATTATGAGAAGCTCTACCCGCTGATCTTCACCGTCTCTGCGCTCGGTCAGGCAACGCGACAGTTGCTCCCGCGGACTGAGCAGGATACGGGCCCCGCACACCAACCGAGTGTTTAAAAGGAATCAACTTTGGCAACGGCACCCATGCAGGAAACCTCGGACGCGACGCCACGTGAACGGAAGCGGAAAAGCCCGCGCCGCAAGACAGCTCACCTGAAGCTTGTTCCGCCGACTAAGGAGCTGCGCGAAAAAATGCGCGCCCGCTGCGCCGAGGTTGCTGACAAGCTGGATCGCTCAAATCCACTCGGCAAGGACGAGATGGAGGCGATCTGCCGAAAGCTGCTGGAAGAAATGGGACTGCCCGAAGGTTACGTGGGCTGGACGATGGTGATGCTGTCGACCGAGTTCTGGCGTGAGCAAGTGGCGGCCACGGACCCGTCGCGACGGTTGTTCCTGCTGCCGCACTGCCTGAAACATGCGGAAGGCTGTCCCGCCGAGTACGACGAGTTCGGTTTGGATTGCCGGACTTGCGGGGCCTGTAGCATCGCCGATTTTCGCATCGCGGCTGAGGACATGGGATACAAGGTGCTGGTGGCCGAAGGTTCGCCGATTGTGCTGAAAATTATTGTCAGCGGTTACGTCGACGCGATCATCGGAGTCGCCTGCTTGAATGTCCTGGAGAAGGCGATCGACAAGATTCTGCTCGCCGGCATCCCCTGCATGGCCGTGCCGCTGTTGTCCAGTGATTGTCGCGATACTTCCGTCGACGAGGACTGGGTTAGCGAAATGATCAAGATTCGCCAGCAGGAGCCGGTCGCGCAAACCAGCAGTTACGTGCACTTGATGCGGGCTGCCGCGAAAATGTTCGAACCGGACGAGCTGGAGCGGATCGCGCCGCGACGACGCGGCGGCCCGCGCTTGGCGGAAATGAACGGCCAAGGCGTCGGCGGCCTCGACTCGATCGCGGCGACCGAAGCCATTGCTTACGATTTTCTCGGCAAAGGCGGCAAGCACTCCCGGCCGTTTATCACCCTGGCCGTGTACGATGCGCTTACCGGCGGCGCGGCCACTTCAGCTCGGGGCGCCGACGTCGTCAACGAGTTCTCCGATGCCATTCGACGCGCGGCGATGTCGATCGAAACCTTCCACAAGGCCTCGCTGGTCCACGACGACATTGAAGACGACGATGCCTATCGCTACGGCGACGAGACGCTCCACAACAAGTACGGGATCCCTTCGGCAATCAACATTGGCGACTACTTGATTGGCATGGGCTACCGTCTGGTCAGTAGCGAAATCGGTACGCTCGGCGCGGAAGTCGTCGCCGATATCCTGGATTGCCTCGCGCAGGCTCATTTGAAGCTTTCGGAGGGGCAAGGGGCCGAACTGTTCTGGCGGGATTCACGCGATAAACGCCTGAAGCCGATCGACGCTTTGAAAATCTACGCGTTAAAAACATCCCCCGCCTTCGAAGCCGCTGCGTTTTCCGGCGTGCGGCTGGCCGGACCCGTCGATGCCTATCGCGAACCGATCAAGTCATTCGCGCGGAACCTGGGCGTCGCGTTTCAGATCCTCAACGATCTGAAGGACTGGGAAGGCGACGACAATAACAAGCTAACGGCCGGTGCCGATACGCTGGGCGGCCGTCCTACCGTCTTGTGGGCGCTGGCCCTGGAGAACCTGGACGAACAAAAGCAGTTCGAGTTGGTTTCGCTGGTCAGCGACGACGAACGCCCCGCCGACTTCCGCGTGAACCGAGTTCGCCAGCTGTACCGCGAGGCGGGAGTGTTCGAAATGGCGCACCGCCTGGTCGACAAGCATCAGCAGCGTGCCGAAGCCGTGGCCGACGAAATCGAACCGGAGGCCTTGCGCCGCCTGTTCTACTACTTGATCGACACCGTACTGGAACGTCCCGCAGAAGCGACCCCTGTCACGATCGATGTCAGTGAAATCCACACCAACCTGGCGGTCGTGCGAAAGATGTGAGCTGTTGCGAGGGGTTTTCCGCTGCTGTCGTTGTGAGGACGCTCATGAGTCGCGAACTGGAACAGAATAGAGCCATGAGTCGTTCTACACGCATCACACCGGAATTGGATGCGCTGGTCCACCTGTTCTACGCTTCGCTGGACGAGTTGGGGCAGTTTGAAGAGGTTTCGTCCGAGGGCATGGAAGAGCCCTTCCAGAAACTGCTCGACCACGACGAACATATGACCGTTACCGTCGAAGAACACCATCAATGCGCGGTGGATGTGGTCGTACTCGAAACGCGCTGGACCACGTCCCATTACTCGCGTAAGATCCTGCTGACCCGGCAGACCGACCAGTCCGTGGTACAATTCGGCATCGTTCGCCTCAACCTCGATTTTCTGGGCCCGGACGTCCGCGCGGAAATTGAATCCCAGCAGACGCCCCTTGGCAGGATCCTGATCGAGCATAACGTGTTGAGAAAGGTGCGCTTGCTTTCCCTGTGGAAAGTCACGCCCCGGCAAGAGTTGGCACAGTTGCTCGGGTTGAATGTCGGCGACACCTGTTATGGGCGGACGGCTCTAATCTACTGTAACGGCGTACCGGCGGTTGAACTCCTGGAAATCGTCACACCCTGAAACAAGATGAACGACTCTTACGATTGCATCGTCATCGGTGGAGGCCCCGGCGGTTGTAGCACGGCGGCACTCCTGGCTGAATCCGGCGTTTCGACTTTATTGGTGGAACGGGAAAAACTGCCGCGTTTTCATGTCGGCGAATCATTGATGCCCGAAGTCTACTGGCCCCTGGAGCGCCTGGGCGTGCTGGACCAGATGAAGAACAGCAAGTTTGTCAAGAAATTCAGCGTGGCCTTCGTCAACGACTCGGGGAAACAGTCGCAACCGTTCTTCTTCAAGGAGCACGACCCGCGCGAGTGCTCGCAGACGTGGCAGGTGGAACGCGCTGATTTCGACAAGATGCTGTGGGACAATGCCGCCAAACGCGGAGCCGATTGTGTCGACGAATGCCGGGTCCTCGAAGTCCTGTTTGACGGCGAGCAGGCAACCGGCGTCCGCTTGCAGCCCGCCGCGGCGGCGCCGCGAGTCGTCCGCTGCCGTGTCGTCGTCGACGCCAGCGGACAGCAGGCTTTGATCGCCAACCGTCTGAAAATCAAGAATGACGATCCACGGCTGAAGAAAGCAGCGATCTGGGGCTACTACAAGAACGCGGTTCGCGACGAAGGCGAGCACGGTGGTGCCACTATCATCATGCATACCCGCGACAAGGAGTCGTGGTTCTGGTTCATCCCGCTGTCCGATAATATCACCAGTATCGGAGTCGTGGGCGATCGTGACTATCTATTGAAGGATCGCGGAAAACCGGCGGAAGTGTTCGCCGAAGAACTGCATAAATGCCACGTGCTGGAAGAGCGGCTCGCAAACGCCACGTTCCAGGGAACCTATCATGTGGCGAAGGAGTTCTCGTATTCCACGTCGCGGCAAGCCGGAGATGGCTGGGTGCTGGTCGGCGACGCGTTCGGTTTTATCGATCCGATCTATTCCTCTGGCGTCTTCTTCGCGCTGAAGTCGGGGCAAATGGCAGCCGACGCCATCCTGGAAGGACTCCGCAATAACGACACGTCCGCCCGGCAGCTCGGCAGTTGGTGTGACGAATTCAAGTCGGGAACGCAATGGATTCGCAAACTCGTGGCTGCCTATTACACCAACGAGTTCAGTTTTGGGCGGTTTATGAAAGAGCACCCACAGTACAAGGGGAATCTCACCGACCTGCTCATCGGCCGTATCTTCCATGAAGATGCGGGCCGTATCTTCGACGATATGGATCCGGCCCTGGAAATGGCCAGGAAACAATAGCCATTTTTCTTTTCCCTTTTTGCGATGGCGGGTTTGTTGTCGCCCGGCTACCTACTAAAATGGCCGCTCCTCAGGGATATCTCCAGCACGACTCCGCTCGCAAAGTTTACTTGTCGAGCGCGAGAAGCGGTCTGTAACAATCCTTCGACCAGGGACGTGCTCCGTGAGCGAGGAAGGATACGAGCCGCGTGGATCGACCAAAGGTGTTCCGGCGGAAGCCACTTTCCGACATCCTCCCTCAGGGAGGGTCGCGAGGAACGAGCGGGGCGGGTTGCGGCATGCGTGACCGTGTTGCTTCCCGCATAGTCGCCTTGAGATACAGTCCCCTCCGGGTTGTCGACGACGACGAACCGGGTGGGACGGATACCAAGTGTTTTTGAGACAACCACAGGGAAGAGACACACTATGCAAAAATCCAAAGGCAAGTGGATTGTTTTCTGTCTGGTCGTGTTGCTTGTGATCCTGCACCAGGACGTTTGGAACTGGGACAAGAAGGAACCCGTCTTCGGGTTCATGCCGGTAGCGCTTTTGTGGCATGCGTGCATCTCCATCGGTGCCAGCCTCACCTGGTTTATCGCCACGAAGGTTGCCTGGCCTGACTTCGACGAAGAAATCGCCGCGTCCGCGCGGCAAGCTCAAGAGGAGCAAGGTTCATGACCCAGCTTACGATCATCGTCATTTATCTGCTGCTGCTACTGGGACTGGGCTTGTTTTCAAGCAAACTGTTCCGCGGAACCAGCAAGGACTATCTGCTGGCGAGTCATTCCATCGGGCCCATCATGCTGCTGATGTCGCTGTTTGGAACGACCATGACCGCCTTTGCGCTCGTCGGATCGACCGGCGAATCGTTTAAGGAAGGAGCTGGCGTCTACGGGCTGCTGGCGTCGTCGAGCGGGATTATTCATTCGCTCTGCTTCTTTATTCTCGGCGTGAAGCTGTGGAGCCTCGGGCGCAAGTACGGCTACACGACACAGATTCAATACTTTCGTGATCGACTGGAGAGCGATAGAATCGGTATCTTGCTTTTTCCCATCCTCGTCGGCCTGGTAATTCCCTACCTGCTGATCGGCGTGATGGCCTCGGGGACAGTGATCAACAGTATTTCGGAAGGTGCTTTTCACGAGCATTTTGCCGCTTACGACTATGGAGTGCCTCCCTGGCTGGGATCGGCGGTGATTTGCGTCGTCGTGCTGATTTACGTCTTCTTTGGCGGCATGCGCGGCACGGCCATGGCCAATACGGCGCAAACGATCGTCTTCATGGTGCTCGGCGTCATCACGTTCATGATTATCTCCGACAAACTGGGAGGCTTCACCACTGCCACGAACAAGGTGCTCGAAAAGAATCCTTCCAAAATGATGCGGGAAGTGGATCCCGCGGATCAGGAGAGGTACGAAACCGCATACAAGAATTGGAAGACCCTGGCCTACTACAACTTCGCCAGGCAAGAAAAGGGACTGACGCTCAGCGAATCGCAACTCGCCGAGGCCATGGCTGCCTACAAGGGGCCGCCAGGTCCGGCGGGCGAAATCAAGAAGACCCGCGCCCCCGCAATCTATGCGGCTGCCAACGGTCTGCTGACGTTGACCGACGAAGAAAAGAACCGAGCGCTACTCAAGCAGGACGACCGCGTGGCCAGCGGCCCGGTGCCAACCGAGCGTTAACTGACGCATCACGAACTGGCCGAATACCCGCGCCATCCGGATGCCGACGATGTCGGGATCGAACGCTTCGCCGCACTGATTGGCCATCCCGAAACGGAGCTGCCCAACGGGAAGAAGAAGTGGACGATCAAGAAGGCGAAAGGTGTCTACCGCGCCACCATGTGGGCCCCCGATGAACCTCGCGGCATGGACCCCTGGCTCTTCCTGACCTACTTCTTCGTGCCGCTCTCCGTCGGCATGTTTCCTCACCTGTTCCAGCATTGGCTGACCGCCAGGAATGCCAACACTTTCAAGCTGGCCGTCGTGGCCCATCCTGTCTTTATCATGATCGTCTGGGTGCCGTGCGTGCTGTTGGGTGTCTGGATGACCAGCGCCACCGTGACGCCCGACAGTCCGGTCCCTCTGGTGCCGCCCCACTTTCCGCCCAACGCCGTGCTCCCCATGGCCGTCCGTACGCTGACTTCGCCGCTGATGGCCGGATTGCTTTCCGCCGGAATCCTGGCCGCCATCATGTCGTCGCTCGACAGTCAGTTCTTATGTGTCGGCACGATGTTCACCACGGACATTGTGACGCACTACTCCAAGAAGAATCGTTTCACCGACAAGCAGTTGATTGTCATCGCGCGGGCCTTTATCGTCGGGATCGTGGCGGTGACTTATTTCTTCAGCTTGTTCGAACCACGACGTGTGTTCACGCTCGGAGTCTGGTGCTTTAGCGGGTTTTCCAGCTTGTTCCCGCTGGTCTTCGCCAGCCTCTACTGGAAACGTTTGACCAAGGCCGGTGCCTACGCCGCCGTCCTGACGACGGCGATTTCGTGGCTCTACTTCTTCCAGGATTCGAATTTCGCTGCCAACGCGCATTACACTTTTCTGGGCGTGATGCCCGTGGCCACGATGGTTGTCCTCACCACCGTCGTCATGGTCCTGGTTTCCCTGGCAACTCCCCCTCCCAGCAAAGAAACCCTCGCCCGCTTTTTCCGGGATGTGACGTAAGGCATGATTTCGGAATAGCTTCAGAATATAACGCTGCTGTCTCCAACTCTTCGCATGGTCACCCTCCCGCAGGGAGGGTCGCGAGGTACGAGCGGGGAGCGGCATGTCGCAAATAAAGCAACCATTTGGTTTGACATGACCGCAGTTCCGTTTCCCCGCAACCTGCCACTCAAGGCGTTCCCCTCACCGTACAGTCAGCCGATTCCGGTGGTATCATCGCCTCCGGTGCCTCAAGACAAAGCCCATTGCTGAAAATAGGAACGCCAGGCTGGACACCTCCCAGTTTACGACAATCCGCCAAAATACAGGCAGGCCGCGCCAGTGTATCCGGGCGTAAGCTCCCCACGCGCTTGCGCTTCGAGCTTGTATGCCGACGGAACTTGGCGCTGGCGGACGAGACGAGCCCCGCCAGGAATCACGAAAATCTTTTTGAGTGCAGCCTTAGTTCGACTTGCAGAGCGTCACGTTTTTCATAAAATGAGTGGCTCTCAGCAGTTAAAGCTCGAGCGGGATCGGGTCGCCGTGAGGCGGGTTCCGATGAGATATTTTACGCCATTGTTATTGATCACTCATTGTTAAAGAGCATTTGAAACATGAGAATGTCAGGACGCCCTGGAGCGAAAGCGGGACGCGCGAAGAAGCGTTCCAAAGTACGTTCACGAGCGAAGAAGCAAGATCCCCTTTTCGTCGACGGCAAACGTCCGCGGCCGATGTACGTGGACTACAAGGACGTCGAGTTCTTGAAGAAGCTGGTTAACCGGCACGGAAAGATCGTCGGCCGCCGTAAGACGGGCTGTTCCGCGACGAGTCAGCATGCGGTAACTCAAGCCATCAAGAGAGCGCGGTACATGGCGCTCCTGCCCTTCTGTGGCGACTAGTCGTTGGTTGTTCGGTGACTTGCCTAACAGGAATGGAAGGCCCGCCCTCGCGCGGGCCTTGTTGCTGCGCGAAGGCACACCTACATCGCGTTTCGCAAAGTGTAGCGGTTTTTTCGCCAATGGACACGGTGATTTACAGCGCCGGAGACGCT
>CALBSZ010000611.1 GCA_937967665.1 uncultured Planctomycetaceae bacterium
GATGGTCCAGTGCGCGCGGCAGTGCGACATACCCGTGGGCCTGACGTTTTGCCACCGGCCACTCCGTTTCGCGGATTTTTCAAAGTCCATTCAGGCACAGGCCTCGAGCATTCACACGGTGATTATCAACTTCGAATTCTCGGACTCGGAATTAATGCGCGAAATACAAGACTGCGGTTGGCAGGTCTATGTCTACGACACACATACCGAAGCGGATCATCGTCAGTGCCTGGACTGGGGAGTCACGGGCATCATTACCGATCATCCGCAGCAACTAGCGAATCTGCTGAACGGGGTTTCCTGATGGTTGCATGGTCGAACCCACGCGTCCGGCTGCATTCCTGGCAACTTTGCTGGGCCACCACACCGTCGTTTGCGCGGATCCTGCAGGCCGCCGGGAGACCAAGTGACTCAATCTGAACCCGTTTTGATACTCGGCGCCGGAATCAACGGCGCGGCGGTGGCACGCGATCTTGCCTTGAACGGCGTAGCCGTTTGGATCGTCGATCGTGACGATATTGCCTCGGGCGCCACGTCCAAATCGTCCCGGTTGATCCACGGCGGGCTGCGTTATCTGGAATACGGCGAGTTTCGCCTGGTTCGCGAGGCGCTTGGCGAACGCGAACGCCTGTTGAGGTATGCCGCCGACTTCGTCACTCCGTTGCGTTTCTACGTACCCGTGCGTTCACGCTTTGGCGGCTGGCGTGCCGCCATCATGCGGCTTGTGGGCGGCAAGCCGCGCGGCACCTCCGATCGGGGACTCTGGCTGGTGCGGCTGGGCATGTGGATGTACGACCACTTCACACGCGCATCGTCACTGCCTCGGCGCAGCGTTCATCGCGCCACGGATGCGGATGTCCCGCGGGTCGATACGACAGCGTTCCATTGGCTGTGCGCGTATTCGGACGCGCAGATGATGTGGCCAGAACGATACACCATCGCCCTGTTGCGCGACGCGGCCGAACTTGCGGCGGAGCAAAATGTGGAGTTTCGCGTGCTGACCTATCGCGATGTCGCAATGAACGGCAGGCAGGCGCTGATCACCGACAATCTGGGCAACGAGGAAGCTTTGCATCTTCAGCCGTCCCTGATTGTCAACGCGACCGGTGCGTGGGGGGACCGCACGCTCAAACACTTGCACATGGCCGAGAAGCGTTTGTTTGGCGGCACGAAGGGAAGCCACTTCGTCACGGCGAATCCTACGCTTCGCGGCGCACTGAAGGGCCGCGCCGTGTATTGCGAATCGTCGGATGGCCGGTTCGTGTTCATCATTCCGATCGAAGACCATGTCCTGGTGGGGACGACGGAAATCGCCTTTGACGACGATCCTCGGGAAGCGATCGCCACGACGGACGAAATCGACTACCTCATCGAACTCGTCAACAACGTCGTGCCAGCGGCAACGTTGCAGCGCCAGGACGTCCTCTGCCACTATAGTGGAGTGCGTCCGTTGCCCTATGCCCCCGCCGAGGCGAAGTCCGCCGTATCTCGCGACCATGCGATCGAATGCTCTGAAAGCGGCGGCATGACAACGTTCACGCTCGTAGGCGGGAAGCTGACCACATCGCGATTGCTGGCGGAACAAACGACCGACCGGATTCTGGCCACGCTCGATCGGAAACGCCGCCGCTCGACCGCCGAACGGACGGTTCGCGAACGCAGTGACGATTCCGCCCGCGACTCGATCGAAAACGAGTGGGTGCGGACGCTGGAGGACCTGGTCGAGCGGCGATTGATGTTGCTGCCGTTCGCGCAACCGACGAAAGAGAAATTGCGAGTCCTGGCCGGCGACCTCGTGGCGCATGGGTTGCTGAAGCAGGACGAGGTCGACGGGGCGGTCGAACGATGCGTACACGCCGTCCAAAGGCGCTACGGATACCCGATCCGCGACGAATAAAGTACAACAAAGAGTTTACTCGGAAAAAGGAGTTGGGATGATGAGAAAGTCCGCCGCGGCGTTGTTGATCGCATCGGTGGTCATCGGGACGGGACTGTTCGCGATGGCTCAGGAAGTGGCCACCGAGGGCGTGCCGCCGGAGACCGCACCAAAGGGCTTCTTCAGCATCGTTTTCTCCGGGGGCATTGTCGGGTTCTGCATTGTCATGCTGCTGCTGGCGTTGTCGCTGACAGCGGCGTACCTGGTGATTGAACACGTGATGACGATCCGTCGCAGTGAATTGATGCCGGTGGGGTTGAGCGACAAGGTTCGAGAATTATTGGGAGCGGGGCACGTGGCCGAAGCGGATCGGGTGTGTCGCGCGGAGCCGAGTCTGTTGTCGTTCGTTTTGCTGAACGGACTGGCGGAGATCGAAGGGGGTTGGCCCGCCGTAGAAAAGTCGCTCGAAGACGCCCTGGCCGAGCAGTCTTCGCGTCTGTTTCGCAAGATTGAATACCTGTCCGTAATCGGCAACATCGCACCGATGGTCGGATTGCTGGGGACGGTTACAGGGATGATCATCGCCTTCCAACAGGTCGCGTCGACGCAGGGCAACGCAGGCGCCAGCGAATTGGCCGAGGGCATTTATCAAGCGCTGGTCACGACCGTCGGCGGACTGCTAGTGGCAATCCCGTCCCTGGGTGCGTTTGCCGTGTTGCGGAATCGAGTCGATCAGCTGGTGGCGGAAGCGGCCTATACCATACAACACGTGTTCACGCCGTTGAAACGCCGGTCCATGAGCACGGCAACGCCTCCTCCACCACCTGCCGGGGGAACGCGTGGATGAAAGTGCCCAATCATTTCGAGCGTGGTGACGTCGGGTTCAATATGACTCCGATGATCGACGTCGTTTTCCTGCTGATCATCTTTTTCCTCGTCTCCAGTCATTTGGCCAAGCAGGAAGTGCACTTGGATCTGCCCTTGCCGGTGGCGGATAGCGGCAGCGAGGCGATGGACGAGCCGTCGCGGCGCGTGACGATTAACGTCTTGCGCAACGGCCAGTTGCAGTTTTCCGGTCGGCTTGTGCCTGCTGAGGAGCTTGTCGGGCGACTGACACAGGCCTTGAAGGACCACGGCAAGGATGTGGAAGTTCGAATTCGCAGTGATCGCCGCGCGCCGTACGGTGATGTCGATCCGATTCTGCTGTCGTGCGCTCGCGTGGGCATCTGGAACGTGACCTTTTCGGTTTACCGCTCGGAGGACGTGCGCTGATGCAAAGACCGTCGCCTTTTCATCGCGGCCGCCGGCAATTGGAGTTGCAAATGACGCCGATGATCGACGTCGTCTTCCTGTTGCTGGTCTTTTTCATCTGGACTTCGAGTTTCCAGATCGTCGAAAACGTGCTTCCCAGCAGCATGTCCGCCACGAGCGGCTCGACCGAAAACCCCAACGACGTGCCTCCGCCCGAAGCGGATTTTGATAATGTCATTGTGCGCATGTCGTCGTTCAACGGAACCGTGCACTGGACTATCAACGACCAGGACGCGAATAATGTTGGAGATGTCCGGCAACGGCTGACGGCGATCGCCGCGATCAACTCGGACGTACCCGTCATCCTGCATCCTGATCCGAATGTTCCTTTGGGCAGTGTGATTGAAACGTACGACGTCTCGCGGTTGGCGGGCTTTCCCAAAGTTCACTTTGCCGCCTCGGAAGAGATCTGAAGCGATGACCAGGAACCTCTTGCTATGGTCCGGATGCTTCCTGCTGCTTTGCAGCCGCAGCGCGGGGCAGGCGCAGGATGACCGGTTCCTGGACGGACTGCGGCAACGGCGGCTCTTTGATTTGGCGGATGCTTACTGCCAGGCACAACTGGCTCGGGAAGATCTGACGGCGGTTGCGCGAACGGAGTTGACCATGCAGCGCATCCGCACGCAGGCCACGCGCGCCCTGCATACGCCGCGCGGCGAGCGAGGGGGCGTCTGGGATCGGGCAGAAGCGATTGTCCTTGAGTTTCGCAAAGCACATCCTCAAGATCCGCGTTTGATCTTGATCGAAACCCAGTATGCCCTGACAACGCTGCTGCAAGGGGAACTAGCACGGCAGGAAGCGGAAGTGTTGGCCGACCCCGGTGCCGCGAGAGAGCAAGCGCGGAAAGTCATCCTCGCCGCCACGCGACAACTGCAGGACATCCTGAAACGGTTGGCAGTCGAAATCCCCCGGCGGCATCGAACACCGGCCCAGGCAGATGAGTTGACGGCCGAGGAATTGATCTCGTTGCAAACCAACGTGCAGCTTCAACTGGTTCGTGCTTATCGCAATCAGGCCCTCTGCTATTCGGAAGGGTCGAACGACCAGATTGCTGCCCTGACGCTGGCCACGCGGCAAATCGAACAGGTGCTGTCGCAGTTGCCTCCGGACGATCCGATGCTGGTGAGTTTGCAATTGGAAGAGGCGATTTGTCGGCGTCTGCTGGGCGAGCCGGTTGAAGCGGCGCGACTGCATAGGATCATTGAATCGACGGCAAGGTCCCCGGAGATGCTGCTGAATGCCCGTGCGGAGATGGTGCGGTTGCTGCTCAGCCAGCAGCAGACAGACCGCGCCCTGGCGGTACTGGACCAGGGACGCGAGTCGGACGGCCAGGTGACCCCGGAATTCGACCTGGCCCATATCGAAGTGTACCTGGCCGAATGGCAGCAGGCGAAACGTGCTAACGACGACAGGGCGGCACAAGCGTGGCAGCAGAAATCGCTGGCCATGGTCAAGCAAATCGAACAGTCGCACGGCACGTACTGGTCGCGGCGGGCCGAGTTGATGTTGGTCGACGTCGCCAGCGCCAGCGGCAGCGCGAATTGGGGCATTCTCGCCCGCACCGCGGAGAACCTGTTTCGCAAGCAGGAATTCGATCAAGCGATCGACGCCTACGAAAAGGCGGGCGCCGCCGCCCTCAAAGCAGACGATCGAGGGGCTGCCTTCGAAATGTACTACAAGGCGGCATTGATCGACCATCAACGTAAACGTCACGATTCGGCGAGTCGGCGATTCCGAAAATTGGCAGTCGAATTGCAAGGCTATGACAGCGCCAGCGACGCCCATTTGGCGGCAATCTGGAATTTGTCGCAGGCAGCGCGCGCGGACGCAACGCGATTGCCGGAATACGAGGCATTGTGCGAGGAACACTTGCAGCTCTGGCGCACAGCCGAATCGGCGGACCAGGTTCGCATCTGGCTCGCGCGTTTACGGGAGAGCGAAGGAGAGTGGCACGCGGCCGCGTTCTTGTATCAGGATGTGAACTTGAAATCGCCGCACGCCGAAGCCGCCATCGCGGGAGCGGGTCGCTGCTACCGAAGTCTGTTGGCGGACGCAGAGAACCCACAACCGACGGCGGAGGCGGCAATCCGCTATTTCGATACCGCGGTTGCGGAAGGAGGTGCCGCGCCGGCAGCCGTCGTGTGGGGCAACCGGTTTCGGCTTCGCTACGCGCCGGAGCAATCCGCTGTCGCTGAACAACAATTGCGAGCGGCGCTGGCCGGCGGTGCGGGGGACGAGTCATGGCGAATACAGGTTCGTTGCTTGTTGGTGACGGCGCTCGCGGCACAATCGGCAAAAACTTCCGAGGCGATGGAAATGCTGGACGAACTGCAAGCTGCCGGAGCGACGACGCTGCTGGAATTGCTCGAAGGCTTGAACGCGTTAGAGGACGCATCCACGGAGGCTCGCTCCACGCATCTGACGCGAGTCCGTCTGGCCGTACTGGAACGGCTGCGTGCCGGCGACGCTGCCCTGCCCCCTGTAACGAAGCTGAAACTCGGGATCGACTACGCCGGAACACTGGCGGCGCTGGAGCGGCGGAACGATGCGCGGCGCGAGTTTCAGCGGCTGATCTCCGACCATCCGGATCAAGGTGGCCTGCAGGAAAAGTACGCACAGTTCCTGCTGGATTCGAACGAGCCGACGTTGCTGCGCGAGGCGCTGGATCAATGGCGCATCGTGGCGGCCCGTAGCCGTCCCCAGTCGGACCGCTGGTTCCGCGCGAAATACGCCGTGGCACTCGCTTCCTACAAAGTTGGTGATAAGATGGCGGCAGCGAAACTGATTCGTTACGTCAAGGCAACCAGCAGCCTCAGTGCGGACTGGTCAGATTCATTCGACAAACTGCTGGAAAAGTGCGAGTAACCTCTGCATGTCCGACGCGCCGCCAACCATCGACCTCCGCCCTGCGACCGTAAGCGATATCGATAAAGTTTACGAGTTCATCAAGCCGTTCGTGGCCACGGAAGAGCTGTTGCCTCGCAGCGAAGTGGAGTTGGCCTTGCTGTTTCAAAATGGCTTCGTCGCCGCCCGCGGGGACGAAATCGTCGGCTGCGCGGCCGTTGAGATCTACTCAGTGAAAATGGCGGAGCTCCAGTGCCTCGCGGTTTCGCCAGATTGCCGCGGATTGGGAATTGGGAGAAAACTTGTCACCGCCTGCGTCCAGCGCGCGAGAGACAAAGGAGTGCTGGAATTGATGGCGATCACCGCGTCGGAGCGGTTATTCCAGGACTGTGGTTTCGACTATTCGCTGCCGAATCAGAAGCGAGCGCTCTTCATTCAAACCGGCAACCGGAAGTAGCGCAGTGGAAGTAACGCGGTCCTTTCGACGTGCGGCGGTCGTTCGATTCAGGCCGTCGCAGGTCGTATACAGCGCGTTTCGCGTAAGTGTAGCGGTTTTTTCGCCAATTGACACGGTGATTTACAGCGCCGGAGACGCTACACGTCCGTACGACTCGCACCAGGCCCGTCAATCGCAGTCGGCCCACGCGCGGTTCGCAACCAGTGAAAGCCGTCGAGGCACTGGAATGGCGCCGCTCGCTTTGTGTATACTTGAAGGACTTCCCCCCCACTGTCATCCCCCACGGAGAAAACCCCATGGAACGTTTGTTATTGCAATGCGCGCTACTGAGCCTGATCGCCGGTCGCTGCCTGGCCGCCGACGCCATTATCGATGAAAAGGGCGAGCATCTGGACATCCTGCGAGATGGCAAGACGCTGGTCCGCTACATGTACGCTTTCGATACGTCCACGCCGGAAGCACGCCACGAGACCTACAAGGTCTATCATCACGTATTCGACCCCAGCGGAGAAAGCCCCATTACGAAAGGTCCGGGGGGAAAATACACGCACCATCGCGGAATCTTCATTGGTTTTGCCAGGTTGCAACACGGCGGCAAATCCCACGACCTGTGGCACATGAAGGGCAACTGCAGCATTATTCATCAGAAGTTTCTGGAGCAGAAAGCAGACGACCAGTCGGCGACGGTGACATCGCTCATCCACTGGGATACGGACACGGACAAGACGGTACTTGAAGAGATCAGGACACTGACCGTTCATTTCACTCCCGACGCACACTTGCTGGCCGACTGGACGACGCAGCTGACGGCGGTCAACGGAGATGTTGTCTTACGGGGCGACCCGGAACACGCGGGCATCCAGTACCGTCCACACAATGACGTCTCGGTCAACAAGTCGGCCATGTATACGTTTCCCAAGGACGGCATTGATCCGCTGAAAGACAAGGATCTGCCGTGGGTAACGCTGACGTACCAGCTTGACGACAAGACGTACTCCGTGCAACACATGCGGCATCCCGACAATCCGTCGGATTCCGTCTATTCGGCCTATCGAAACTACGGCCGCTTCGGCAACTACTTTGTCAAGCCCATTGCCGATGGCGAAACGCTAACACTGAAGTACCGCTTCCGGATAACAGAAGGAGAAGCCCCCAGCCGCGAACAGCTGAACGCCCAATATCAAGCGTTCGTGAAATGAGCTGTAGAATCGTCCGATAAAGCGGCGGCTGCGCCGGCATGCGTCGCACGATACCTTCGGTAAGCGAAGCTTCCGCGCCGAGCCGGAATCGCGTTGCGTCACCCTCCCGCGTGCGGGAGGGTCGGACGCGGTAGCGGCCGGGGAGTTGTCTCCACGCATTCCTTTCCGAACCGTGTTCTTTTCGCGCCGATCGCGTTAGTTCTCGTGGTCCGCAACTTTGATCGGTACGGATAGGCGCACTGTCGTCCCGCGTCCCTGTTCGGACTTGATGTCGATCTTGCCACCGACCAGGCCGACGCGGTTGCGGATGTTGTGGAGTCCATAACCGTAGCGCAGGGAATCGCTTTCGTCGGGCGAATGCCTGAAGCCCACACCGTCGTCGCGTACGGAGACTTCCAGTTCGCCGTTGGTGGAGTGCAATTGAATGAGTACCTCCTGGGCGTCGGCGTGCTTGACCACGTTTTGCAGCAGTTCGCGGACGGCATGAAACAAGACAACGCGAATCTCCTCGTTCAAGTCGACACTTTCATTCGCCTTGTCAACCTGGCACGGCAGTTCGTACTTTTCCTTGAACTTCATGGCGAGCCACTCCAGCCCGGCCTCCAACCCCAGATCGAATAAGGGCGGCGGGCTGATATCGAATGTCAACGCGGCAATTTCCCGCAGCGTTACCATCAGCGTTTGCGCGATGTCTTCCAGCGCGGCTTCGTCATCGACGTCATGAATTCTCTCCGCCAAGGCTTCGACCCGCATTTTGCAGATGGCCAGTCGCTGGCTGACGTTGACGTGCAGGCCTTCGGCGATTCGACGCTGCTCACGCTCCTCCGCCAGAAAGACCTGCGAAGAACGGACTTTATTCCTTTCAGCACGTCGAAGTTGGCGGGCCATATATCGGATGTCCATGGCCAGCGCGGCAATTTCGTCCTCGTCCATCGTGGGCATGTCGATTTCGAACATGCCCTCGTGAATCTTCGCGATGCTGCGCTGCAATCGTTGCAGCGGAGTGGCAATGGTGCGTGCGAAGTAAAATACGGCACCGCCCATGCTGACGATCGCGATCGCGGCCAGGCTGTATTGCGCCTGCTGTCCGCTTAAGGCAGCCTCTCGCGTGGCTTCCGCGCTCGCATTGATCGATTGCTGATGGTTGCTCGCACACTGCCGAATCGCCTGCAAGTGCCTGTCAGCGATGCGACGATACTGCACCAGCAGTTGAGCGTCCGACTCGGGCGAATTCCCCATGCCGATCAAGATGTCGTTCGAAGCGTCGTCGAATTCTTTCTGCGATTCCTGCAATTGCTGGTAGTTTTCGAGGTCGTGGTCGTTGTCGAAGACGCCGGGAGTGGTAGCCCCAAAGTACTGTTCAGACGCATTGTGGGACCGTGTCAAAGACGACTCGCATTCGACCTGATCGGATGCGTCGCGCGTCGCAGCGTAGGTAAGGCAATCACAAACAGCTTCCTCCGCCGTGCCCTGCAGGGTGCGCGCCGCGTGCAGCAGCGGCACGTGAACCGTCCGCGCTTCTTCCAGCATCGACGCCGTCTGCTGGGTGTGCCATGCACAAGCGATGACGACGATAACCACCGCGACGGTAAGGCCGAACAGAAGTTTGCCAATAACGGACATGGGCCTCCCTTTCATCTGCCAGAACTTCAGTATCCCGATTGCCCTTCAACCGTGAAGATCACCGTCGACGGATACTCCGCCACCGGCATATTACGATCAACCCAACGCAAATACGCTCGTGATGTTCTTCTCGCGCTCGTAACTTCGTCACGCCACCGTATCGAGCAAGGACCATTCCTAAGCCAGGATGTCCTTGACAATTTGTCCATGAACGTCCGTCAAGCGGAAATGCCGCCCCTGATACTTGAATGTCAGCCGTTCGTGATGGATGCCCAGCAAGTGGAGCAGCGTCGCATGCAAGTCGTGGACATGAACGTGGCCATCAACAACATTAACGCTGTAGTCGTCCGTCGCTCCATAGCTGATACCGGGCTTGATGCCTCCACCGGCCAGCCAGATACTCATGCAACCGGGATGGTGATCGCGGCCGTAGTTGTTCTTGGTGAGAGTTCCTTGCGAGTAAATCGTGCGCCCGAATTCGCCTCCCCAGATCACCAAAGTGTCTTCCAGCATGCCGCGTTGCTTCAAATCCGTAACCAGGGCCGCCGAGGCTTGATCGGTATCGCGACATTGTCCTCGAATCTGCCGCGGCAACTGGCCATGCTGATCCCAACCCTGGTGAAACAGCTGCACGAACCGGACCCCGCGTTCGGCCAATCGGCGAGCCAGCAGGCAGTTGAACGCGTAGGTTCCGGGCCGGCGAGCGTCCTCGCCGTACAGTTCAAAGGTGCCAGCCGGTTCATTGCTCACATCCACCAGTTCGGGTACGGAAGTTTGCATTCGGAACGCCAGTTCGTATTGAGCGATCCGCGTCTCGATCTCGGGATCGGCGTACTCTTGTTGCTTTGCCGCGTTCAGTTGGTTGAGGATGTCCAGCATTTCCCGGCGCAATCCGCCGTCGACCCCCGGAGGATTGTAGAGGTCCAGCACGGGATCTCCCTGGTTCCGAAACTTGACACCCTGATGCCGAGCCGGCAAGAAGCCGCTGCCCCACAGGCGGTCGTACAAGGGCTGGCCGGCCTTACCCGACCCGCGAGAACTCATCGCCACGAACGCCGGCAAGTCGGCATTCTCCGAACCAAGTCCGTAACTCAACCACGCGCCGATACTGGGCCGGCCTGGAATCTGCGATCCTGTCTGAAAAAACGTAATGGCCGGATCGTGATTGATCGCCTCCGTGTACATTGATTTGACAACGCAGATGTCGTCCGCAATTTTGGCCATGTTGGGTAGGGGGTCGCTGAACCACGTTCCGTTTTCGCCGTGTTGTGAAAACGTAAACAGGCTGGGAGCGGTGGCGAACGACTTCTGCGCGGACGTCATCGTCGTCTTGCGCTCGTCCGGATAAACCGACCGGGGCACCTCCTCGCCAAACTTTTCTCGCAACTCGGGCTTGTAGTCGAACAAGTCCATCTGAGCCGGACCGCCCGATTGAAACAGGTAAATCACGCGTTTGGCTTTGGGGGCAAAGTGCGGAATCCCGTCCAGTCCTCCGGACCGCCGCGTTTCCGCATGTTCGGCGTGCAAGAGGGACGCCAGCCCCAGCGTCCCCAGGCCCGTTCCGGCCATTTGCAGGAACTGCCGCCGCGGACTTCGCCAATCGTGCTCGTACTGTCGTGTCATGGCATTCCTCGTTTCATCGGGAATCGGCGAGCGGGCTGTGCTGCTGGCATCGATTCCCGGATTGTTACTCCTTCGTGACGGTTTCATCCAGGTTCAGGATTGTCGACGCGACCATCGTCAACGCCGCGTGTGGAGCCAGATCCAGCGTCGCATCGCGTTTCTTTTCGCCGACCGACAGCAGTTTTGTTGCCGCGTTCGGGTCAGCGTCGAATCGCTGCAGGCATTTCTCGTACGTCAGGCGCAGCAACGACAACTCATCCGGTGTGGGCGACCGTGCAACGGCCAGACGGAAACCGTGTTCGATCCGCGCCTCCAGGCCGTCGCCGGCTTCCGCCATCATTCGTTCGGCCAGGAACCTGGCGGCTTCCACGAAGGTGACGTTGTTCATCAATGTCAACGCCTGCAGCGGCGTGTTGGTACGGTCCTTGCGAACCAGGCATACCTCGCGTTCCGCGGCATTGAAGTTCACCATCGTGGGTGGCGGAATCGTGCGGCGCCAATAGGTATACAGGCTGCGCCGGTAGAGGTTCTCGCCGTGGTCCTGCTTGTACGTATTGTTGGAAATGGACCTCCAAATACCGGGCGGCATGTACGGCTTCGCGGGCCGACCCCCCACGCGATCCACCAACAGCCCGCTCGCGGCGAGCGCCTGGTCGCGCAAGGACATGGCCGGCAGCCGAAAACGGGGACCGCGCGCCAGCCAGCGATTGTCCGGATCGGCAAGCTGCATGGCGGCCGTCGACTTGGACGTCTGTTGGTACGTGGCGCTCATCAGGATGGTCTTGTGCAGTGCCTTGACGTCCCAGCCCGATTCGATGAATTCGACGGCCAGCCAATCGAGCAGCCTGGGGTGACTCGGCGGCTCGCCTTGCGTGCCGAAGTTCTCGCTCGTGACAACGATTCCGCGGCCAAACAGCGCCTGCCAATATCGATTCACGGTCACGCGGGCAAGTAACGGATGCCGCGGATCGACGAGCCATTCTGCGAGTTCCCGGCGGTTCGCCGGCGACGCGCCGAACGAATTGATCGAGGCGGGAACAGCCGCGCGGAGGACCTCGGATTTGTCCGGCGCGTTGTACTGACCGCGGCGCAGCAGGTAGGTTTCGCGCGGCTTTTCCATTTCGTGCATGATCATGACGGTCTTGTCGTTGCCCGGCTTAGGACGGACGACGCCACCGCCGTAACCTGCCTTTTGAAACTCCAGCGGTCCCGGTTCAATGGCCTTGTTGTCCGAAGCTGCCAGATCAGGCCAGGCGTCGGGGACCGTAATGAAAGGCGGGCTATTCCCATTGTTGGGGCCGACACCGTATTCGGGAACGTTGTTGAAATAGGCGAACAGCTGGTAGTATTCCCGCTGTGAAACCGGGTCGTACTTGTGGTCGTGACATCGAGCGCACCCGATGGTCAAACCCAGGAAGACGGTCCCCAAAGTGTCGACGCGATCCACAACATATTCGACCTGCCATTCCGCGGCAATCGAACCGGCTTCGGAATTGATGCGATGATTCCGGCAAAATCCGGTGGCGATTTGTTGATCCAAGGTCGCATTCGGCAACATATCGCCCGCCAGCTGCTGGATCACGAACTGGTCGAACGGCAGATTTCGATTCAACGCGTGAATGACCCAATCTCGCCAGACCCATTGATAGCGGTAACGGTCATTCTGATAACCGTCGGTATCCGCATAGCGCGCCGCGTCCAGCCAGGCCGCCGCCATGTGCTCGCCATAATGCTGCGATTCCAGCAGGCGATCGATCACGCGTTCGTAGGCGTTTTCGGAATTGTCCGCGAGAAAAACATCGACTTCGGCGGGAGTGGGCGGCAGTCCGGTCAGGTCCAAGGTCGCTCGGCGAATCAAGGTCACCCGATCCGCGCGGGGCGATGGCCGCAGGCCGCGCGATGCCAACTTGTCGAGCACGAAGTAGTCGATGCCGTTCTTCACCCAGGCATGGTCAGCAATGCCGGGAAGCGAGGGACGTTGAGGAGCCTCAAAGGCCCAGTGCTTTTCCCACTGCGCCCCTTGCTCGATCCACCGTCGCAGGAGTTCAATCTGATCGTCGTTGAGCTTGCGATTCGCATCGGCGGGCGGCATGCGCTGTTCCGCATCCTCTGACGAGATCCTCAAGAATAGTTCGCTCTGCTCCGGATGGTAGGGGACCACCAGACGCTGGTCGCCATCGGCTACGACCTTATCCAGAAGGTCCAAGCGCAGATCCGCCTCCCGGCTTTCGCCATCCGGCCCGTGGCAATGGTAGCACGTATCTGCCAGGATTGGACGGATCTGGTGTTCATAGTCCACCCTCGCTTCCTCGGCATTGAGCGTGCTGAAGGAAACAAGACAAAGCAACACCAGCTGTATCGTTCTTTTCATTCGCGAGTTCCATCGTGGTACGTTAGCGGAGGGCCACAATCATCACCACGGACGGGCTGACCTTGCGGTCCACCGCGTCCCATTCCTGAGTGGCGTCGGATGAACTGTCCGCCGCCACGTAGTCCGGCACGTGGGCGGCCAGGAACTTGACGACCTCGGCGGCGGGCACGGCCATGCCGTAGCTGTCGACCTTCGCGTCCGAAATACTCTTCGCCGTGACGATTCCCACAACCTGTCCGCGCGTATCGCAGAGCGGACCGCCGCTATTGCCGGGATTGACTCGGCAGTCCAGCAGCAGCATGCCCTCGTTGCTGTCTTCGGGGACGGCACTGACAACGCCCGTGGTTAACTTTAGACCGGCGCCAACAATGGTTCCCAAGGGAAAGCCGAATACGGCAATCCGCGAGCCGCGAGACAACTCTTCCGCGACGACCGGAATGGGAACCAGGTCGTCCGCGACCGGCCCCGAGATTTTCAAGAGCGCCAGGTCGCGCTTGGCATCGCGTGCCAGGACCTCGGCCGGCACATCTTCTTGCCGGCCCGGCTGACGGACAACGAAACGCGTCCCGTGTTGAATCACGTGATGATTCGTCAGGATGTAGCCGCCGCTGGCAATGGCAAAACCGGTGCCTGTACCCAGTTCGTTGCGATTTTCGACGAGTGCCGCCAGACGGTTGAATTCGTTGCGCAGTTTCTCGTCCCGAGGGGCGTACTTCTTGCCGGAGGAAACCAGGTCAGCCGCCGCGTTTTCATCCTTGGTCTGGAGCATGATTCCGGCGGCCAGCAAGTACATCCCGGCGGCGCGGTCGGGATTCCTGAATTCACGCTCGTCATCCCAATCCTGCAGGGACCTGGCTACCTGCCGCAGGTGCTCGAACGTCACCGTCCCGTCGCCCACCAGCGCGTTCAGCCAGTGAGCCTGAAAGATGGCCTCGTGAAGCCCGTTTTGATTGGCAGGGTCAATCGCCTCGGCAAGCTTCAGCCAACTGTCGACTCGCTGATGGTAGTATCGCGACAACCCTCGCTTCACCAGCCACTCGCAAGCCACCGCCGAGGCTTTCAGTTTCTTGGAGTCGTCATCCGTTGCCGTCTGGGCAAATAGCTGATCGCGTTCGGCGCGTTGCTGTTTCCAGGCCGCCAGGTCGTTCGAGAACCCTTTTACGGTCGCATTGCGCGGTTGGGCGATGGCATAAGGGAGGCCGTCGGCATCCGTCAGTGCCAGCGTCGGGATATGGCGGGCGCCGAACTGCTTCTGCACCAGTTCGTTGTGCCCGCGGTCCTCGATCTGATTGTATCCCGTTTCGGACCGTGGAAAATCCAGGACAACCAGTTCAAACTCCTGTCGCAGTTGCTGCATGTAGTCGTATGAGCTGAACACGCCGTTCGTCAATCGCTGAGTTGTCGGCTCCCAATCCGAGCCGGCGAACATCAGCAAGATATCCTTGCCGCTGGCCTTGGCGTCGCGCTGCGCGCGATCAAAGTTCTGTCCCCAGTTGATGAAACCCGCCGGACCGATCGCCGCGGGTGGGTTCGCGACAGGCGTGGGGGCCGTGAAATTGGTATGCGGCGTTGGAGTCGGCGTCGCGGCAGCGAAACTGCGCTGCCAGTCCGGCGCGAAGGTATGCGTATCGCCCTGCTTCAACGACACGACGACTTCCACCTGGTCAAAACCCCGCCGCTGCAAAATGACCCGATGGTTACCGGAGGAGAGCGGATAGCGCAATTCACCCGTTGGCTGCACGGGGACTCGCTTGCCGTCGATCAGCAGCGCCGCGTCGCCGCGGTCCCCTTCTTTCCAATCCAATACCAACTCGGCACTGCCTGCCGAACCGCTGCCGCCGCCCTGGCCCCCGGAGCCGCTCTGAGCGGAGTTGGAGTACAGCAGGATGCCGACAACCAGCGCAGCCAACACGGCCACGCCCCCGCCGCCGACGATGAGCAGCCCGACAGACGAATTCTTCTTTCGCTTGACTCTCCGCGTGGAGGTCATGGATTTCGGCGCGGTGTCCAACGCAATACCGGTGGGCGCGGGAGTCGCCGCGGCGTTCGCCGTTAACTTCGACTCGATTTTCGTTTCTGGCATTCCGGCAGCCGATGAGTTCGAATCTCGGGGCGGGGCTGGTGCGGCCGCGGGAGGAACGGAGGCGGCAGGCCGCGGCGTGTCAGGCGGCGCTGCGGCGGCCGGTGATGCCGGCGTCGCGGGCAGCGGTTTCGCCTTCCGCAGCTTTTTCTTCTCCAGGCCGGATCCTTCCGCCGGAACGGTGATGATCGCTTTACACTTGGAACACTGCACCCGCTTGCCGGCATACTGCGCGCCGATCTTCAGGTTGGCGTTGCATTGCGAACACTTGATTTGTAGTTCCATGATTCCCTCGTTCGCAGGCACCGCGGCGAGTCTGGCACCGCTACCCGACACCGTTCACGCACGGGGACGCCATCAACGGCGACGGCCCGCCGCGCTGCGTCGATTCCGATCTTCCATTGTGTACGAAATCGACACCCAAGGGAAGTAGAAAAGAAGGCCCTGCGTCAGCCAAGTCCGCTCGGTTCACGCGGTTTACGCCTCCGGGCGACGCGGCTGGCGCGAAAACACGAAAATGAAACGCAAGTAGTCTCGCCACGCAACTCGAATTGGACTGGGAAATCCACGAAAAACGACATCACGGAGAGATGCAGAAACGGGGTACCGGTCAGCGCACTTGGCGACACCGTGCTACAATGAAGAAGACGACGTGTTCGAATTCCACTACTACTTCCGATTGTCAGTAAACACCATGCAAAACGTATTTCGCAATATCCCGTCCGTTAATGAACTGCTGGAAAACCCGCAACTGCGACAACTGGTGGATCGCGCCAACCGGACGGTCGTCGTGTCCGGTGTGCGTTCCTTTCTGGAAAACATGCGTCAAGAACTGAAGGACGCCACCGCTGACGTTCACGTGCCCACTCCAGCAGAATTAGCGGAACGGATTGCCAAGTGGATCCAGACCGATCAGACGCCCACGCTACGGCCCGTGATTAACGCCACGGGTATCCTGCTGCACACCGGACTCGGCCGTGCACCGCTGGCACAGGAAGCCATCAAGGCAATGGCGGACGTGAGTGGCGGTTATGCCAGTCTGGAAGTGGACCTGGCATCAGGGAAGCGGTCGCAGCGGATGCAAGCCGTCTCGAAACTGTTGATCGAACTGACAGGGGCCGAAGCGGCCTTCGTGGTGAACAACAACGCCGCCGCGACCATGATTACGCTGTCGACCGTCGCGGCGGGAAAAGAAGTGATCGTGTCGCGCGGACAACTTGTCGAGATAGGGGGAAGCTACCGGCTACCAGACGTGATGCAACAAAGTGGCGCCCGCCTGAAAGAAGTCGGTACGACGAACAAGACGCGTATCGACGACTTTCGCAATGCCATCGGGCGCGAGACAGCAGCGCTGATGCGGGTGCACACCAGCAACTATTCGATTGTTGGATTCACATCGCAGCCGACCCTGGCGGAACTGTGCGATCTGGCCCGCCGCCGCAACGTTCCGCTGATCGACGATATTGGATCGGGCGCGTTGATCGACTTTGCTGAATATGGCATCACCGACGAGCCCCTGGTGACCGAGAGTATCAAGACCGGTGCCGACCTGGTGCTGTTCAGCGGTGACAAATTGCTGGGAGGACCACAATGTGGGATCATCGCCGGGCGGGCTAACTTGATCGAGCAGATCGCCGCGCATCCGCTGGCCCGCGCGCTCCGCGTCGACAAAATGACACTCGCAGCCCTGGCGGCAACCTTGCGTCTGTATCAAGATCCGACAGAAGCAAAACGCGAAATCCCGCTGCTGGCACTGCTGAGCACTTCACTGGAAAACCTGCAGAACCGCGCCGAGCGAATAGCGCCTCAACTGGCGGCCGGCGCGCTGGTCGAGTCGGCCGAAGCGGTGCCGGGCACGAGTTACCTCGGCGGCGGCTCCGTACCGGGACAGCAAATTGAGACGTGGTGTGTGGCAATTTCCCCTAAGATGAGTGTCGACCGGCTGGCGGCCGCCCTCCGCACGGGTGCCGTGCCCGTCGTGGGACGCGTCAGCCAGGACCGACTGCTGATCGACCTGCGCACCGTCCTCCCGCATGAGGACCTGCAGGTGCTGGAAGCCTTTGAACGACTCCAACCCCAAGAAAGCGAAGCGAGTCACGACGTAGCCGCGGACGACGAAAGGGTTTCGACAAACGAAGCGTAGTTGGATAGCGGCAAGTTTGCGGCGAGCCGCACCAATACAAGCACGCAGCGCCAGCAAGTGGATACGGACGTAAGTGACCCACTCGCTTCCGTTTCACGCTTCAAGTGCGAGTCGCACGGACGTGTAGCGTCTCCGGCGCTGTAAATCACCGTGTCCAT
>CALBSZ010000612.1 GCA_937967665.1 uncultured Planctomycetaceae bacterium
CGTCCTGTTCCGCGCAATCGCCGCGGCGACTCTCCCGGAGGGAGAATGGCGCGCGGCGGCGACTCTCCCTGGGGAGGGTTGGACTCGGTAGCGGCCGGATCAAAGGACCTTGGACCACTGCTTTTCGAGCCGTTTGGGCGAGACGGTGACAGAAGTGCCGAGTTTCTGGGCGTACAGTGAAACGCGGTACTCTTCAATCATCCAACGAAACTCCTCCAAGGCAGGATCGACCTGCCCGGTTGCATCGTGTTCCGCCAGTCGCTGTTCGTACTGTGTCATGTAGTGGTGCAATTCCGCTGTGTAGTCGCTGTCGCGTTTGCCGAGTGCTCCGAGCTTGTCGATCCGTTCGCGAATGGCCCGCAGGTAGCGAGGATACTGTTCCAGCCAGGCCCATGGCGTCGTGCAGAGGAAACGCGGTGTCATTAAGGCGTGCAACTGAGCGGTCATGTCGGCACGCGCCGCGGACCAATTCCGGGGGACGTCGGCGAGTGCCACCGCCGCGTCGTGATACGCTTGAAACAACTTGGGCATCAACGCGGCCACTTGCTGGGCCGCCACGCTCATCGATTCGATGCGATTGGCGAAGAGTGCTTGAAATTCTTCAACGTTCCGCGGGATGCGGCGACCGTCCACAAACGCGCGGCGCGCGATCACGTCTTCCAGGTCCTTTTCCAAGTCCCGGGTCGAAATCGCGGACGAGGCCAGTACTTTCCATTGTGCGGAGTCGGGAAGCCAGTTGATTTGCGAACGCAATTCACGACGTTCCTGCAACACGCACAGGCGAGTCAACCCCGCGCGTGTCAATTGCTCCGCGCGGGCCGCCGTGGTCTGCAGCCGCAGCCCGACGCTGTCTCCCTGATCGATCAGCGCGGGAAAGGCGGGGACGGTAAATCCGCCTCGTTGGATTTCCACTTGCGCCGGGAATTCAGTCAGGTCCCAGTCCCGCATGCCGTCGCGCTGCCACGAGGCGTCTGCGACCGCGGTTGTCAATGCGCCGTGTGGCTCGGCCTGCTGCTTTGCCAACACGTCCTCCATCGAACCCGAACGAACTTCCTGACCGGACTCATCGACAACGCGGATGTTGAGATGCAGGTGGCTTGCCAGTTTGTCCAGACGGAAGTCGGCAGGCGAAATAGGTTCTTCGGCAATGGTGCTGAGCGCCCGTGCCAGGACGTCGTGGAAGTCCCCTTCCCCGAACTCCATCGAACTGGCGACCTGGCGGGCCGTATTGGGAACGGGGACGAAATTGCGCCGCAAGCGTTTCGGCAGCGAGCGGATGATGGCGACGATACGATCTTCCAGCAGTCCGGGAACCAGCCAGCCAATCCGCGCTGCCGGCAGTTGCTGCAGTCCTGCTTCCGGCACCGTCAGCGTGACGCCGTCGTTCGCCGCGCCCGGTTGAAAGCAGTATTCCAGTGGCAGATTCATCCCGGCGACTTCCAGCGAACCTGGGAAGTCGGCGGGGTCGAGCGCGTCGGTGGCCGATGCGTTGAGATCGGCCTGTGTCATCGTCAGTCGGTGGTTCGCTTCGTACGTCTTCTGTCGCAAGTAGCGGCGCAGCGTGGGACCGTCGACCACGTCCGCCGGCAGACGCTCGTCGTAAAAACGATAGATCGTATAGTCGTCAATCAGCAGGTCACGCTGTCGGGATCGAGCGACCAGTTCCTGCAGTTCCTCCAGCAGCTGTTCATTCCGGTTCTGGAAGTCGGCGTGGGTGCGCAATTCACGCTGGACCAGGCCGTGTTCGATGAGCAGTTCCCGGCATTTCTGCGGATCGATTTTCGCGTAGCCGGTCCGTCGGCGCGGGACGACGGTCAAACCGAACAACGTCACCTTTTCGAATGCCATGGCGCTCTCGGATTTCAGATGCCAATGGGGATCGCTGTAACTGCGCTTGACCAGGTGCCCGGCCAGGCGTTCAATCCAGTCAGGATTGATGCGGGCCGCCGTGCGGCCGTAGCGTCGCGTCGTCTCGACAAGTTCGGCCGCCATGATCCATTTCGGTTCGGTGCCAAATATTCCCGACCCTGGCCAAAGATGAAACTTGACGCCGCCGGCACCCGTGTACTCGTGCCGGTCTCCCAGCATCGCGACACCGGACAACAGGCCGGATAGCAGGGATCGATGAATGGCGTCGTAGTCGTCTTGCCGAGTCCGCGGCTTCAGGCCGGACTCCTGAACGATTTGCAAGAGCTGCCGATGCAGGTCTTGCCATTCGAGCATTCGCGGATAGGAAAGGAAGTTTTGCTCGCAAGCCTTGCGCAGGCGGCTCCGTGACAAGTCCGACTTGCGTTCGTGGAAGAAGTCCCAAACCTTCAACAGGCTCAGGAAGTCGGATTGCTCGTCGGCAAATTGTTCGTGCCGGGCGTCCGCCACCGCGGCCTTCTCCGCCGGGCGTTCTCGCGGATCTTGCAACTCGAGCGCGGAAGCAATAATCAGGACCTCGTTCAAGCATCCCTGGTCGTTCGCTTCGATCACCATGCGGCCGATGCGCGGATCGATCGGCCAGCCGCTCAACTTCCGACCCACGTCGGTCAGCGCGCGGCGCTCGTCGATGGCGCCGATTTCAAACAGCGTCTTGTACCCGTCGCGAATCGCCTCCGGACGCGGCGGATCGAGAAAGGGAAACGCTTCGATCTTGCCCAGATTCAGCGACATCGTCTGCAGGATGACCGAGGCCAGATTGGTGCGGCGAATTTCGGGCGTGGTGAAGCGGGGACGATCCGCAAAGTCGGACTCGGCATAGAGGCGAATGCAGATCCCCGGTCCCAGGCGCCCGCAGCGTCCCGCGCGTTGATCGGCCGAGGCTTTTGAAATCGCTTCGACGGGCAGGCGCTGGACTTTGCTGCGCGGCGCGTAGCGGCTGATCCGGGCCGTCCCGGTATCGACAACGTGATGGATTCCGGGAACGGTCAGTGAGGATTCGGCGACGTTGGTGGCCAGCACGATGCGCTGTTGTTTGTGCGGTTGAAAAATCTTGTTTTGTTCCGCCGAAGACAGTCGCGCGTACAGCGGTACGATTTCCACAGGTTCCGTTCCGAGCTGCCTCAATGGGGCACGCAGTTTTTTCGCCGCAATACGAATGTCTCGTTCGGTGGGCAGGAAGACCAGCGTGTCGCCGCGCCGTTCCGCGGCAAGTTCCACGACGGCGTCGTTAATGCCGTCGAAGACATCGCGTTCTTCGCCCGTTGCTTCCAGCGGTCGATAACGGATCTCGACGGGATAGCCGCGGCCGCTCACTTCGATAATCGGTGCCGGGCCACGTTCGTCCGCAAAATGTTCGCTGAAGCGATTCGCATCGATCGTCGCTGAAGTAATAATCACGCGCAGGTCCGTCCGTTTGTGCAGCAGCCGATGCAGGTAGCCCAGCAGGAAGTCGATGTTCAGCGAGCGCTCGTGGGCCTCGTCGACAATAATCACCTCGTAGGCATCCAGGAACCGATCACTGCGTGTTTCGGCCAGCAAGACGCCGTCGGTCATCAACTTGATGTAGGTACGCGGATTCGTTTTGTCCGCGAAACGGACCTTGAAGCCGACACCCTGACCGAGCGGGGTTTGCAGTTCTTCGGCCACGCGCGCCGCGACACTGCGCGCGGCGATGCGGCGTGGCTGCGTGTGGCCGATGAGTCCCTTGATTCCAAAACCTTCCGCCAGGCAGGCCTTGGGAAGCTGCGTGGACTTGCCCGACCCCGTTTCGCCGCTCACGATGATCACTTGCCGCCCGCGCAGGGCCTCGCGGATTTCAGGCAACTTCCGGAAAATCGGCAAGGCCTTGTCAAACGTGACGGCGGGAACCGCGGCGGCGCGGGATGTGCGTAGTTCGGTGGATTGAGCCAGCCGCGCAAAGAAGCGATCGCGTCGCTGATTCGAGCGATCGGAGCGGTCGGATTTCGCCAGTCGTCGCCATTCCCGCCGCAAGGCGAATTGGTCGGCTTGCATGGCGAGTTCGATCTGCGATTCGATGTCCGAAAGATTCATGGCAGCTTATCGCCACGGCTGTCGCAGTCGCCGGAGCGGTCGCTCGTCCGCCGAGCGCGGCTGCACGCGAGTCAAATCGACCGGCGGGTAACCATTGATTTGCGGCATGGTCCAGAGTTGTGTTGAGGCATTCAGCTGATTAATCAAGAACTCGTTCACGGTCAGGCGGAAGGCGATCTGGGCTGGAGGCAACTTAATGTCCACGGTGCGTGGCAGCGATACCTTGTGATTCGGGTCGTACTGGTGGCCGGAAGCCTGAGCCGACGCCAGCAACCGTTGCTGCGCGTCATACACCTCTTGTAGCACAATCCAGCCGTAGCGGCCATGGACCACAATTCGCTTGGTGATGTCGCCGCTGGGACGCCGGACCTGCTGGCGAATCTCGACGTGATCCGTGTTGTAGGGGTAGGGTCCTTCGAGTTCCGAGTTGGGGTCCAGCTGCATCAGCCCCAATGCCTCGACCAGCCAATCCGGTTCGATGGGGATCATGTTCTTCACGGGGCTTTGCGCAAACTGCTCATGACGGGCGAACAGGACCGCGGGGGGCTTGCTTTGTTTGATCCAGATCCAGAACAGGTCGTTGTTGCTGCCCAGATCCATCTCCGCGCCAGTCAGTCCCGTGTCCGCGCGGAAGCGGATGTGTCGCGGACGTTCGATCGCCAGATTGGCGCGCAGCGACATCGGAACGCCTTCGATCTTCACGGTGGCTTCGTCGGTGTGAAGCTGACGCACTGCGGCGCTGTTCTGGTTGACGGCGGCAACCACTTCGGTCAACGTGGGCGTGCCGCTGAATGGAGTCGGCGCGGGCTGCAGTAATTGTTCCTGAACGCGCGGGCATGCCGCACCGCTGGCCGCGAACAGCACGGACACGGAAAACAGCACAAGGCAGTACTTGGGCATCGCGGCGCGGTCGGCAGCTCGAGATTCTGGAGCCGCAGGCGTGATTTCCGGGTTTGACCGTGCAATCATGATCCTACTTCGCTACTTAGCGGTTGCCTTGTGAAAGCCCGCTGGTTTTGCGGAGTTTGCTTTCGCAAGTCAAGTTAGGCTTCGTGAGTCCAGCATGGTCTGCCGCAAGTTACTCGCCCGCGTACAGGATCCTGGCCAGTTCGTCCTGGATTTCATTAATTCGCGATTTGCTGGGATGGGCGACGGGAACCTTGTATTCCGTCTCGTTGCGTTGGCAGAAGAGCACAAGGAATTCCTGCCCCGCTTCGTTGGTTTCGGTCTTGTCCAGTTGCAGGATGCGGCGGCGTACCATCAGCAGCGCAAGGATGTAGCGGACGTCGGACATTTCGGGTTGCGCTTCCAGTTGCTCGAAATAGTGCAGCATCACATCGTTGGGCGCCCAGCGCATCTTGCCGGCACTGGCATCGGGCATTTTCGATTTCCACCAGCCCAGCGACTCTTCAGGCGGACCCGGCCAGCCCTCTTCGCAATAGTCGCGACGAACAATGTCCGCTCCCTTTTGTTCCAATACAGAATAGAACGATTCGCCCGGCTGGAGTTCACGGCCGGTGTTCGCACATTTGCGAGTGCAGCGTTGGATGTCGAAGTCGATCATGGAATCTGGCAGGTCCGGAGCTTGGTTTGGCGACCGGATGGTACGGGAAATGAGAAAATCCCTCAATACGCAGTGAAGAACCTCGTATCCACCCCTCCAGGGCCGATCCGCAGACGCACGGGCTTGCTGCATTTCGGGCAATTGCCCTCGTAGGCCGTGCTGTCGCGATTAACGTAGATGCGGCTGTAGACGCCGCAACACGCGAATTGCACGCCCACAAACCGCCGCGAGGACGACGTCGCTGCCGGCTGCGAACCGGGCTGTTGTGGACGCGGGCCTGGGGGCCCGGAAGGCTCCGGATTGGGATCGCTGGACAGGTCGAGGTTCTCGCCGGGCATGCTAGCACCGCTACAAGTACTTCTGATACGCTTGCACCGCCAGTTCATCACAGCGGTCATTTTCCGGATGACCGCTGTGCCCGGCGACTCGAGTATACTTCACGCGGTGAACCTGCAGAAGTTCGTCCAGCTGTTGCCACAGTTCCACGTTGGCAACGGGTTTCAGGGTCCGGCCCTCTTTGCGCTGCCAACCGTTCTGCTTCCACTTGCGCATCCATTCGGTCATCCCCTTGCCGACGTAAACGCTGTCTGTGAAGAGTTCGACGTCACAGGGTTTCTTTAAAGCGCTGAGGGCCGAAATGACGGCCTGCAGTTCCATCCGGTTGTTGGTGGTTTCCTTTTCGCCGCCCGATGCCTCTTTTTCAGTTCCGGTGGAGACGTGTCTCAAAATATATCCCCAGCCACCCGGTCCCGGGTTGCCGCTGCACGCGCCGTCGGTGTAGATGTGAACTGTCGGCATGGTCTGCTTCTTGGTTTTTCCTTGGTGGTGGCTTGTGGTCCGCGTGAGGCCGGGCCTGCTTCATGGGGCTGACATGATTGCGAATTGCTCGCCGGACGCATGTGTGATTCCGGACAATGTGTCAGGCAGGCGCTTTCGGTGGAGAGGGGATCCTTGAAGCGTTGCCGGAGGCTACCTCGAGCGGTGAACTCGTGTCGAACTGCGGTGAACTCGGCAACGACCACGGCAGGATGATTTTGAAGGTGCTGCCGCGCCCGATTTCACTGGTTAAGGAAATCTCGCCGCCCATAAGTATGCACAGTTCCTTGACGATCGAAAGTCCCAGTCCGGTCCCCGAATACTCGCGGGTGAGGTTGTCGCCGCCGATTCCCCTGGCTCCCTGTCGAAACTTTTCGAAGATCACTTCCTGGTCTTCCTTGGCAATACCGACTCCCGTGTCCGACACGGAAAGGTCCAGCATGCCGTCGGAATTCAGAATGGCAGAAACCGTAATACGACCTCCCTCGGGCGTGAATTTGATTGCGTTTGACAACAGATTGGTGAGTATTTGTTGAATCTTGCTTTGGTCCTGGTACATCGGCTCCAGGTCCTCGGGAACGAACGTATCCAGGTCGATGTTCTTTTCTTCCGTCAATGACCGCACCATGTCGCATTGTGCGTTAATGATGGTTTCGAGCCGGAATTCGGTGGGCTTCAACTCCATCTTGCCGGCTTCGACCTTCGCCAGGTCCAGGATGTCGTTGATCATCTCCAGCAGCACACGTCCTGACTTCTGAATATTTTGCGCGTAACGTTTCTGCTTGTCATTCAGCGATTCGATCCCCTGCAACACCTCTGAAAATCCGATGATGCTGTTCAGCGGTGTGCGCAGTTCGTGGCTCATGTTAGCCAGGAAGTCCCCTTTCAATCGATTCATTTCGTAAAGGCTCATATTGGCCTGCGCCAATTCGTCAATCTTCCGGTCCAGATCCTCATTCACCAAACGCAGATCGCGCTGCGTGTCGGTCAAGTGTCGCAACATCCGGTTGAACGAGGCGGCCAGTTCCTCAAATTCGTCATTGGTGTTGATTTCCGCCCGGCGGTCCGTTTGCCCGCGGCTGATTTCGTCACTGACTTCGCGCAAATGATTCAGCGGCATGACCACGACATATTTGAAGATAATGTAGAGCGTGACCATGGCCAGGAACACGGTCATCAGCGCGCCCGCGATCAACACCGCGCGGATGCGGTTGATCGCCCGCTGGGTCTGTTCGTAGGGGACAATGACTTTGATTACGGGAAAGGCGAACGCTTCATCGACTTGCGACGTCACATCGGTGGTGGAGGCCGTGGAGGCGGGAACGGAAAAGTGGCAGCTGGTACACACCGTGCGGTTGTACGGAAACGGCGAGTAGTAATGGTACTGGTTCTGGCCCGGAAGATGGCGTTCCTTGAAGGGATAGGAAAGTTGCCGCGAGCGAATATCGTTCAACGATTCCGGAGTAACGCTCTGCGGGTCATTCGCCGCCATTTCCTGTTTCTGCTGCGCGATCAAGTATTCGGAGAACTCCTGCTTCAGTTCACGAATCTTTTCGATTTCGTCTTCGTCTTCAAGGTATTTGCGGGATCCGTCGGCGGCTTCCGCGTTCGGGGGACGAGGCGTAATGACGTTGTCCAGCGACAGGATCTGGTAGTCCGTTTCCAGATTCACGAGCTCGAAGCCATGATGGTAGTTGTCCCCTTCCTGGCTCATGGCGCGGGCAAAGTTCAACTGGCGGTCGTCGTCGTTGTTCTGTTCGGCGAAAAACTTCATGTGCACGCGCGGGATCACGCCCAGCAGCGAATCGTGCGCGCGGTTCCGTGTCATCTTTCGCACCAGATCCTCGGCAATCTGGTCGGCGCCGTAAAAAGCGCCGCCGATCAGGAGCAACAGGCAACCGCCGAACAGCAGCCGCGATTTTCGTTCGAGGCTGGTTTCGCCGAGGACACGTTTTAAAGAGCGATAAGCCATGACAGCAGCGACGGGCTAGCAAACGATGGGTTCTTTCGCATTCTACGTTGCTGGTACTTGCGAAACCAGTCCAATATGACGCGACTTCCACTCGCTCCGGGAACGATTTTGGGTTGTGCCTCAAGGCCAGAGAAAGGGTGGCTGTGGTGGAGCGAAGCGACCCCACAGGTTCCTGAATTCCGGGGACTCGCTACGCTCGATCCCGGCCACCCATCACAGCAACTTGCTTGTTGAGACAAATCCTGGTGCGCTAAACCAAGCTCAGCGACCAGTGACATGGAAAACGATGGCATTCGTGTGACGCGGGAACTACAGCATATCAAACGGATCGACGTCAACGACCCATTGGACTTCTTCGGGTGGTTTCAGTTTGCCCGCCACCTGGCTGACGATGCGGCGCAAGTCGTCACGCTGAGGGCCTTGGATCAGAATATGAAAACGAAACTTGCCGCGTACCTTCTCGATCGGTGCCGGAGCCGCTCCCAGGATGCGGCAAGAAACGCCCTGTTGCTCGGCCCGTTCGCGCAACTGGTCCGCGAAGTGTCCGGCAAACTCTTCTGTGGCAAATTGCAGCGTTCCGCGAAGGATCACGCGGTGCATCGCGCCGGCCTGCGGGTAACCGAACTCCTGCCGCGTCGGCAACTCATTTTCCGCAAATTGGACGTAGTCGTGCCGCGCCGCTGCCACAATGGCGGGATGGTCCGGACTGAAGGTCTGCACCAGCACCCGTCCGCCGCGATCACCTCGTCCCGTGCGGCCGGCCACTTGCGTCACCAACTGAAATGTCCGTTCGGACGCGCGAAAGTCGGGGAAATGCAAAGCCGTATCGGCATTGATTACTCCGACTAGCGTCACGTTCGGAAAATCAAGGCCCTTGGCGATCATTTGCGTGCCCAGCAGGATTTTCACGTCACCACTGCGGAAACGTGCCAGGGCCGCTTCGTGGCTGCCCGGTTTTTGCATGGTGTCGCTGTCCATCCGCAAGCAGGACATGTTGGGAAAACGGGCGTGGACTTCCGCTTCCAGTTTTTGCGTTCCCAGGCCGGCGTAACGGATCCCCTCGAAATTACATTCGGGGCAGCGATGCGGCGCTTTGGTTTCGAAGTCGCAGTAATGGCAGACGGCCTTGTCCCCTTCGCGATGGTGCGTCAAGGCGATGTCGCAGTCGGCACACTTCACGACATGCCCGCAGGCGGGGCACTGGATGCTGGTCGAAAAGCCGCGGCGATTCAGCAGCAAGATGACCTGGCCGTTGTCCTTCAACGCCTGGTCCATCGCCTGACGCAGAGGCTGGCTGATCGCTCCGCGGCTGTACTTGTTTTCGAATTCCGTGCGCAGATCGATCGTACCGACATGAGGCAGCGGCAGGTTCAGGACGCGCCGCGGCATGTCGACCAGCTTCACGGACGGGTCGGTTTGCGCGGCGTACCAGCTTTCCAATGAAGGCGTGGCCGAACCCAGCACGAGCGGAATATTTTCCGCTTTCGCGCGTTGGATGGCGACGTCGCGCGCGTGATAGCGGGGCATCGTGTCCTGTTTGAACGACGAATCATGTTCCTCGTCCAGGACAATCAACCCCAGATGCGGCGTGGGAGCGAAAATGGCGCTTCGCGCTCCCACGACGACCTGGATATTGCCCCGCGCGATCTGCTGCCAGTGCCAGTGACGTTCAGCCGGACTGAGGTTGCTGTGCAGCACGGCGACCCGTTCAAACCGCGAACGAAATCGCTGCTTCGTTTGCGGTGTCAAGCTGATTTCAGGAACCAAAACGATGGCCTGGCGTCCAAATTGGATGACTTCGTCAATCGCCTGAATATAGACTTCCGTCTTGCCGCTCCCCGTGACGCCGTGGATCAGGATCGTTTCGTGGTCACGGCTGTGAATCGATGCCAGGACCACGCCCAGTGCCTGGCGCTGGTCGTCGTTCAATTCAGGAGCTGTCGATTTCTGTGTCGGACGTTCGTCGTGCTGCGTGTGTTGCACGCGCCGTAATTCGGCCTTGACCAACTTCTTGTCGCGCAGCGCGTTGAGCGGCGCCATGGTGCAGCCGACCAGTTCCATGATGCGCGCCGCTGACAGGGGCGATGCCGAGGCGCCAATGGTACGCAGTACTTCTGCCTGCTTGCGAGGCAATTTCAGTTGCGTGACCCTGGCCGCGACGTTGGTCGGCACGCTGAATAGAAGCAGTTCTCGTGTGCCGGCCCTGCCGCGGACTCCCGCCGGGATGACGGCTTCCAGCACCTGGCCCCACGGACACAGGTAGTAGTCGGACATCCATTTCGTCAGTCGCAGCATGGCGGGCGAAAGCAGTTCGCGGCTGTCCAAAACACCCTGCACGTCCTTCAAACGGCGGCCGCCCACGGAACCGTTGCGCAGTTCAACACAATAGCCTACCACCAGCCGATTGCCCCGACCCAGCGGAACGCGCACGCGGCAGCCGGCCGCCAGCGTCTCGCGCATTGTACCGGGCACGGCATAGTCGAAGGGGCCGTGCGGCGCTTCGGGAAAGACAACGGTGGCTACCAGGCGTTCGTCCGCGTCGTCCAGTTCCCAGGGAGCCGGATCGGGTTGGAATAAAGCTTGCTGCTGTTTACTCATGTAGCCACCTGAACGCCTGGCCGTTACGATAACAGACGGGGCCACGCGGTTGTAGTCGGGGTGCGCGTGGCTCGCGGCAAGTCAACGCGAGGAGCAAATCAGGAGGAAAAATGCGGCTGGGTGTATTTGGCGGGTCCTTCGATCCGGTTCACTACGGGCATTTGTTGCTGGCCGAGTACTCGCGTGAATCCGCGCGGCTCGATCGCGTCCTATTCATGCCCGCCGCCGTGCCTCCCCACAAACAGCAAAAGGAACTCGCCTCGGACAAACAGCGTATTGAAATGTTGAAGCTGGCGATCGCCGGGCACGACGCGTTCGAAGTATCCGACCTGGAAATCAGCCGCGGCGGCGTCAGCTATACGGTCGATACGCTGTCCGCGGTCCGCGCACGGTTTCCCCATGCCGAACTGTTCTTTCTGATGGGCGCGGATTCACTCGAAGAATTTCCGACCTGGCGCAGCCCCGAGCAGATATGCGAACTCGCCATCCCAATGGTCGTCCGCCGTCCGGGATCCGCGCCGCCCGATGTGTCTGCCTTGTCCGCGTACCTCACCGCCGACCGGCTGCAACAAGCGCGCGACTGCCGGGTCGATATGCCCTTGATCGAGCTCAGTAGCACGGAAATCCGTCGCCGCGTCGCGGCCGGTTGCAGCATTTGTTTTCAAACGCCGCGGGCCGTGGAACAGTACATCAAATCCGCCGGATTGTATGCGCCGGCTTAATTGGGAGCGGAACCATGGGAAACCTGTTACTGCAAGACGTCACGTACGAGAACGAGAAGACCGCCTGGGGAAACTGGCGGCGGTATGCCCATTCAATATCGGGACTTTGTTCCTCGCATGACCCATCCGCCGGGCTGGTTAAAAGCGGCGGACTATGAAACCTTCGACGCGGCGGTCGATGCAGCCAATCGGTGGCTCGAAAAAAAATCAAGTCAAGCTGTTGAATCTGGAAACGGTGGTGCTGCCGAATACCTGGAGCCCTCACGAAGAGGGCTCCAACGACTCGTCGTTAGGCACGGCAGGCGAGTTCCCGAGCCTGTGGCATCAATTCGTTCGCGTCTGGTTTTACGGCTAGTGCGAGTCGCACGGACGTGAGGCCTACGGGTGACGAGCGCTATCCTGCTGCCTCGGCAAGTAGCTGCAAGAGTTCGTTTGAGATGCGTTCGAAAAGATCAGCTGTCGATGGCGTGCTGGTCGTCGGAGGACGCCGCCGCGGCGAGCCATTGCGATCACGAGCTATCGGAGAGTGCACCGCATATGGCGGCCCGCTGTCAGTCGGCTGGTCCGCATTGTAGAACCGTTGTCCGGACAGTTCGCGTACAATGGGGGATAAGGGTTCTACAATGACGTCTTCCGCTACGATCAACATCGCTGGGGGCGGCAGGGGAGCCGGTGGCGTGATCAACCGTAACGCGGCATCAAAATTCGTGGCGTGATCGCGGGCGATGGCCAGGTCGGCGCCGTCGACAAGCTGGTCGCGATTGTAATCGTAGGCATTGTCGACTTCCGCCGAGTCCGTTGCGTTGTCACGTGCCCCAGCAAACGCGAACGCATCCGCACCAGGGAATGGCGAATCTCCGGAGTCGCCAACCGCGTTGCCGATGTAGAAGATGTCGTCTTCTGAAAGTTGTGTTTGAGCGGTCGCCAGCACGGTAACCTCCAACCACTTGTTCCGAATTGCTCCGTCCGGCCAGATGATTGTGACTCGTTCCGAATCGCCGAGCCCCGCATTGCCGCGCGTGGCAACTTCGATCGGTGCTGGGGCATCAGACCAGCTACTGACGTCGTCCGAGTTGCCTACCCGGAAACGAAAGTCGGCCGCGGTAATCTGTCCCGAACCCGCAGGACGGGCAATATCGACCATGATGCCGTTGATGCCTCGATCAAACGATGTGTAACTGGCGCTTGTGGCCGCTTCACCGGATCGCAATACACGTTTATCGCGGGCAATGGCGATATCGTCATCGCTATTTGCGGAAATCATGTTGTTATCAAAGTACGAGTTGTTGTAGAACACGTGCGTGCCGGGAAGCGATCCAACCTGCGTATGGTCGATGTAATCGCCAAACATCAACGCATCGCCAACGTTAACTTCTTGCCGTGGATCGTCCGGCGGCAACATCGCTGCACCGTCACGCCAAACCAGCTCTTGGCCGCTCAGCAGGTCGGTTGTGAAAGTCGACGGCGTCGTCGGCGAGTGGCCGGAGGGAACGACCTCATTGATCGTGTAGCCACCCGTTATTGGCCCTGGATCACTTGTGGTTACGAGCAGCGATCCAAATTCAAGTGCCGTAGCATGCCCGCGGCCATCAGCGGCTACCACTTCGGCTTGAATCCGGACGTTTCTTAGCCCCGTTTCATTGCCGGAATGAGAAACGAAGCAATGGCCAAACACGTTGTCGCCCGACGCGCCGTCGCAGTGACCTCCATCATCAATCAAAGCGACATGCGAGATGCCGTTGTCGTACTCGCCGTCGCGCAAGAAGGCATTCGTGACTCGCGAAAGGGTATTGCTTCCAGTTTGTACCTCGCCACGGAGTTGGGCAAACGATCCGTTATTCACCAGGATGTAATTTGGATCGAGTTCGGCGTTGGTGATCTGCGGAGCCTCGCCCAGATCGACCGGATCGATGTCGATCGTATACACTTGCCTCGCATTGGATGGACCGCGGATGTAAGTCACCTGGTCTCCCGCTGAATTCATCGTGAAGCTATAGGCGCTGCTCAAGACCGGAGAGAAGTTATCGATCGCCGTTACCAGATCCAGGCTGCCGCTGCCATCCGTCCGGTAGATGTGTTGGCTGTCTCCGACCAACAACAGAGAGCCGTCATGGGATATATGCTGGCTCGCGCTAAACGTCCCGTCGGCCGGTGGTCCGGTTGCTAAAACGCGATGATCACCTCCAAAGAAGTTGGACACGCCCGCCTCGTCGACCGCCGCTGTCCCAATGCCATGTTGTATCAGGTAATGGATGGTTGAACCGTCTCCGCTGATGCCCCCTTGTGATAGAAAATCGGCATTAATGATCGAGTGCAATTCCGATCCATCTTCATTGACACCGAACAGGTACTCCCCATCCTGCATCTTGGCACCAAACACGATCCGTGAGCCGTCGCTTGATATATCCAAGGCATTGCCCGAGGAATGGAACTGAGTCACATTTTTGGACAGGAGATTCTCCACATCCGTCCGTCGGACGATCGCCCTGGCATTTTTCGGCGTGTCCATGGCATCCGCATCGATCACATACAATCCCGCCTCCACTTGTGTTCCCAGGAAACTGCAATATCGATCAGCCGTGTAAAAGACTTTCGAACCATCAGAAGAGATCCTGAAACGCACGGACCCTGTGCTGTACGTCCAGCAGTGTCCGATTTCGCCAACCCCGTCGGCACCGACAACCCTGACAACGCAACAATTGTTTGTGTCGTGAGTTCGTCGAGCCGACATGATCGTCGAGCCGTCGTCGCTAATGTCGATGGCGAACGTGTTGCCGAGCGGAGAGTCCACTTCCTGGCGATTCGTGCCGTCAACGTCCATCACGATGATGTGTGCTTGCTGGTTCGATCCGTAAGTGTCGTAGCGATATACAACACGCTGGCCGTTGCCGCTGATAACCGGCGAGATACCCTCGACGGTAGCTGGCTCTTGACTTAGCTGGTGGTAAGCCAGCGTCCGAACGACTTGATCGTCGTGGACATTCGCCACGCTCGGTAGAAGATCCTCGAACCAGAATTCACCTGCGGCGTTCGTTGACGCCGTTCGGTCGACTTGATTTCCTTGGGCATTCATGCCAGTCAGTGTGAACTCGACGCCAGCCAAGGGTAAATCAACCTGCGGATCATAATCGCCGTTGTTGTCCGTATCTTCGAACTTGAAGCCATGAATCGAGCCAGGCAAGGTGTTGCCGAAGTCGAGGTTCTCGATCGATTGGCTGTCTGCCACGCTTATGTCGTAATGCCCTGAGGCCGGATACGTTTGCAAGTAGCCGGATTGGTGTACTTCACGCACCTGGTAATCGCCCGGCGCCACGTTCTCGAACCAATAGTGACCTGGTTCGCCTTCGTGATCGTGCGTCACCTGCGTATTGACAACTTGTCCCGTTCCCTCATCGACTAACTCAATCGTCCAGCCGTTCAAACCGGGTTCATTCGGGTCGCGGACTCCGTCGCCATCGATGTCGTTAAACTTGCGACCGTGAATCGAACCGGCCGTTGCGGGTTCGACCGCCGTCAACCGCATGACGAACACGTCGGATGTGCCTTGTTCGCCGTTGAACACGTCACCCGAGAACACGATCTTCCCGTCGGGAGCCAATGCCATGTCACGGGCAACAATGTTGCCTTCGGCAATCGTGTGTGTTACCGTGCCGCCGGTGCCAAAGCTGGTGTCGAGCTGTCCGTTGGCATGATAAACCGCCGCGGCCACACCGCTTTCGTTTCCGCCCGCGACGATCCGGCCGTCGTCTGTCAGTGCCAGGTTTTCCACGACTGCGGCGACCGGGAAGGCAGTTGTTACGAAACCGTTTCCTGATGTGCCGAACGTGTTGTCTACTGTGCCGTTGTCGTTTATCCGCAGTAGTGTAAAGTCGTCGTTCGATGCGGTGGAAACACCGATCACCGCCTGGTTGCCTTGCAAGACAACGGCGGTTGCAAAGTCACTTTGCCCCGGAGCGACGTCGATTGTGAAGATTCCGTCGGCATTGAACGTTGTGTCCAAAGTCCCGTCGGTGTTGTAACGAATAACGATCACATCGTTACTGCCAGCGTTGTTCACATCGCCGCCACCGACAACGTAGATCTTCCCATCATCGCGGACGACAACTTCTTTGACTCGCTCGGTCACCCCCGGGAAGTCCACTTGGTCGAACGATTCCGATAACGATCCATCCGGATTGAATCGAGCAGCAGCAATCCCATTCTGCGTCGCAGGGGACATGATCGTCAGGTTTGCCGCTCCGGCAGCAACGATGCTCCCGTCGGACTGAAGTGCAGAGGCATCCACTTCCGCGGACTTGTTGATGCCGGGTTGGAACGTGGCCAGCCCGTCGGTATCGAAGTTCGTATCGAAATCGCCCGCCGCAGTCAGCCGCGCAATTCCATAGTCGTAGCCACTTCCCGTCACTTCCGCGCGACCTGCCGTCACAATGTTGCCGTCGGCTTGGATCAGCAGGTTGTCGCCGCGGTTGCCGTCATCGTAATCACCAAAGTTGAAGACCAGCTTTCCATCGACATCGAACGAAGTGTCGGGATTGCCAGCGGCGGTAAATCGCGACATGGCGAACAAATACCGGCCGTCGTTGACGTCCTTCTCCGCTTCGCCGGAGACCACAAGTTTTGAATCCGGCTGAACCGCAACGGCGTAACCTCGGTCAAACCCGCCACTGGCAACACCATAGTCCAGGATCGCGTAACCGTCGCCATCGAATGTCGTATCGAGTTCGCCGGCAAGGAGTCGTCTGTCTTCGAGCGTTTCAACACGTAGGTACCGCTCACGAACGTTTTGTCGCCGGCGACGGAGAACGCGATGAAGACCGATGTCTCGCGTGGAGGTCTTCACTTCCGGTTCCTTTATGTCAATTCACGAAACTGGCGAACCTCGAGAAATACCAGGCTATGCAAGTAGAATATGGAAAACGAGGCAGTTTTTGCGACAACGAATTCTGGCAGTATGAATGCGATTGTTGTTTGTGTGACATATCGATGAGTAGTGTACGCTCGAACGCAAACTCAAGCACGCCTATTTGTTCATCGCTGCATCGGCAAGGAGCCGCAATAGGTCGTCGGAGATGCGAGTCAGAGGATCGGCGATTGCGTCCGGGGCGATCATTGTAGGGGTGCTCCACAGTGAGCCAGTGCGACTGCGGCCCACCTGAAACGATGTCGGTGACCGTGAGATGCGGTTACCTGGTAAGTCCGCATTATAGAACCGTTGTCCCAGCGGTTCAGGAAGCATGGTAGAATCGTTGTTCCACCTATTCTTGCGGTTCTGCAGCTGCCAAACAATAGGGGAAGATGGTTCGCCGCTGTCTTCCTCGACGATCAATGTGGCGGTTGGAGGCGGAGCGGGGGTCGGCGGCGTGATCCATTGTAGAGCGGTGTTAAAAGTGGTGGTGTTGTTGCGGGCAGTCGGCAGGTCAGCGGCGTCGACCATCCCGTCGCGGTTGTAGTCGAAGCGGTTGTCGATGTTCGCTGGGCCGGCATGGTCGCGCGCCGCGGCAAAGTCGAATCCATTGACCAGCGCATTCAAAGCATTGTCGCCCGATTCGCCCGGGGCACTGCCGATGTAGAAAACGTCGTCGGCGCCAAGGCTCGTTGTCGCCGTGTCCTTCAACGTCACTTCCAGCCACTGTCCAGTGATGCTGCCGGCCGGCCAGGTGAGTACCAGGCGGTCGCTTCCCAAGTCACCCGCGCCGATGCGCCGCGCTATCGTGGGAATCGGGGCGGCATCCCAGCCGGATGGATTGTTGTCGTTGCCTGTCGCGAAAGAAAAATCGTTCACCGAGGGATCCTCGCTGAGTCCTCCGACGTCGAGCATGATTCCGGTGATGCCATCGGGGTCGCTGATGTAATTGGCAAAAGAAGCCGGTTGGCCGGGCAGCAGCACACGCTTATCCGGAGCAATAGCAGCGTCGTCCGTCGCTGTATCAAATGCCGAACCGTCATAAAACAAGTGCCGGCCCACGATGCCTTCCGCAATGAGCTCGACTGCCACCGCGGTGGCGGTGTAATCGACTCGCCATGCCGTATCTGCCGGCGCCGGGGGAAAACTCACACTCGCGAAGGTGCCGTTGACGGACGTGG
>CALBSZ010000613.1 GCA_937967665.1 uncultured Planctomycetaceae bacterium
GATGGCGGAGTTGCCGGAGAGGGTGCTGTCGGTGACCGTCACCGTGCCTGAGCTGTTGTAAACGGCGCCACCCCGGAGGCTGGCCGAGTTACTGGAGATTGTGCTTCGCGTGACGTTGAGTGTGCCCGACGAATTGAAACGAATCGCTCCACCGTATGTCGCTTGCCCGCCGCTGAGCGTGAAGCCTGTCAGTGTTAAATTGATGCTGCCAATGTTGACTTGAAAGATGCGTGAGTTGCTGCCCGCGTTGATCGTGGTTTCGTTGGCACTCAGGCCATGAATGGCGACGTCTTCAGTGATCGTGGGCAACTGGCCCATCGTCAGATTGACCGGTTGACCACTCAGCGACGAATGGAAAACAATGTCGTTGGCTCCGACATAGCCATTGGCGGCCAGGATTGCTTCTCGCAAGCTCAGCAGACCAGTACCATTATTCTCGTCGAGTGCGGTCGTGACGACGAAGCTTAATTCAAACGCGCCGACGTCCGTCGCCCCGCTGCCGCCGTCGATGACCGCCTCCTGATCCACGGTACGGACAAGACCACGCTGATCGGTGGCCAGTCCGAGGGCATCGCCTCGGTCAATAGCCGGACTGTCCGTCTGCAGGGCGTGCGTCTGCGTGGGCCCGCCGTTGTGGGCCAGTGCGCCCAGGCCCGGATTGGCAAAAGCGATCACTTGGTCGCCGCTGCCGCCAAAGGCGCCGGTAGCGTTGCCCGTGCCAATCAGATTGTGGTTGAGCGAGACGAAGGAATCCGAGTTGAAAGAAACATAATCGACATCGGTGCCCGAGTTGCCGGCGATGATGCTGGACAGCACTTCGGTGCGGGTGGACAACTCAAGACAACAAAAACCGCCGGCCACGCCGCTGCCTCGGTAGGAGGCCGCCGCTTGGTTGTCCGTAATCGTGCTATTGCGAATGAAGGTCAGACCAACGCGATTGTAGATGCCGCCACCTGAGCCGCCGACGGTGTTGCCCGAGATCGTGCTGCTGGTGATCGTCACCGTGTCGTTAGGGTTATCGGTGAAAATGCCGCCACCGTTGCTGCCTGCCGTGTTGCCGGAGATCGTTGTTCCGGTCACGGTCAGTGTGTCGTTATTGCGAATGCCACCGCCGTTTAAGGAGCCCGCCGTGTTGCCCGAGATCGTGGTGCCAATGAGGGTGAGTGGGCCGCTGTGATTGACAATGCCACCACCGGAGCCACCACCTGTGTTACCGGAGATCGTGCTACTGGTGACCGTCACCGTGCCGCCAAGGTTGTAAATGCCGCCGCCCGAACTGCCCGTGTTGCCTGTGAGCGTGCTATTCGAGACGTTCAGCGTGCCGCCGTCGTTGTAGATTCCACCGCCGCGGCCGCCGTGCCCGCCGCTGAGAGTCGAATTGTTGATCGTCAGATCGGCGCCGCTGGCGACTTGGAGGATGCGAAACTGGGGCGTGGCGCCTGAGGTGTCGCGCTCGAGCGTGCCGTTTTGGATCCTCAGGGTATTGCCGGCACCGTCGTTAGCGATCACCGGCAGTCCGTTGCTGCCGTTGTTAATGGCGGTGAGCGTGAACGTGCCGCCGCCCAGGTCGATGGTGTCGGGCTGGCCGTTGCCGTTGGCCGTGCCGATGTCGGCGATCAACTGCGCCACGCTGGTGGGCGTGAAGGTGGCCAGCAGACGCCGGGACTCCAGTGATTCAAACGATAGCCGAGTGAAAAGGCGGCGGCGAGAATGGATGCCGGCTGGGCGGCGCAGTTGGTGACGGCGGGCGTGAGGTGGATTGCGAGTTTTCATGGTGTTGGCTTCTTAATGAAAAGTCTTTCATGAATCGCGCTGCTTCGTGTGGCAATTCGCGCAGAGTTGCGGCGACGACAACGAGAAAACGCACGCCTACTGAGATTGTGGCGTGGAAGAGATGCACCCGGCATGATGCTGGCCCGTCAGAGGTAATGCTCGGCAAGCGGAACTCACTTGCCCGAGACGGTCCGAGCGGGATGACAGAGCCCAAAGAAGTGCCCTGAACGGTGTCAGCGGGCTGACCGTATAGTAGACAGCATAGCTGAATTCTTCCACGGCAGGAAACAAATTCCCTTGATTACCGCCGAATTCCTCAATCGACAAGCGACTCTTCGTCTACTGCGACTTGCCATTAACAGTAGCGACTCCGTCGTTTGGAAATGCGAGGTCCAACAGTGAAAAAGCCGATTCCCTTACGCCTCACTCGCTCGAGACGACCGCACGCTCGGGCGTGGCGGCTGATGCGGCCGCATCGTTGTGGGTGCCGGACTCCGGTGGGCCGCTCTCGCTGTCGCTCGGTTGGCGCCACCCTACACCGTCGCTTCGGCAAGTAACTGCAAGAGGTCGTCCGGGACCCGCTCGAACGTTTCAAACGTTGGACCGGGTGTCTTCGTAGGGTGGTCCCACAGGTCGCCTAGGCGACCACGGTCCACCGGAAGCGGCGCCGATGATGGTACACCGCTCCCGCTGTCGCTCAGTTGATCTACTTTGTAGAACCGTTGTTCCAACTGTTCAGTCCGTTCAAAACCAATTGAGGACAATTGTTCTACACTGGGATCCGCCAGGATCAACATCGCTGGCGGGGGCGGAGTGGGACTCGGCACGGTGATCAGCCGCAGCGCCGTGTCAAAGTTCGTGGCGTTGTCGCGGGCGATGGCCAAGTCGGCGCCGTCGACCATTGCGTCGCGGTTGTAGTCGTAAGGATTATTGATCGCCGCGCCGTTACCAATCGGATTGTCACGCGAGCCGGCGAAGTCGAAGGCATTCACAAACGCGTGTAGCTGCGAATCGCCCGATTCCCCCACGGCGCTGCCAACGTAGAACACATCAGCGGGTAGGTTGATGGTAGCATTCTCAAGCATGGTCACTTGCAGCCACGTATTAACGATACTGCCCGCGGACCAGGTCAACACAATACGATCACTGCCAAGCACGCCGGCGCCGTCACGCACGTCGATCGCTGGTACGGGACCGCCATTCCAGCTGCCAGGGTTATCGTTATTTCCCGTGGCAAAGGCGAAGTCGCTGATTGTCGGATCCGCGGCGAGCCCCGCTACGTCGATCATCACGCCTGTAATGCCGTCCGGATCACTAACGTAATTGTCGGCGGTGGCCGAACCGCCGGGTAACAGCGGAACCTTGTCCGGTGCGATCGCAGCGTCGTCGCCCGCGGTTCCGCCGGTATCGAAGGCGCTGTCGTCATAAAAGAGGTGACGGTCGACGATCTCGGCAGTGACGACCGTGATGACGACATCATCGCCATCGCCACCTTGGTACGTGATCGAGGCGTCAAAAATCGATCCCAGGAAGTTAGCGATCGTGGCTCCCTCTGGCAGCCCGGTGAACATGCCGCTACCACCGGTGCGCTGAATGATCGTGAATTGTTCGCCGGGAGACGGCGGATGGGTGCCGGACAGCGACAACGCCACGTCGGTGTCGATCGTCACGCTGCCCGTGGCGTTGATCTGATCAAAATCAACACCGGCTGTCTCGGATCCGTCGATCTCCACGTGCAACGCGTTACCACCGACCAATGTCACGTCGCCAGTAACATGCAGGACTCCTGGCGACTGACCCGGCGAGACGGTGCCTTGCAGCACGACTGCCGGGGCTGTTAAATCGATCCCTGCACGATCGTGGATCTCGCCGCCGGCGATCGTGACCGGGTCGACCAGCGTTGCCGTGTCGATGTCGACATTGCCCGTGCCGTCGAGTGTATCGCCGATGATGATCGCGCTGAATCCGTCCGTAAGTTGCGCGAGTTCGGCATCGTCCAGATGGAACGTTCCGGTACCGCCGCCGATTCCGATCGTCGAATCAGCCGGGAAGGGGACGAGTTCCAGCAGACCCGAACCGGCAATGGGCGAACCGATGTGGAGCGTGTCGGCCTGCAAGCGGAGATCTCCCGTGCCGGTCGAGCGCGCGGCGAGTGTGACGCCGCTGAAGATCTGGATGCCCTGGCCCGCCGTGCCGGACGTTCCCTGAATGATGACGTCTCCATCCTCGGCGGAGACTTGCGTCCCGCCGTCGGCGATCACGATTCCATGGTCGCCGTTATCGTGAGCGGTGCCTCCGCCGTCGTTAATCGTCACGTTGCCATTGCCGCCCGCTTGGATTTGTGCACCATCCACAAATACCGCGCCGTCGTCTCCGGTAGCGAGGCCCGCAATCTGAATGTTGCCCGTCGTGGTTGTGATGCCCGATCCAGTGCCGGCAACGAGCACCCCATCCGCGCCGCTACCGAGTCCGCTCGTGCCGTTGATCATGATGTTCGCCGCGCCAAGCGATTGCACGACCGCTCCGTTAAAGATCTGAACGCCTTCGTCCCCCGCCGCGCCGTTACCGGTCAGCGTGATGTCACCGTCTTGGGAACGGACCTGCGTCCCGGCGTCGACCGCGTAGACGCCGTTGCTGCGGTCACCATTGCCGGCGATACCAATGACCGAAACCATGCCACTTCCGGTGGACGTGACACGAGCCGCGTTCAACAGATGCACGCCGTGGTTTTCGTTACCGGCATCACCGCCTTGACCGAATAGCATGATCTCACCGTCGGTGGTGCTGACCGAGGCGCCGTCGAGCGTGAGGCCGACGAAATTGCCGCTGGACGTTCCGGCCGCGTTGGCCGTGATCGAGATTTCGCCATTAAAGCTCGTGATGTCGGCGGCAACCGGCAGGTTGATTGTGCGGTCCGCGGTCAGGGAGATCGCACCGGCGGCGGCCGTCGTGATGCTTCCGGTGACGTTGATCGTCTCGGCCAACGCAGCAAAGTCGCGCGCGGCTGCGAGCGAGACGACATTGTTGACGTTCACGGTGTCGTCGCCCGATTCGCCGCGCAACGTCACATTGGCCGGGTAGTTGACGGCCAGTGAGTTGACATGAATCACGTCGTTTCCATCGCCGGCGTCGACTACGAGTGAACCCAGAGGATGGTCCAAGGTGGTCAGTACGCCCGCGGTCGAACTGACTCGCGTCTGTCCTCCGCTGGCGTCTTCGATGCTGATCACTTCGGTCGTGTCGCTATACGACATGAAGAAGTTTTGTACTTCCAACGTCGACACGATCGGCTCGACACCCGTATAGACAATGAAATCGCCGTCCACATCGATATCGCCATCGCTGGAATTCGTGTAGTTCGACGTCACGGAGGTGAAACTGCCGCCGGTCAGGGTCAGCAGATCGCCCGTCGATGTTGCCTGCGCGCCGCCGTGGTAACGTATCGTTGTGTCAAACGTCCCGCTGGTGTAGTCGATGGTGAGCGTGTCGTCGCCCCCCAGGGTGTCGAAGATGATCTCGCCGCCGGGACCAAGTAGTGCCGAATCGATCGTGACGGTATCGGTGCCGTGCCCGCTGCCGGTCACGCCGTCGAGTGCCAGAATGTTGCCGTTCAATTCGCGAATGGTGATGATTCCCGATACGTCGGTCGACAGTTCTAAGTTGTCGTTGGTCACCAGGTCTGTATCTTCGATCAACAGATCATTTCCGGAGAGGCTGATGGTCGTGGTGGACCACAGGATGTCGTCGAGTCCGGTGTTACCGGGATTGCTATCGATCGTGACGTTGTTGTCTTCAAGGCCGTCCATGTCAAAGGCTTCACCCGCAATACTACCGGTCGTGTTGGTAAAGATCACGACATCGCCCGGCGCGTCCTTTTCCACGTTATGCAAATCGGTAACGCCTCCGGTATTGTCGAAACGCAGGTGGCGCAAAATCGTCAGCGGATTTAATCCGCTAAAGGAGTTTTCGGTATTGGTATCGTCGTCGATGTCGCCCAGCAGATAGAGATAGCGTGGAAAGCGGCCGTTCGGCGCGCTGCCGGGGTCGACGGCGTTGTCGAACCAAAGCGAGTGGAACTGCTGCAACGAGGAAGCCCCACCGGATATCGCAAAGCCACTTTCAATGGAGCTGGCGGTCTGTTCCGCGGAATTGTCGCTGCGCACATACAGGTCGTCGAATTTGACAAACGAGAGATCAAGGACACTACCAGCCGCGGCATGGATACTGAATCCGTCGCCGACTGTGTTTCCTTCGAATTGGACATAGCGGACCGTGGAAAAACTCGGCGGCAACGTGTGGACCGTCCGTAGCGAACCCGTCAACTCGAGCTGCTGGTGATCGCCCAACTGAACGGTAGTCGGCATCAGGCCGTCCCCCGTT
>CALBSZ010000614.1 GCA_937967665.1 uncultured Planctomycetaceae bacterium
TTGATGCCACTACCACGGTCAATATTTCCGGTGGTGGGATTACCACGGACGACGGCGCGATCGAGATCGATGCGAACCAAGGAATGCCGGCAATCACAGGTTTCTTCGAAGGGGTCCTGATCGACGGCGCAACGATTTCGACGGCAACCGGTGCGATCACGATCCGCGGCCGAGCCGGAAATTCGGGATCGGACCAGATCGGGATTGATATCACGGGCAACGGGCGGATCGAGTCGACTGCGTCGGGCGCAGGTCCCATCAGCTTGACGGGGACGGGCGGCGGCAGCGGCAGCCAGAACGAAGGCGTTTTGCTGGAAGACGGGACGGTCAGTGCGGCATCGGCCAACATCGTCATCATGGGTGTTGCAGGTTCGGGTGACAGCGACGGGGTCTCCCTGTTAGGCGTGTCGCTCATCGAATCGACAACGGGCGGCAGCATTTCCATTACGGGCACCGGCGGCGGCACGGGGAGTGGATTCCGGCTCGATGCTGACAGCGACCTGGGCGGTTCGTCTCAGTCTGGAGCTATCGAGCTGATCGCCGATGCGATGCTGATCGACGGTGGCTCGAACATCGAAGGTTCAAGCACACTCACCGTCCAGCCAATTACTCCAGGCACAACGATCGGTATCGGCGATGGCAGCTCCGGAACGCTGGTGCTGAATGGTGGTTTTGAGGACGCCCTTGCTGATGGCTTCAGCAGCATCACGATCGGGGATGCGACGTCCGGTGACATCGATATCGTCACCGCCACGTTCAACGATCCGTTGATGCTCACTACTGGCGGCAAGGTCCACGACGGGGCGGGCACGGACCTCAACATGCCTGGCGGCGACACGGCGACCGTCGACGGGATTGTTTCCCCGGGTCAATCACCGGGCATCTTGAATGTCACCGGTAACTTCGCCTTTGCCAATGACAGCACCTTCGAAGTCGAAATGGGCGGGACGTCGGCGGGAGTCGGGAACGGGTTTCACGACCAGATTGATGCCACCGGCGCCGTAAATATCGGCAACAATGTAACGTTGTCCGTAGCCGCGTTCCTGGACAGTGGCGGAACCAGCAACTTCGTCCCGTCCGCCAGCCAGTCTTTCGAGATTATCAACCGCACTGGGGGAACCGGGACATTCGACGGGATCGGGGAAGGCCAGTTGTTCAGCACCGACTTCTTCGGTACCGGCCTGTTGGCCAGCGTGACGTATCAAGGCGGCGACGGTGACGACGTGGTGATCGAAACCCATCAGTTGGACGACGGGAACCAGTGCACCGACGACCAGTATATCCCAGGCATCGGGGTAGCGCATACGTTCTTCCCGGCGGGCCACCCGGCCGACGACGGCGATCCCATGACGTTCAATGATCGCTGTGACGGGACGGGCGCTGTGGTCGCCGATCCCACGATCCCCGTTTCCATTGTGGGCGGAAACCTTGTTTTCGCCGACACACTCGCTGCGAACAACGATCTCACGTTGTCTATTGTTAATAGCGGCAACGACGTGCGCCTCCACGACGCGAATCACTTCTTGTTCGCGGATTCCGGGACCACTCAGGACGGACAAAATGCCGTGATTGTACCAGTGGCCAGTATCAGCGGCGGCGAGATCGATATCGACACGCAGGCCGGCGACGATTCGCTGACGATTGACTTCGACGGTGGCAACTTCGTGGCGCCGATTGTGAGCATCGACTACGACGGCGGCGGTCCCAATACGTCGCCCGGAGATTCGCTCAGCGTGACTGGCGGCGGGACGTTTGCCGACGCGACTTTCGAGTTTGACAGTGCCAGCACGGGCTCGATTGACGTTTCCGGCAATGCCACGATCACTTACACAGGTCTGGAGCCGATCACCTCGTCGATCGCTGCGACGGACATCATTCTGAACTATAGCAACGCCGCTGAGACCATCACGGTGAGCGATTCTGGAATGGCTGGCGAGACAACGGTCGATTCGACGTTGGGCGAGATCGTGACGTTCACGAATCCGACCGGCTCCCTTTCAATCAACTCCGGCGGCGGTGGCGATCTGGTCGACCTACAGGGTCTCGGCAGCGGCTTTGATGCCGACGTGACGGTGAAGAGTGACGACGTGGATATCACGGGTGCGACCGATGTCGGGAGTGGCAGCGTCACGTTCCAATCGTTTGAAGCAGCAGCGCCGATTGCCCTTGGCGAAGCATTGGGCGATGTGACATTTGGATTTGCGGCTGCGTTTGGCAGCGCAGACAACAACGAAGGCCGAAGTGTTGCCGTCGATGACTCCGGCAACGTTTATTCCACGGGGATCATCCGAGGAACGACGGACTTTGATCCCGGTCCGGGTACGTTTAATCTTGCGAGCAATGGTAACACGGATATCTTCGTATCGAAACTCGATGTCAACGGAGACTTCGCGTGGGCACGACAATTCGGGGCGTCATCATTTGACGAAGCAAACGGCATCGCGGTGGACGACGCGGGCAATGTATACGTGACCGGATCCTTTACTGACACTGTCGATTTCGACCCTGGTACAGGGACATTTAACCTTACCGACAACGGTGGCGGCGACATCTTCCTCTTAAAGCTGGACACAAACGGAGACTTTGTTTGGGCAAAGCAATTCGGCGCGTCTTTCTTCGACACTGCTCACAGTATTGCCGTTGACGGTGATAGCAACGTCTACACAACGGGATTCTTTGCCGGCACCGTCGATTTTGATCCGGGTGCCGGGGCCTCAAACCTTACTGCAGCCGGAAGCAATGACATTTTCATTTCGAAACTCGATAGCAATGGCAGCTTTGTCTGGGCACAGCGGTTGGGGGGTAGTTCTTTTGAGACTGCATTGGATATCGCAGTAGCACCCACAGGAAACGTCTATACAACTGGCATCTTCGAAGGAACGGCGGATTTCGACCCAGGAGCTGGCACGTTGAATTTGGTCAGTAACGGAGGTCGCGATGCTTTTGTCTCCGTCTTGGACGGCTCCGGCAATTTGGTTTGGGCGAAAAGTTTTGGTGGGTCGTTAGATGAAGTGGCACGTGGAATCACCGTTGCTGATTCAGGAAGCGTTTACACAACAGGCAACTTCGTCGGCCAAGCCGATTTCGATCCCGGCGCGGGAACATTCACTCTCGGCAGTGCGGGCAACAACGATCTATATACGTTGAAATTGAACAGCAGCGGTGACTTCGTTTGGGCTGTGAGCATTGACGGGAACTCGTTCGAAGAAAGCCATGGAATTGCGCTGGATGGCGCCGAGAACGTTTACACGATCGGCAGTTTTTTCAGTACGACCAATTTCAATCCCGGTGGCGTAGCTTTCGAGCTAACGAGCAACGGCGGTTCCGACCTGTTCGTTTCAAAATCTGATCTGGACGGTAACTTTTTGAACGCACTGCATTTAGGAGGCAGTTCCTTCGAGTTTGGCAAGGGTATTGCTGTCGACGGGCTTAACAACATCTATACAACAGGGTCATTCAGTGCAACAGTCGACTTCGATCCGACAGACGGCATGGCCAACCTTTCTACAATAAACGGTTCCGAGATTTTCGTTTCAAGACTGGGTCAGAGCTTTCCTGAATTTACGCTGACAGACTCCGATTTGGACAACGTTTCGACGACCAGTAAGATTCTGATCGGTAGTGCATCCGCTGGCAAAGCGATCATTCACAGACCCATCGATCTGACCGGCAATTCGCCTCTACTGGAAGTGGTCAGCGGCGGGGTGATCGCCGATACGAACACGACGGGAAGTGATATCAAAGTTGCCACGCTCATCCTCAAAGGTAATGTTGCCCCCGGTGCTTCGCCGGGCATCTTGAACGTGGATGGCGATACGACGCTTGACGACAACAGCACCTTCACCGTCGAAATCGGCGGCACGTCGCCGGGCGAAGCGGCAACCGATCACGACCAGCTGAAAGCCACCGGTTCGGTCGATATCGGGGCGAACGTGACGCTGTCCACCAGTGCGTTTGGCGGTTTTACGCCGGGCTCCGATCAAACGTTCACGATCATCGAGCGCGGCGGCGGCACGGGAACGTTTGACGGTCTCGCCGAAGGCGCTACGGTGAGCAGCGGGTTCCTCGGCTCCAATTTCGCGGCAACGATTACGTACAGCGGCGGCGATGGGGACGACGTTGAAATCGTGACAGAGTCGGATGGCGACGGCGACGGCGTTGGGGACAGCAACGATAACTGCATCAGCACGGCCAATGCCGGACAGGAAGACGCCGACGGCGACGGTGTGGGAGACGCCTGTGACAACGCACCCAACCATCCCAATCCAGGACAGGAAGATACGGACGGTGACGGCATCGGCGACGCTGGCGACGTGTGTCCACTCGATCCGGACAACGATGCCGACAGCGACGGCGTCTGCGGCGATGCGGATAATGCTCCGAACGACTTCAATCCCGGCCAGGAGGATCTGGACAACGACGGGATCGGCGACGTTATCGATTCAGATATCGACGGGGACGGCGTGGACAATTCGGTCGAAGACGGCGCGCCGAATGGCGGTGACGGCAACAACGATACGATCCCCGATAACCTGCAATTAAACGTGACCTCGCTCCCCAACGCGTTCAATGGCCGTTACGTCACGCTGGAATCACCAGCGGGGACGCTGTTGCAGAATGTCGCGGCGATTGCGAATCCGTCGCCGAGCGATGTACCGGCGGGAGTGGCCTTCCCGGTGGGACATTTCAGTTTCGAAGTCGTTGGCTTGACGCCTGGCAGCGCCACGACCGTAACCATGACATTACCGCCGACAGTCACACTCACCAGCTATCACAAGTTCGGCGGCGAACCGGGCAATGCAACGCCGCACTGGTACGACTTTGTGTTTGACGGCACCACCGGGGCGCAAATCGCCGGGAACGTCGTCACGTTGCACTTCGTCGATGGCGCGCGCGGGGACAGCGACCTGACGGCGAACGGTGTGGTTGTCGACCCGAGCGGACCGAGTTCGCCCGATACGTTCGTGGTCGATATCGCCACGGATGAAGACGACGGCGATACGTCCGTAGGGGATCTGTCGCTGCGTGAAGCGGTCGGCCTGGCCAACGCGAATCCAGGCAGCACGATTACGTTTGCGGCAAGCTTGCATTCGCCCACGGTCCAAACGCAATTCTTGACGCTGGGTGAAATCGCCATCTCGGCGGACGTTACGATCACCGGCAGTGGAATGACCGACACGATTGTTGATGGCAGTGGACTCAACCGCATCTTCAGCGTGGACCCGAATACGGTCGTCGAGATTTCGGATCTTACTATTCAGAATGGTCTCGAAGCGAGTTCATCCGGCGGCGGAATCATGAACGAAGGCCATTTGACTCTAACGCGTACGGCCATCATCGACAACGAAGCTGCCGACGGGCCGGGAGGCGGGATCCATAATGTCGCCGGGTCCGGGGCGACCGCGACACTCGATGTGATCGACAGCGTGATCACGGGCAATGTCACTGATTCAGTCGGAGGCGGCATAGCCAACACATCCTACTACGGAGGAATCGTGAGTGTCTTGGTCGTGGGCAGCACGATTTCCGGCAACACGAGTAGTTCGGGAGGCGGAGGCATCAACAATATAGCGTACGGAAACAGCGCTGCCGACATGGCGATTGAAGAAAGCACGGTCAGCAACAACGTCAGTGACTTTGGTGGCGGAATCGGTCAAGGCGCAATTGGCTATGCCGAGGCGACATTAACCATCAACAATTCCACGATCTCGAACAACATGGCGGACGGCGGCGGTGGCATCGCGAGTTTTTCATACTACTACAGCGACGCGACTGTCACCGTTTCTCGCAGCACCGTTTCCGGGAATACCGCAACGGACGGCAACGGGGGCGGTATCGCGACGTACACCGATCCTAACTACGACAGTTCGGCCAGTCTGAATGCTACCAACAGCACTATTTCCGGCAACCATGCGGATAACGGTTTGGGTGGAGGCATCGCGGCCTACCAGTACGATGGCGAATTCACAATCTCGAATTCGACCATCTCAGGCAATTCGGCGAATCATGGCGGCGGCGTATACAGTTATCTCGGCTACAACGTTGATTCGAAAATCGTCAACACCACTGTTTCCGGAAACGTTGCCTCGGGTGTTGGTGGCGGAGTTTGCGACCGCGGTACCCTCGGCAGGCTGACGCAGCCGAACGA
>CALBSZ010000615.1 GCA_937967665.1 uncultured Planctomycetaceae bacterium
AATTGGCGGCCAGTTCCACATTCGTCTCGTTGAAGGTAATTTCAGGCATGGTTGAAGGAATGGGCCTTGTCCGCGTTCTCGCGAGGGGCCGAGTCACATTGCTGGTTGTAGTACCGCGGCTCCGCCCGCGGCACGCTCATCACCACACTACAAAATCGCCGCATCCGTACTGGAATCATAGCGGCCCTGACAGACCGCGGTCAACGGGCTCACGATAACGTAGCAAGCACGCCGATAACCGTTTACAGCGCACGTCAAGTTGGCGCCGTGCGCGTCCAATCCTCGATGATCCATTCTCCGGTTCGCCGCCGTTGCGGTGTTGCCTGAACTGATTTTCCCAGGCGCAATCCCGAGCGGCCGGCGACGGAGCGTCCGAGAAAACCCGAAACGTTCCGGATCAAAAAAATGAAGCGAATCTACCTGCTTGTCGTGCACGCACTTCTTCTGGGATGTTCCTCAGCCGCGGATCCGCCTGCCGACACCACTCCGCAAGCAACTCCCGTACGGCGGCAGGCACTGACCGCCAAAGAAGTGCTAAGGCGGATGATTGCTGCCTACCAGCAAGCGGACGCCTATTCTGATAAAGCCGAGTTTCGATTGACTTATCGACAAGGGGGCAAACTGCTTGGCGACACGGCTGCGCTTTCCGTCCAGTGCCGGCGACCTCAACATCTCCGCGTTCAGGCGTACCATCTGACCATGACGTCGAACGACCGCGTCCTGTCCGCGCGTGTCACGGATGAAGGGACACAGAACCTGTACGGCCAGTTTGTTCGCCGCGCGACGCCGACTCCGTTTTCGCTGGACGCCGTGTATCAGGATGAAGTGCTGTTTCGCGCGGTGAGCAGCGGATTGGGCCGACACCCTGTTCAGTTGGAGTTGCTGTTCAGCCAGCAACCGCTGGCGGAATTCCTCAAGCCCGCAATCCTGGCGGCGGCGACCGTGACGGAATCCCGGTTGGGCGAGGACGTCTGTTATGTCGTATCGCTGAACAGCGATCAGGGATTGTTCACGTTCTGGATCGGTAAGCAGTCGTGGTTGCTCCGCAAGCTTGTCTACCCCGCCGAGTCGGTAGCGCCTGACCTGGTGGCACTGGCCAGCGTGACCGACGTGGTAACGGAAGCCATCTTTGCGGATGCCCGTTTCGACTGCTCGGGCGACGAGGCCCGTTTTGACTTGCCGCTGCCGGACGATGTGACGCCGGTACATCATTTCGTCTTGCCGCCTCAGCCGTTGCCGTCCAAGCTGTTTGGCAAGACGCCCGAATTCTTCTATTTCAACGACATGCAGGGCCGCCGCATCGACGGCAATGCGCTGCGAGGACGCACCACGGCCTTAATCTGGTACCACCATCATCCGGTGTGTGAAGAGTATCTCCGCCAGATCCATGCTGTCAGCCGGCAATTCGAGGGCAGTCAGGATATCGCGATCTATGCGATCTGCACGGAACCCAGTTCGACCACGGACCTGGAAGTGCAGCAGTACTTGCGGGACTGGCAGGTGCAAACGGTCGCCCTGCGTGACCTGCGTGCTTTCGGCCGGGATGTCTTTGAGATTCAAGGAGCGCCGACGCTGGTGGTGCTGGATCGCAACGGGGTCGTGCAAATCGTCGAAACAGGATTCAACCCGAATATTGCTGCCGAACTACCGGTCGTGTTACGCAAGTTGGACGCCGGTGAGGATCTCGCCGAGTCGATTCTGGCACAGGCCTCGCGCGATCAGGAAGAATTTACTCGGCAGTTTACCGAAAGCCAGAAACAGGCATTCAAGTAGGCCCTCGATGATCGCTGCCTGGCTCAACTGGCCGACTTCTCGATTTGGGACATCGCCACCTTGCTGTAGCGCGCGACCAGCGTCAAGAGCCGCTGGCGGTCGATCGGTTTGCTCATATAGTCGTCGCAGCCTGATTGCAGGCAAGTTTCGCGATCGCCGGTCATGGCATTGGCAGTAAGCGCCAGAATCGGCAGGTCGTAACAGCGGTCTCGCAGTCGGCGCGTGGCGGAGAGTCCGTCGAGAACCGGCATCTGCACATCCATCAAGACCACGTGGTACGGCCGGCCGCTCTCCCAGGCATCGATTATTTGGCGGACCGCGATGGCACCGTTTTCCGCGACGGTCACCGCGGCGCCGGCGTTCTGCAGTAGCGATGCAATAAGGCGTTGATTGTCGCCGCTGTCCTCGGCAAGGAGCAGGCGGCAGTCGAGCCGCACGGCTTCCTTTTTATCGGCGGAATCGATGTCGCGCGCGGACTCTGAGGATGTCGCATCGGTATCGTAGATCAGTTTGTCGGTGGGTACGCCGCCCACGGGCAACGTCAGACAAAAGCGACTGCCCGCGCCCTGTTTCGTTTTCACTCGGATTTCGCCCCCCATGCGCTGCGCCAGGCGGCCGCTGATGGCGAGTCCCAATCCGGCGCCGCCGTGCTGGCGCGTGTGCGATGCGTCGACCTGGTGAAACGGTTGGAACAACTTCTTGGTGTCCTCCGCCGACATCCCCACACCCGTATCGATGACCTCGAATTCGATCGTTGTGTGACCGCGCTCGCAAACCCCCGACCGGGTCACGATGCGAACGCTGCCCTGCGACGTGAATTTGATCGCGTTGCTCGCCAGATTGACCAGGATGCGAGCTACCCTCTGGCGATCGACGTGAATCACAGCGGGAACACCGCCTTCGCACGCTGTTGTCAGTGGCAAATGCTTCTGTTCGGCCGCCGCCCGTACCAGGGACACGACGTCCGAAACGATCTCGGCGGGTGAAACGAGTGTATCGTGGATGGTCAGTTTGCCGGCTTCCATCTTAGACAGGTCCAAGATGTCGTTGATCACATCCAATAGATGGAGGCCATGGCGTTTGATTGTTTGCAGCTTGTCGACCGTGTCGGTACAACCCCGGTTTTCCTCAAGGAGCAATTCGGTATAGCCCAGGACCGCAGTCAGAGGATTCCGCATTTCATGGCTCATGTTTGCCACGAATTCGTTCTTAGTGCGATTCGCCGTTTCTGCCGCTTCCTTTGCTCTGAGTACTTCAGTTTGGGCCCGCTTCCTCAGACTGATGTCTTCCGTCGTCCCGACAAGGCGCTGGATGTTTCCACGCTGGTCAAGGACCGCCGTTCCACGATCGCAGACCCAGATTACGGCGCCATCGGAACGAACGACCCGGTATTCGACGTCAATGAACTTGTCGTCGAGTACCGCCGCGTAGGCCAGGCTGACTTGCTGACTCTCCTCCGGCTGAACTCCCTCCAACCACAACGCGGCGTTCGCATAGAGTTCATCCTCGGTGCGGCCCCAAAGCTTTTCGAACGCGGGGCTGACGTAGAAGAACTGCTTGCGATCGGCGGAAACGATCCAGAGCACGTCCTGCATGTTGGACGCGAACTCCACCAGATTCTCCTCGCTGATCTTCAACCTGGAGCGGGTTTGTTGGGCATCCGACAACACTCGATCCAGCGCGCACACGCAGGCGAAGACCAGCACGCTGACAATCAGGCCAAACCAGCCCGTTTCTTTAATGAATCCGACCGACCAGAATTCAGTGTCGCGGACGCCGGACAATACCTGATTGACCGTTGTATAACTAACACAGATCGCCAGCAGCCCCATCTTCCATTCGCGATGCCGCCCGAGCGCGAGCAGGGACCAGACAAACGCCGCAACTCGAATGGCGATGGAAATGAGGTAAACAATGCTCATAAAATTCCGTACCCCAGACGTGCAACCACGCCCTTCTGTCAGGTCGTACCGCGCCGCATCGTGCTGCGCAGTCCATGCGGTTCCGTATCCGTTTTCGCCGATACGGCAGAACACGTGATACGTTCTTTTCGGAAAGTACCGGTTGTGCCTGCCCGAATTCCGCGTCGTCGTGACGGGCGCTCCGTCGACGACCTTCATCAAGCTTCAGAATAAAGGTTAGCCTTTTTTTCTTGCCGCGATGACATAATAAGGGGTAAATGACAGTACGAGAATAAGTTGTGAACTGTTGGTGTCGCCTGACTCGACTGGGGTCCGGCCATTCAGAATAGCTCGGCCGCCCAGGATTCGGCCGCCCAGGATTCGGCCGCCCAGGATTCGGCCGGCCAGGATTACAGCGTCGAAGCGTAAATACGTGAAGGCGTCCTGGCTGGGACGACTCCGGCAAGACGCGTGGCGCAACGAATCGCTGCCTCACAGTCCCTTCGCAATTGCATTGAAACTCCCGAAATATTCTTAACTCCGGTTAGACTTCCCTTGCCCAATGGTCGGTGTGTACTAGAGTTTTACTGACCTGCATATCGCATTGTCCCATCACGACGTTGTCGTTTGGAGAATTGGTGGGACGATCAGGTATGAGCGCCGTCTGGGGGTTGGAATGTCGCAGAGGACAACACGAACGAATCGGCTCCGGGGCTTTTCGCTTGTCGAACTCGCAGTCGTCGTTGTCATCGTCGGAGTCTTGGCAGCTTTCGGAATACCGCGTGTCTTGACGAACGCCGAGCGTGCGAAAGCGGCGGAAGCTTTTCAGTTCCTTTCCGCCATCCAGTCGTCCCAGGAACGGTTTCGGTCCCTGAATGGCTTCTACGCGGCGGATGTGTCCGAATTGGATATTCCGTACACTGAGCCGAAACATTTTGCCGTCAGTGCTCTTCAGACCGGTGCGACAAGCGATTTCGAAACTTCCTGGTCCTTGAAACTGACGCGCACCGGCAGTGCCTCCGGATACGGGGCCTATACTGTCCTCTACACGAATCGCGGCTACGACGCGCGGCGGAGCACGATCGCCGCGGAAATCGATCCGACGATTCACTACCAACGGTACCGGAATCCCGACTAGGCCCGTTTGAATCCGATTCCAGAGTTGTTCACACGGGGATTATTCACCTAGATAGGTCAACTTCGCGTAAGTGATTGGTGGGCCAGCG
>CALBSZ010000616.1 GCA_937967665.1 uncultured Planctomycetaceae bacterium
CTTTAAACGTTACCGGTATCTGGCAGGCCAGGTCGACCAGGTCGTTGTCCAGGATGGCCTGTTCCAGGCGGACCAGCGCATTGAAGATCCCCTCGACTTCCTGCGGGTTGGGATCGGTTCCAGAGAGTGTGAACGGCGCGCCGCCGGCCGTTTCGGCGCGCAAACCAAGTTGACCGATCGTTCCCGACCCGTCATTCGTAGGATCGTTGGACAGGTCGAGCGCCGCCGTAAACGTTCCTTCCGCGATGATGGCGGCGATCACGGTATTCGCCGTCGTGGCGGCGGGATCGACATCGATCACCAGTTCCCCGCTCGCGCCATCGTACGCAACCAGCGCGACGTCCCCGACGGCAACGTCGTCTTCAAAGATGACCTTGACGTTATTGAACTCTTCGCCCGCTTGCGACGCCGTGATGGTGAACGCCGTGCTTTCATCATACGGACCGTCGAATTCGACGGCTGCCGTTGCCGCGAGCGGATCGGATAAGGCCGTGGCGGCGGATTGATCCTCCCCGCGCGGGACGAGTCCCAGGTCCCAAGCCGCGTCGCTCAACACTTCCTTGAGCACGGTGATCGTGTCGCCTGGCCCGGCATCCACGTCGATCAGTTCGATACCGTTGCCGGTACGCGCCAGTCGGGCCACAACCGAATTCGCACCGACATTGGCCGGATGATCGTTGATCAGATCCAGTACGTCGCCCACCGTGGTTGCCGAAGACAGGTCGATGTTCAATTGCACGCCGTCCACGCGCTGAATCACGAAATCGTCTTCGTCGTCCACGTTGACCCCGCGGCCATAGTTCAATTCGGACAGCGGTGTCGATTCGGTCAGCGTGCGGAGGCCGAGATGCGCCGCGGATTCGCCGCCGTTTTCACCGATGGAAAAGTCGGCGCCGCTCAATCGAGACCGAACGTTGATGCCGGTGCGTTCGGCATTGATCTCGGCCAACACGTTCGCGGACGAGCCGTTGAAGGCATTCAGCAAGTCCTCGACCGTTTCCGCTCCTTCGAAATAGATCGCATGGGACTCGCCGCCACTGGTGATGACCACGCCGGAATCCTGATCGAATTCGATTCCCGAGCCGCCCGACAAGGTCACCGACGCATTGACGTCGACATAGCCCGAGCCGGCAAACGGTGCGTTCGGCGTGTCTTTTTCGTCGAGTGTCACGGTGTAGAATTCGGACAACGACGGGTGGGCTTGAATGGCCGCCAGTACCTGGTTCGCGGTGGTCTCGCCCGGTTGGATATGGACAAGAATCGAATTGGGTCCGGCGCCGCTGTTACCCGTGTTTCCGGTAACGACACCGGCATCCGCCGGAAAAATCGTGGCGTTGGGAAGGTAGCTGCCGTCGGTTGGGTCCGCGGAATCGGGCACCGCGGTAAAGGTCCCCTCGGCGGCCACCGCATCGACCACCCGCTGTACGTCCGTCAATCCGGACCCGTCCACGCCAATGGTCAATGTCTTGGACATGGCGTCGTAACTGGCGGTTGCGTCGTTTCCCAGCGCCCCCCCGTTGACAATCTGAATCGTCACGTTGTTGAAATCGCTACCGGGAGTATTGGCGGTCAGCACCAGGTTATTGTTGCTTCCAGAGAACGTCAGCGCCGCGCGGGCTGCAATGCCAGTCTCGCTGAATTCGGCGAATTCGTTGCCGGCCGTGATGCCGGGGCCGGCCTGCAGCAGGTCGTTATCGACCAGGGCGAATGTCGCGCCGTTGACATCGTCACCGCGGAGCTTCGCGGTAACGATGAGGTTGTTGTAGCTGCCGTCCATCGTAACGACGCCGCTGGCCTGGACACCGAAGAGATCGTCCAGCGGGGTAGTCAAGCGCACGATCGGCTCCAGATCACTGCCAATGATCGGCGTTGTACCGCCTCCGCTAACCCGCCGGATACCGAGTTCGTTTGCGGTGGTCCCGCCACTGCTCTCGCTGATGGTCAGCGTCCCGCCGCTGTCATCATCGATTTCGACACGCAGCCCCGTAGCGGTAACGCGCACGATGATCTCACGGCCGGCCGGCGGCCTGGCCTCGATCAACCGCGCGACGTCGCCCAGGGTTCGTGCCGACGAAAGGTCGACAACGCTTTGATTCGTCCCGTCAGAAATCTTGATGCTGCCCGGGGTAATTCCGCGACCGCGACGCAGGTCAGACAGGTACGTCTTTTCCGTCACATCGGGAATGAACGGCGTCGTGCTGGCGACCGGCTTCGACACCGCGCCGAAAACGCGGCTGCCGCTTGAATTGCTGGCACCCAGTTGGGCATAGTCCGTGTAGCTGCGCAGGTCCTGTTCGTTACCCTGGTACGACACATATTTGCCTTGCGCCTGGAACGGCGGCGTCGACGACTGTGACCCGCCAAAGAGGTAGCGCCCGCGAAACTGGTTGTTTCCAATCAGGCCGAGCGTCTCGATCGCCTGGCGGATCTGGGCGGCCGTCGCGTCGCGGTAAGCTGCGGTGCTCGCGGCGTTCACTTCCCCCTCCGCCACTCCGCGAATGTCGTTCAGGATGTCGGTAACGTTTCCGATGGCGTTTTCGGTGGCGTTGAGATACGACTGATTGGCCTCGACATTCACGCGCAGCTGGGACTGCTGTTCGATCAGACGTTGAAACGCGATCGAACGCATGGCGGACGGTACGTCGTCGCTGGGAACCTGGATGCGTTTCCCGGAACTCAACTGATCCTGCACGCGCAGAAGCACCTGCTGGTCCGCTGCCAGCTGGCTCAGCAGCCGCGTCTGGACCAGCAAATCGCTGGATCGATTCGAGGGTACGGGGAAGAGTGCGGTCATTACAGGCTTACCAGGATCTCGATGACTTCCGACAGTGTGGAAATAAAGCGCGCGGACGCCTGGAAGGCGCGCTGGTACACAATCATGTTGACGGCTTCTTCGTCGAGGTTGACGCCGCTGGTGGCCAGCCGCTGGGCGTGGAGCGTGTTGTAGAAGACGCGATAACCTTCGGCCACCGCCCGCGTGACCGCGGCGTTTTCGACCGTTTCGCCCACCAGACCGTCATAGGATTCGGCCAATGTCAGGCCATTCTGCGACGACAGCGGCGCGTTGAGTAACGCCGCCATCCGCTCCGCATTGATCGTATCGGCGCCGATGCCACCGCTGCTGGCCGCCAGCTTCGAGGCGTCGGCAAGGAGTTCCTGATTCACCTCCACGTCCGACGAGGACGAACCGGAAAAGAAGGTCCCCAGTCCCAACGCGGCCAGCAATCCGCTGTCGTCGTTGGCAAAGGCGAACTGCAGGTTGCTGGCGTCGCTGGTGAGCGACAACTTCCGTTCCGCCGTGATCTCGGCGTTCAAGCCGTCGATCTCGTCCAGGGCGGCGGTCAGCCCGGTCAGCGTGGTGTCGTCTTCCAGGCCGTCCAGTTGGACGAACACATCGGTGGTTTCGGTCAGCCTGGTTTCACTATTGTAGACCTGCACCTGGAACGTGCCGCTGACAGGATTGAATTCCAGCGACGCCTGGTCGAGCGCGGCGTCCTCGTCCGCCACTGCGAATTCGCTTGTCAACTCCGAGTATCCGGTCAGTCCCTGTCCGCTGGTGTGCAGCTTATTGAATTCAAAAGCAAGCGTCTTGGTGAAACTGTCGAGCCGTTCGAGAAAGCCGCCCAGGACCTCGTCCCGCGCCAGTTGCAACCCTGCCAGTTCCCCCGAAGACGTGGAAATCGGCAAGTCCGTGTCGGCCAGCCGCAACTGCGTGATGGTCTGGCCGCCGTCGACGACATCCACCGCCACCACGCTGCGGGCTTCTCCTTCGAATACGAGGTACTCCCCGCCGGAAAAGACATTCACCGCGCCGGTCGATTGTTCCACGACCCGGATGTCAATCAGGGACGCCAAACGCGTCAATGCCGCAGCGCGTTTGTCGCGGAGTCCAGCCGAGTCACTCGCGCTCGATCCTCCTCCTTCATCCGCGACGATCTCTTTGTTCAGTTTGACGATTTCGTTGATCGCTTGATTCACTTCGACCGCCTGACCGGCAATGCGTTCGTCAAGTTGCCCGCGAATGACGCGCACCCGTTCATCCAGGTGTCGAATGTCCTGCGTCAGCGTTTGACCGTGCAGGGTCGCGACGCTGCGCGCTGACAGGCTTTCCGGTTGATTCAGCACATCGGAAAAGCCATTGAAGAACCTGCTCAACGAAGAACTCAGGTCCGTGTCGCTCAATTCGCCGATCAGCGATTCCAGTTCAATGTACGCTTTTTCCTGGGCTTCGCCGAATTTCAGGTCACTATTGGCACCGCGCAGGCGTTCTTCCAGGAACTGGTCCGCGGCCTGCACCACGGCCGTGACGTTCACCCCCAGGCCCAGGATCAGATTGCCGATCCGCTGACTCGACGCCGGCGACACAATCGCTTCCTGCCGGGTGTAACCGGGAGTGTTTGCGTTGGCAATATTGTTGCCTGTAACTTGCAGGCCAACTTGCGACGCAAACAGCGAGTTCTTCGCCAGTTGTATGGAACTGAACAGTGACATGGCGCGGCCGAACCTGATGGGTCTCGGGAGGCCGCAAGGTAGGACGGACTGACAGTCCGGTTACGGGAATACTGCTACGCTTCGCGGTCCACCAATCCACCGCTGGATTGCGAGGATCCTCCCTTTTCATATGTCGGCTTAATGCGACCGCCAGTAGCAATAATCTCGAGCATCTGTGAAACGTGGAGCAAACTTCGCTGTGCTATCACCCAGTTTGTTAAACTGTGATGCTGCAGCAGACGCATGCGGTCGGCACTTTGTTTCACTTGTTTTTGCAGCTTCCCTGCACTTTCCGACGGTAAAACTGACGCCAATTCACCCAGACTCCCATGCGGCAGGCCGCTAGCAGAGGCCTCGTCGAGCATCTGTGCCCGCCGCTCGTGGCATTGGGTCAGGCGATCCTGCAAGGCCGCCTCGGCCGGTTCCAATGATCGCATCCCCTGCAGGTCGCCGCCCGCCATCCGATCACGTTTGCGCTGCAAGACATCGAACAACTCGTCCTGCACGGTGCTGAGTTCATTGAGAAGTTCGACGAGGTCGGTTTCAAAATCGTTTTTCATCGTAAGAATCGGATTCGTGGAAGGGACGCGTGGCGTTTCGATTTGAATGAGTCAAAGATGAGAGAGTGAAAGGATG
>CALBSZ010000617.1 GCA_937967665.1 uncultured Planctomycetaceae bacterium
CTCTGTGCCTCGACACCCTCGCGCGCGCTGAACACGACCACGGCTCCGTCCAGCACGCGCAAACAGCGTTCGACTTCGGCCGTAAAATCGACGTGCCCCGGCGTATCGAGCAGGTTGATGTGAACGTCTTCCCAATCGAACGTGACGCAGGCCGAGTAAATCGTAATCCCCCGCTCTTGTTCCTCAGGGTCCTCGTCGGTCTCGGTCGTACCGGAATCGACCGCGCCGACGCGATGCTTCGCGCCGCTGAGGTACAACATGCGCTCAGTCACCGTCGTCTTGCCCGCGTCAATGTGAGCAATGATGCCGATGTTTCGAAGGTTTTCGAGTTTGCGTTTCATAATGCGGCGCAACCGCCGTCCACAGCGCACGAAAAACGCCGCGCCGGAAGTCAGTGCGGGCGCGGCGAAATGGGAATTTCAAACTACCAGGCGAAGTGCGCGAAAGCCTTGTTCGCTTCCGCCATACGATGCGTGTTTTCGCGCTTCGTAATCGCCGCGCCCTCTTTCTTGTAGGCCGCCGACAACTCGTCCGCCAGCTTCAGATGCGTCGGCCGCCCCTTCTTGTCGCGGACGGCACTCAACACCCAGCGAATCGCCAGCGACTGTTGCCGCCGCTTGTTGACTTGCATCGGAACCTGGTATGAAGCACCACCAACGCGTTTGGAACGTACTTCAATGTGCGGCTTGACGTTCTCTAACGCCTGGTGAAACACGTCGATCGGGGAGGCGTCCTTAATGCGCCGGCCAATTTCGTCCAAGGCATCATAAAACACACCCTGGGCCACGGTCTTTTTTCCGTCCCACATCAAACAATTGATGAATTTGGCAGCCAGAATACTACCGTGCTTGGGATCCGGCCGCAGCTGTTTTTCACTTGATGTAATTCGACCCATGTCTTGTTTCGCCTGTATTGATCTCGTCAGTAGTAATTGCGTGCGGTCCCGACCCACGGCACGACATTAAGCCGCCGGCCCCACAACCGATCACGACTTCTTCGCCCCGTAGCGGCTGCGGGATTGCTTCCGGCCATCGACGCCTAGTGCGTCCTGAGCCCCGCGCACCACCTGATAGCGCACGCCCGGAAGATCGCGGACACGTCCACCGCGAACCAGCACAATCGAGTGTTCCTGCAGGTTGTGCCCTTCGCCTGGAATGTAAACCGTGACCTCCTTGCCATTGGAAAGACGCACACGCGTGATCTTCCGCAACGCGGAATTCGGTTTCTTGGGGGTCATCGTGCGCACCTGCAGGCAAACGCCCTGCTTCTGCGGGCACTGTTCCAGAACCGGCGACTTGCTGAATTGGCGCCTCGACTTGCGTCGCTTGCGAACTAATTGATTGATGGTTGGCATTGCTTCCTGGTCTTGTTCTGTCAGTTGACTTTTCGGCAAACTACTGAGGTTATCCGTTTATTGCCCCACGTCAAGTCCATACGGTTAAATCAGCACGGGCTGGCGGGAGTGGTTCCCGCCGCCGGAACTGTTTTACTATTCGGCCAAATCCCCCCCGCCCAACAAGTTATCGAGCGAGGCAGGTACGTCCTCGGGCGATTCGGGCGCCGGCGGCTTCTCGGTCCCCACGGAACTCGGTTCGCCCGCTTGTCCTTCCTCGTGCTGGTCGGAGCCGTTTCCGTTGTCCGCTTGCAGCAGCGGAAAACTCGTCACCAGCGTCTGTTCGGGCTCTTCCGCCATGGCCTGCAAGGCCTCCGGACGGTACTTGACTTCCGATTCCTGGAAGGTGCGGAACCCGGTACCTGCGGGAATGAGGTGTCCCAGGATGACGTTTTCCTTCAAGCCGACCAGCGGATCGACCTTTCCTGCCAGCGCCGCTTCGGTCAGCACTTTCGTGGTTTCCTGGAAACTGGCTGCGGAAATGAAGCTGGAACTCTGCACCGAAGCCTTGGTAATCCCCAGCAGCTGCGTGCTGGCGGTGGCCGCCTTGGGCTTCTTCCCCTTGGCCGGTTCGCCGCCCAAAGCTTCAATCTGGGCATTCACCTGATCAATGGCTTCCTTGGGCACGATGCTGCCGACAGCAAATTCACTGTCCCCTTTCTCGGAGATCTTCAAGCACTTGGAAAGCTCTTGATTCCGGCGGCGGAATTCGAACTTGTCCAGCACCAGGCCAGGCAGCAGGTCGGTATCGCCGGCATTTTCAATTCGTACTTTTCGGAGCATGCGGGCAATAATGATTTCGCAGTGCTTATCGTTAATATCCACACGCTGGCTGCGATAAACCTGCTGGATTTCGTGCAACAGGTATTGCTGTACGGCTTCCTCTCCGGAGACGCGTAAAATGTCGTGCGGGACGAGCGGCCCGTCCACCAGTGCCTGGCCGGCCTTGACAATGTCGCCGGAGTGCACGAGGAACCGCTTGCCGTGCGGGACGAGGTGCTCTCGTTCAATCCCGGACTCGCTGCGCACCGTAATCGTCCGCTTGCCGCGCTTCTTCTCGCCCAGAATTTCGACCGTCCCGTCGATCTCGGCGATCACGGCCGGATCCTTGGGCTTGCGTGCTTCGAAGATTTCGGTGATTCGCGGCAGACCACCCGTGATGTCGGAGACGCCGGTAGCTTCACGAGGTGTTTTTGCCAGCACGGCACCGCCCTGCACCATCTGACCTTCGGCGACTTCGATGTTCGCTTTTTCGGACAAGTAGTACACATCCAGCGGCTTGCCCTCGGCGTCCTCCAAGACGATCTGAGGATGCAAATCCCCCTTGTGATCGGTGATGGTGCGGCGGACGTGACCGCTGGGGTCTCGTTCGATCCGCATCGTTTCCCCTTCAACCACGTCCTCGTAGCGGACCTTCCCCGCCACTTCGGAAAGAATCGGGATGCTGTGCGGATCCCACTGGCACAACACGGCGCCAGCCTGGATTTCCTGGTTTTCATCCACCACCAGTTCGGCGCCGTTGGGAACTTCGTATTTTTCCAGTTCGCGCCCCTTGGCGTCCAGGATGGAAATCTCGCCGTTCCGCGTGAGCACGACCTTCTTGCCTTTCTCGTTCTCCACGTACCGCATGCGAGTGAACTTGACGATCCCGCCCTTCTTGGCCTTCGTATCGCTATCTTCCACCGAAGTGCTCACGGTACCACCGATATGGAACGTCCGCATCGTTAACTGCGTTCCCGGTTCGCCGATACTCTGAGCCGCGATGATGCCAACCGCCATGCCCTCTTCGACCGAATTCCCGGTGGACATGTCCATGCCGTAGCAGCAGCGACAGACACCGAGTGCGGCGTCGCAGGTCATCGGGCTGCGAACCTGAATCTTTTCCAGCCCGAGATCTTCGATTTTGCGAGCGATCTCGGGCGTAATCAACTGATTCTCCCGCACGATGACTTCGTCGGAAATCGGATTGACGATGTTCTGGCGGCTGGTCCGGCCATTGACGGCGGCGGCTAATCGCACTTCCACTTTCTCGCCGCGGTAAATAACCCCTTTCGTGACCCCTTGCGTCGTGCCACAGTCGTCCATCGTAATCACGACGTTCTGCGCCACGTCCGCCAGTTTGCGGGTCAAGTAACCCGAGTCGGCTGTTTTGAGGGCCGTGTCGGCCAGGCCCTTTCGCGCGCCGTGAGTCGAACTGAAATACTCCAGCACGGTCAGGCCTTCGCGGAAGTTCGCCTTGATCGGGGTTTCAATAATCTCCCCGGTCGGCTTGGCCATGAGTCCGCGCATGCCGCCCAGCTGACGAATCTGTTCCACGCCACCACGAGCACCCGAATGGGCCATCAGGTACACGGGATTGATATAGCCCTTGCCGCCCCGGTCGTCCGTCTCCATGGCCGCCATCATCCGCGAGGTGATATCTTCGCGGGCGTGCGTCCAGGTATCGAGCACCTGGTTGTAGCGTTCCAGGTCGGTGATGACCCCGCGTTCATACAGTTTGCGGAACTTCATCACTTTCTTTTCGGCGTCGGCGATGATCTTCACTTTCGCCTCCGGCGTCACCAGGTCGTCGGTCGCGAAGGAAAGTCCGCTGCGCGTGCTCTCGCGGAAACCAAGCTGATTCATGTCATCGAGCAAGTTGATGGTGGCGCGACGTCCGAGTCGCTGGTAACAATCGGAAATCACCGATGCCAGGTCACCGGACTTCAATGGCGAGTTGTAGTAGTCCATCCCCTCGGGCAACATCATGTTGAACAGGATCCGGCCATAGGTCGTTTCCACCAGCACGCCGGGTAGCGTATTCTCGTCCTCGCTGCGCACGCGTTGCCACTTCGGCAGACGCAGACGAATCTTGGCATGCAGGTCCAGCACGCCTTGCGAGTAGGCCAGGTCCGCTTCGTCGGCGGACGCGAACACCATCCCTTCGCCCCGGCGATTGGGAAGCGCGACCGTAATGTAATAGCAGCCCATCACCGTATCCTGAGACGGACTCATAATCGGCTTGCCATTCGACGGCGCGAAAATGTTATTCGTCGACAGCATCAGGGTATGCGCTTCAACTTGCGCTTCAATGGAAAGCGGCAAATGCACGGCCATCTGGTCGCCGTCGAAGTCGGCGTTGAACCCCTTGCAAACCAGCGGATGCAAGTGGATCGCGTTGCCCTCCACCAAAACCGGCTCGAAGGCCTGAATGCCCATGCGATGCAGCGTAGGAGCTCGATTGAGCAGCACGGGATGATTCTGGATGACCTGTTCCAAAATGTCCCAGACCTCCTCGTCCTTTCGTTCGAGCATTTTCTTGGCGCTCTTGATCGTATCGGCATGCCCCAATTCCTTGAGCTTGCGAATGATGAACGGCTGGTACAGTTCCAAGGCAATCTTCTTCGGCAGGCCGCACTGATGCAGGTTCAGCTTCGGTCCCACCACAATCACGCTCCGCGCGGAATAGTCGACGCGTTTTCCAAGCAGGTTTTCACGGAACCGGCCCTGCTTGCCCTTGATCATGTCGGTCAACGATTTCAGCGGCCGGTTGCTGCTGCCCAGGACCGGCCGTTTGCACCGGTTGTTGTCGAACAAGGCGTCCACCGACTGCTGCAACATGCGCTTTTCATTGCGGATAATGACTTCGGGCGCGTTCAAGTCGACCAGTTTCCGCAAGCGGTTGTTGCGGTTGATGATCCGGCGATAGAGGTCGTTCAAGTCGCTGGTGGCGAAGTTGCCCGAATCAAGCAGC
>CALBSZ010000618.1 GCA_937967665.1 uncultured Planctomycetaceae bacterium
TGTGACGGGCAAGAGTGCCCGTCCTACATACTTTGAACGGTATTGTGTTTAACCCCTAGCCGCAGGCGCCGGCGGGCGTACCGAACAGGCGCCGGCGGCGTACCGAGTCGGCGCCGAGGGCTTGATCGGTTTGTGACCCAGCTTCCACACAGCAAACCCCTTGCTATCAAATGAGCGTTTACCCGATCCTTACATCCGGTCCGGTAACGCACGCATCTCAAGGAATTGTGAAGTGCCGACATTCTCCTGCCGACAATAAGAAAATAAGGAGTCTTCGGCTCCAACCACCCACCAAACCCGGAGCCTGTCTTGTTCCCCACCCGGGCCCGTGAAAGCCCGGCCGACTGCGGCTCTCGACAAACGTACGCCCCATTCCTGCTCGAGCTGCTGCGACTCGCCGCCACGACCCCCGCAAGGCGCCTGGCAATCCATAGCATTGGAAACCGCTTCGCATCCCCCGGCGAACACGGCAACACTTACTTCCTCCATTTGGGAGCTCTACGATGTTCCGACACATCCCCTCCGTTATGCCCCTGGCCTCCGCGATCCTGCTACTCTTGAATGGAGTGACACACGCAACGCCGCCGCTTCCCAAGCAGCCGGCACCTCCCTTGCCGGAAGTAGATGCGTCAGACAACCACGGACTGGACGCCAGCCCTGCGTCAGCGCGCCTGGGCACTCGGAACGCAACCGATGGTCATGCGTGCTGCACCAACTGCGGATGTGCGAGCAGCGGCGAGCATGGCTGTTGCAAGGCGTGTACCTGCAAGGAGAAAAAAGCGGCCAGTGCGAAGGCGGTAAATGCCTACAAGGGTGTCTACTATGCGAACGATTTTTCGTACCTATGCGATCCCTGCTACGGCGACTGCCTGCTGGGCGATCAACTCAAACGCCTGGCCGTTGGCGACTGCTGGACCGTCGACGTCGGCGGCGAATACCGGATGCGGTTCCATAGCGAACAAAATATCCGCAACTCCGGCGCGGTGGTCAACAACCTTGGCTTAACCGGCAACGACGACGATTTCCTGCTCCACCGCACACGTCTGTTTGTCAACGCCGAATACGGCAGCCACTTTCGATTTTACGGCGAAATGCTGGACGCGGTCAGCGAATTCGAAACCAACCCCGTGACGCGCCCGATTGAAGAGAACCGCGCCGACATGCAAAACTTGTTTGCGGAGGTTCGCGGTGTTGAAGTAGGAGGAGGCAAACTGACCGCGCGCATCGGCCGCCAGGAGATTCTGTTGGGAAACCAGCGACTTGTCTCACCGCTGGATTGGGCCAACACACGCCGTACGTTCGAAGGCGGACGCGTTATTTGGCAAGGCGACAACTGGGACCTGGACGGCTTCTGGCTCCGGCCCATGAAACGTGATGCCGCTCACCGCGAAAAGCTGGACGCACCCAACCTCGATCGCCAGATGTACGGCGTCTACGGAACCTACAAGGGTCTGTGCCGCGATCATCTGGAAGCCTACTGGCTGGCCCTCGACTACGAAGACGTCGGGCCCAGTGGCTTCCGCTATGACACGCTGGGCGCTCGCTACTAGGGTGAAAAATGCGGTTCGCTGTATGAATTCGAAGGGGGCGTGCAGTTCGGCACCAACTCGGACAATTCCGACCATTCGGCCGAATTCATCACGGCGGGAATCGGCCGCAAATACAGCGACAAGAAATTCAAACCGACCTTCTGGCTGTGGTACGACTACGCCTCGGGAGACGACACGGTCGGCAACAGCTTCCATCATTACGAACCCCTGGCCCACAAGTACCTGGGCTTCATGGACCTGTTCGCACGCAGCAACATCCATGACCTCAATCTGCAGGCCATGGCGAGCCTATCCGAAAAGACGCAATTGCTGCTCTGGTATCACTACTTCCGACTCGCCAACGGGACCGACGTGCCGTACAACGTGGACATGAGACCGTTTGCGGGCCTGCCGGCGGGAAGCACCGGCAGCCAGGACCTGGGACACGAAATCGACATCCTGGTCACGCACAAGATTTCACCGCGGTCGAGCGTGCTGGTTGGATATTCGCATTTCTTCGCGGGCGAATACTACGACACGACAGCCGGCGTCCCCTTTAACGGCAACGCCAGCTTCGTATACACCCAATGGCACGTGAACTTCTAGTGCGAGTCGCACGGACGTGTAGCGTTTCCGGCGCTGTAAATCACCGTATCAATTGGCGAAAACACCGCTATACTTACGTGAAACACGCTGTAAAGCGAAGTACATGCACGCCGGCGGTCTGCGACGTCCGTCGAAGAAACACCGCGAGCAACCGGGCTCAGAACGAATAGGCCTGATCGTCGATCACGATGATCATTTCGCGATCCGTCGCCAGGTACTTCGCCACGTCCTTGCGTTTGGAAACGAGGTCGAAGTAGTCCTTGCCGTAGCGAGCGATCTTCTGGACGTTCTTTTCCTGTTCTTCGGTCAAGGTGGAATCGACCCACTTGCCGTCACGCAGGAAGAACGTCTTGCCGCCGATATTCCAGACGTTCTGAGCAATCTTCGCCGCTTCTTCCTTCGCTTCGTCTTCAGCCAAGCCAAAAGCATCGGCCGGCACCGCGTTCGCATTGCCGAAGGGAGCGGCCGCTGCCGGGGCGTTGGCGGCCCGCTGCAGCGAAGACTTCAGGCGGCGCTGCTCAAATCCACCGCGCCCACCCGCCTCGGCCAACCGTTCCAGCGCCACATCCGCCTGCCGCCGGTTCGCGGCGAGTTCGCGGAGGTTGCTGTTTTCGTCGGCCAGGAACGACGTGTAGGGAGTAATGATGCCGTGCCTGGTGGAAAGCTTGATCAGCTCATCGACCAGCTCCTGGTTCTTGCCGCGCAAATCGATCTCGTCGATGATCTCGCCCACGCGCCGCGTGGCCCAGACCTTCTCCACAAAGGCAAACGACTCGTCACGCGATTCCTTCACCAGGTCCGCCGGGAAATCGAATTTGTGCTGTTTGCCGTCGACCTTGCCCGTGATCGTCACTTTGCCATCGCCGGGCTTCTTGTATCGGCCAACCACCACCAGCTGGTCGCCGGCGAAAAGATCATAAGCATCGCGAGGGTAAAGTCGATTGACCGCGTTGCCGTCTTCCGGCTTGATGCCTTCGACGTCTACTTTGATTGACAATTCGGTGAGCACCGGCGCGCCGATCCGATTGTACAGGCGGCTGACGTACTCCTCGATATCCTCGTCCGGCCGGACATAATCGCTCTGGCCGTAGCAAGTCCGCGCCAGCTTGTCCAGCAGGCGGCTGTTGACATCGTAGCCAACACCGAACGAGAACACGCGCGTGCGGACCTTATTGCGTTCCTGCGCGTTTTCGACGATCTTCATTTCGTTGGTTTCACCAGCGGTCGGCAGTCCGTCGGTCAGGAAGATCACGTAGTTGGGCCGGCTGTCGTCGTGCAGCTGAGTCAGCGCCGCTTTCAGCGCGCCGTCAATATTGGTGCTGCCCCCGGCGTAGATCCCCTGGATGAAACCCAAGGCCTCCTTGCGGTTTTCTTCGTTGAACCGCTGCATCTCCGGTTTGAAACTTTCGACCGCGCTGTCGTACGCGATGATGTTGAAGAGATCGCCCTGGTCCAGGTTGTTCAACACGAATTCCAGCGACTCCTTCGCCTGCTCGATCTTCTTACCGCTCATGCTGCCGCTGCGATCGACGACAAAGATGACGTTCTTGTTGATTACCTTATCGTTCGCATGTTTGATCTCGGGACTTACCAGCAGCAGGAAATAGCCGTCTTCGTCGCGGTCCGGACGGTAGCTGAGTACGCGCGCGGCAACCGCCTTGTTGCCGATGTCGTACATCAAGCGAAAATCGGCCGCCGGGATCGTGTCCTTTTTCTCGTAGGAGACCACGGCATGCTTGCTGCTGGGACGTTTGATGCCCACTTCATGAGTCGGACTGTAGACGTTTTTGATCTTCGCCTGGCTGCGGATGTTGACGTTGACCGTAACCTTTTCGACCGCGTGCGATGTGTACTTGGCTGTACTCAGCGGAAACGTCAATTCCGTCATGCCTTCCGATTTGCGGCAGAGCTGCGTGTAGCGGATCGAAACGGTTCGCGAAGCACCGGCCGGAACCGGAAACACGCTCGTCTTGAACATGCCTGTTCCCATCCATTCCACCAAGGCCGGATCCTGGTTGCGGCGAACGTAACCTTCGTAAATGCGCCGCGCCTCGTCCGCGTTCAGGAGCTTCGCTTCGTACTCCTTCCCGTCCACCATGAACGTCATGCTGTCCACAGCCCCGTCGTAAGGCAACGGAAAGACAAAGCTGACTTCCATCTGTCGACTGCCCGTGTTGACGAACGTCTGGGACATCTGCACCCTGGCAATCTGGTCTTCCAAGTTGACGTTAATTCCCAGCTCTTTGATCTTGTACGACTGCGGCGGCTGTGGCCGGGGCCGCGGAATTGGGCGTGGCGGACGCGGAGGCCAAATGATGGGGCGGGGGAGCCGGAATTGCTGGTCTTCGCGGGTGTCAACAAGCAGCCCCTGCGCGAGTACGAACTGGGGAACGGCGATTACCGCTAAAAGAACAAACAACAAGGTGTTACGACGCATCTCCGATTCTCCTTTATACAAGCCGCCCGGCGGTCAATATGCCGATTTGACGCGATCAGGAAGACGGCCGCGGAACCCGATCAGCAGGGCAAGCAAGGCACCTGCCCATTGGCTGAGCGGAAACGCGATTCCTGCCTCCATACTGACGACGATTCGAAAACGGCTTAAGTTCCCAAATCTTCGCGAATCGCCGGCACATTTGCGATTCTCGAAAAACTCGCCCGTGAAACACCCAGTTTACCCAGAATCCGCCTTGCCCGAAGCTGCCGTTTTCAGGACACTACCGCACCTTTTCGAGACGATCGGTCATGCTGCGCTCTGTGAACATCCTCCTTTCCCTGCTCGTGACGCTGGGCGGCTGCCATTGGCAACCGCTGGACGTGGCCACGGTTCCGCTACCTGCCACTCCGGTGGCGGCCGAGAACCCGATGTTCCTTCCCATCACCGACCGCGAGTTCCTTTGGAACCACGTTGTCGATACGGTGGACGATTACTTCAAGATCAGCCGGGAAGAACGCGTGCGTTTCATTGACGGCGTGCTGATCGAAGGCCGCCTCGATACGTATCCTCAAGCCGGCGCAACCCTGCTGGAACCGTGGCGAAAGGATTCCACGGCGGGATACGAAAAGCTGCACGCCACCCTGCAGTCCATTCGCCGGCACAGCATCGTCCGTGTGATTCCCGACAACGGCGGCTACTGGATCGACGTCGCCGTGTTTAAGGAACTGGAAGACCTCAACCAGCCCGAAGACTCCAGCGTAGGAGCCGCCACGATCCGGCACGATGGCTCGCTGGTCCGCGGCAACGCGGGCCTGAATGTGGAACCGCGAACACTGGGCTGGATCCCGCTGGGGCGCGACATCACGCTGGAACACCAGATCCTGAACGACCTGCGCGCGCGATTACTGAACGTGGTGCCGGAACGCTTGCCCGCGGTGCAGTAAAACGTCTGATGACCGAATCGGCATTCGCCCCGAAACAGGTCGTGGTCGCGGACTTATTGAATTTCGAAGCACGAATATCGAAGACCGAAACAAATTCAAATGTCACAAGAAGAAAATCCGAAAGCCCAGATGCGGGTGGACTTCGCGTTTCCATTGAGTTCGAGTGAAATTGTTTTGCATTTTGAATTTGTTTCGGATTTCGGATTTCGGATTTTTGCGATTCCCGGATTGACACTTTGCCCGTTCAGCGACTAGCCGACGGTGTTCGGAGTGCCCGCTGTCAGGCTGGGCGTCGTCAGCGATGCGATGGGCGCGGCGGCCTTGGCCACAGGCAGCTTGATCGTAAACGCCGTGCCTTTGCCGACACTGCTTTCGACGCGAATGCGGCCGTGATGGTCTTCGATAATCTTCTTGCAGGCGGCCAGACCCAATCCCGTGCCCCCTTTGCCGCTCTCATCCGGGCCGCTCTTGGTCGTGTAAAATGAATCAAAGATCCGGGGCAGTTTCTCCGCGGGAATACCGCTACCCGTGTCGCGGATCATCAGGTCCACCGTCTTCGCGGCGGCGTCGTGCGAAACCTTGATGATCAACCTGCCGCCATCGGGCATCGCTTGCCGGGCGTTAATCAGCAGGTTCAACAGGACCTGCTGGACCTGATTGCCGATCGCCCGAGCCGGCGGCAAGTCGCCGCCAAATTCCTTCTCGACACTGATGCGGTACTTGCTCATTTCCCGCTCCAACAGCACCAGCGTCTCTTCGCAAAGTTTTACGACGTCGGTTGCTTCAAACGAATCCGAACGATTGCGGGCCACCCCCAAAACGGCGTTGGTAATCTTGGCCGCGCGCTGCGTCGCGGTAAGGATCTTGTTGAATGACTTCGTACGTGTCTCCTCGTCCTGATGCCGCAGCCCCATCTTGGCATAGTTCATGATGGTCATCATCACATTGTTGAATTCGTGCGTTGTCGTGCTGACAAGTTCACCCAGTGCGGTCAGCTTCTGAGCTTGCGCCAGTTGCTGCTGCAACGATTCAATCTGCGCTCGCAGATCCTCCTGATTTTCTGAGCCACTCGTCGTCATGAATTTCCCTTCTTCACAGACCAGGCTGACCGGCAAAACCTGCGAAGCATTCGTGCCTCCCGCCTCTTGCCAGGTTGCAGCCGCCTTCGTCTTTTGCCTGTCTGGAACGTCTTAACTACTTGTGATTTAACCATTTAGAGGCTAATGACGTATCGACGAATCAAGCTGGGCGACTACAACGGAAGCGGATATAATCCCCAAGACGTTTGCAGTGAATGCCATGGACTTTGGCGAATGGGGAAGCTGGGATGCATACAGTTGAAGTTTTGGAACAGGCGTTCGCGGTCGCGGGTAGCTTGGGGTACCAGGTTCGTCAGGAGTGGCTTGGAGGCACCGGTGGCGGGGCCTGCGAAGTGGGAAATCGAAAACTGCTGTTCGTCGACCTGGCATTGAACCACATCGAACAGTTGGATCAGGTCATGGGCGCGCTTGCCGCCGATCCCGCAATTCACTCATTACGCCTCCCGCCAGCCCTGCAACAGCAGTTCCGCCGGGCGGCGTAAGGCGGAGCGGCAGATGCCGTTCGTCGACCCGCGACTCCGTTCGCGGGCTCCCGCGGGCGGAGCCGCGGGACTACGGGCGACGGGCTCCCGCGGGACGACGGGTAGATTCTCCGCTGGCGAGCGGTGCTCGATTGACCGCTACGACCACGTTTCCGCTTTGCCGCGATCGTCAATCAAAGGGATTTGGCACGCCGGAATCCGGCGTGCCCCCGAACGGATCGGGGGCGGGGGGGTCGTTATTCGCTTCCAACGGATTCGGTTCGCTGAGGACTTTTCCCTTGGACGAGGGAAAGAACTGATCCAATTGCAGCCGCGTCTTCTCGAATTCCCGCCGCAGTTCCTTAACGGCTTGCTGCGTCCGATCGTACTCGTCTTCCTGCTTGGTGAACTTTTCCACGTAACGGCGATAGAGGTCCGAGTTCCGTTCGATCGGTCCCATGTTTCCCCGAATCCGGTTTTGCTCCTTGATGATGTCGTTCAATTCGTTCTGCTTCACTCGCAGGTTTGACGCCAGGTTCTGCATCGCCAGGCGGAGGTCCCGAACTTCCCGCACGACGGTTTTGATGTCCGCGGGCAGGTGCTTGGATTCCAGCAAATTCTCGAGCGACCGCAAGTCCAGCGTCACTAAGTCGTGTTTTTCTGTAGACGTCGTATGTTCGATCACCACAAACTCTCCCGACTTCGCGCCGCGCGCCGTGACTTCGAAGCGATAATACTCGTCTGTCGTCTCAGCGGGATCGATCCAGTTTTTCAGATCCCAATGTTTCTCGGGGCGCAGATGCTCCACGATCAGTTGCCGGTCCGTGTCGTCCTGATTGACGATGCGGTACTGGTGTTGGCGATAGACATCGAAGTTGATTTCCACGATCCCCAGATGCAGGCGGGAATCGCGAAACTTCGTCTGCTCTTCGACAAAGTGTCGAACGCGCACATCGATGTCCAAGGCGTAGTTCAACAGCCGCTGGTCTTCCGGGCGCAAGTAGGACAAGCGTGCGTCACCCGCGTACGCGCCCCCGTCGAACACGGTGATGGGACCGCTGGTCAGTTGCAGGTCGGTGGAATTGGTCAGCCGAATGGCCCGCATCGGATGCTCGTCGTCCGCGTGCGCCGCGGATTCATCCTGTTGTGCCGTGTAAATGCTGAGTTTCTCTGCCTTGATTTGCTGGTCCACGATGGGCAGCATGGCGGACCGCCGGTGCGCGAGCGTGACGGGGGCCTTGATTTCGTACTGGAATTGTTCACCGATTTCGGCGGCTGTCGCCTGCGCAACGACTCCCTGTGACGGATCAAACTCGGCGGCGTCAGCACCACCGCTATCCGGAGCACCGAAAAAGCCGCCACCCCCTCCGCCCAGACCGCCGCCACCGCCAAAGCCGCCGCCCAGTCCGCCAAAACCGCCCATGCCGGGACCGAAGGGAACGACAGACGTCACAAAGGGATGCTGTTGCGTGTCCTGTGGCACGATGTCCACGTCGGCCAGTTGATTCGGGTCGAGTGCACCGAGCGCGGGGCTGTAAATCTTTGACGCGAGCGCGGCGGGAACATCGGGCAGCCGTTTTTCGCGCTTTACGAAGAGCGGGCGATAGAGGTCCATTTCAAACGTCACGGGGCGACCGCTGGCCAATGTCAGTTGCACGTCATCCCAATCCCATTCGCTGGTGTTCTCGATAATCGCCCAGCCCTGCAGCAACGATTCGTCGCCATCGCTGACGACCAGCCGGTAGCTTGTCTTCCACATCGGCGTTTGACGAATGTAACCGACTCGCACGTTACGCCGGCCCTCGCCGACAAACTGAAACCGCACGCGCTTCTTGTCTTCGATACGTCCGGCGCCGAGCAGTTGCAGGGCTTCACGCAGTTCGGCATTCAGCTTCTCATCCACCAGTTGCACATCGTTGACGGATTCCAGCGAGATGCTTCGCAAACGGTCCGCGTCCAGCAGCGTCAGCATTTCGGTCGACACCGCCTGCCCGGCCACCAGTTGCTGTTTCAATTCCACCCCGACGATCACACCTTCCATCTTGCCGCCATCCAGCTTTACTTTTTCACCTCGCAGTTGATGCAGCAGTTCGCCCAGCGTCGGCTGGCTGGTGAGGTCGATGGAGAAGTGCTTCAATTGCTGATAGACCGTTGACTTCGAAGGATAGCTGACAGCGTTAATGCGACCACCGTCGTGATCGAGTACGACCAGGCTCTTCAGCAAGTCGTTGATATCGGCTTGATCGAACTTCAACTCGGCGTCAACGGACCCGTCAACGCGCGCCTGATGTTCGAAGAAGCCGAGTCCCGAATTGAACAGCACTACTTTGGTCAACGGCAGATCCGCTGGGGGCTCGGCGGACAAACAGGTGGCACTCAGCAGGCACAGCAAAGCCGCGGTGAATCCAACAGTAGGTGCGCTGCCGCAGTTGCGGATTCGCCAAGTAGTCAGCGCACGGGCGCCAGTCGACAGAAAGGTCATGGTTTTCTCCCGCCAATCGCACGCCCCTGAGCCGCGTTGGCATATTGGTTCGCGAACAAGTATCATTTATTGTAACACAAGCAGGGGACTCGAAGTGAATAAGGACTTGTCATGAATTACCGGACTTTCGCCGCGCCGATCCTTTCGCTGGCCCTTGCCGTTCAGGCACACGCGCAGTTCAGCGATGCCGTATCGACTGAATTCCTGCAGCAGTCGGCCACGGAACAGCAGATTCGCGATAGGCTCAATCAAGTGCGGGACCTTTCGTTCCAGCGAACCGAGTTATCGAGTGTGGCCGAATTCTTCCGCGCCAACGGTGTGCCGGTCCGCTTTGACGTGAGTTCCCTGGACGACTACGGTATCGCGCTGGATACCCCGATCACCTTTCAGGAAAGCGGCATCCGGCTGCGCGACGGCCTCACGTTACTCCTGCAACCGTTGGACCTGGTCTGGACCATCGATCATGGGCGCGTCATTGTCTCCGCCGAAGATTATCTTGATTCCCGCTTGCTCACAAAGGTATACGACGTACGGCATCTGGTGGACCTCGTCCCCATGCCGCAGTACGACGGCTTTGGGACCCCGCTGGCCGGAGCGACGTACCAGTACGATTTCGATTCGCTGCTGGACGTGATCATGAGCAGTATCGAGCCGGAAAGCTGGGACGAAGTCGGCGGGTACGCCGCCATTCGTCCTTATTGGACGCGCCGCATGCGTGTCATCGTGGTCTCGCAATCCTATCCCGCGCATGAGAAGATCGAGGAGTTGCTTTTTAAGCTCGGGAAAGTCGGCGGCTTCAAACCGCTGCCGGACTCGCTCCCCTTCGGCCGTTCTCCCGGTTTCTTTTCCGTGGAATCCTTAACTACTGTCGCGTCACCACCGCAATCAACGTTGCGATCTTCGAAACTTCGCTCGTCCAACAGCCTGGCGACCCCTTGACCAGGTTGCCGCCTGGTGAGTCCCACCATCCAACTTCAACATGAGGAATTGTCGGTTATGTGCAAGTCCAAGTTCGTTTCGCTGGTCGCCGTCGTCTTTTTTGCCGTCTTTTGTGTTGACGTAGCCGCGGCCGACGAGAACGCCGTCAAGGTCTTTATCCTGGCCGGACAGTCCAATATGGAGGGCAAGGCCAAGAACGAATTACTCAATCATCAAGCCACCGATCCGAAAACCAAAGAACTGTTCGCGCACTTACGAAAAGATGGCGACTGGATTGTGCGGGACGACGTTTTTGTCAAGTACCTGAACCGTCACGGCGGCTTAACCATCGGCTACGGATCCCCGGGACGTACCGGAGTCGAACTGGAATTCGGCACGGTCATGGGGGACCACTACGACGAGCCCGTACTGCTGATCAAGACCTGCTGGGGCGGGCATTCGCTGTTTAAACTGTTCCGCTCGCCCTCCGCGGGCCTGCCCAGCGAGGAACAACTGCAAGCTGAACTGGCGAAGGCCATCGAGCGGGTCAAGAAGGACAACGAGAAAAACAACCGCCAGAATCCGCTGCCGACGATGGACGACATCAAGGCCCCGTATGGCTCGTCCTACCGCAATATGTTGAGCGAAGTGAAAGAAACCCTCGCGAATTACGAAACGTTGTTTCCCGCGTTGCAGGGCAAGAAACTGGAAATCGCCGGGTTTGTCTGGTTTCAAGGCTGGAATGACCAGTACGGCGCCCAGGACGAATACGCTTCGAACATGAAACATTTCATTCACGACGTCCGCCGCGACCTGGAAGCTCCGAACCTGCCTTTCGTTATCGGTGTCATGGGCCAAAACGGGTCGAAACCCGCCAAAGGCGCCATGCTGACCATCCAGGAGGCGCAGCTGTCGATGGAAACCGTGCCGGAATTCAAAGGAAACGTCAAGGCCGTGCGCACCGATGAACTCGTCGACAAAGCCGCTGAACAACTCTATCCGGAATGGCGCAACCGATTTGAAGAATGGAAACGCACCGGCTCCGATTTCGGCTACCACTACATGGGCAGCGCCATCTGGTTCAACCGCATCGGCCGCGCCATGGGCGAAGCGATGTTGGATTTGATGAAGAAGCAGGGAACGAGTTAGCCGATCTTCTTGGCAAAAATCGGCCCGCCGTAGGTCG
>CALBSZ010000619.1 GCA_937967665.1 uncultured Planctomycetaceae bacterium
GGGTCGGCCCCTTTTCGAAGAAGAACGAACCTGTCAGCGTCACAAATTCATCCACTCGCAACAGACCGCTACCCGCGCGCGCTTGAATGCGCTGATTGCCGTCATAGTTCAGATCAATCGTGATATCGTTGCCCTGCGCGTCTTTCGCGCCGGTCTTTACGCCGAACTTGCCGTCCGGATTTCGCTTGGGAGTTTCGCCGGCACCGTAGTTCGTCGCCTCACCCTTGCTATCGAAACTCTTCTGAATGTCGATCACCGGCGGACCAAACGAGACCTGGCCGAACTTCCATTCGTCGCCATCGTTGATTTGTACTTCAATGTCGTCGACGGAAAGATCGACCGAATCCAAACCAACCAGCGACACACTATTGGCAGTCACCTTCGCTGCGTTGAATTTTGGCAACTTGTCGGCGACCTTTTCGATCCCGAACCCGATCGTCGGCGCCATCGTCAGATACGCTACGTTGACGTTGTCCGCCAGCAGGCCCGTCGCCGCGTCGCTCAACTGGTCTTTCAGTGCCTTCGTCTTGTCGAACGTCGTCGGCCCATGAATCCCTGCAAACAAGGACGCTCCACCGACGCCGATCTGCAAACTGTCAACTTCCACGTTATGGATCAACGACAGGTCATCTTCGATATACAGCTTGTCGTTTTTGTCGTCGCCCACCGACAGCTGGGAAGCCGTCTTCCAGCCCGTCTTGGCAATACCGTCTCGAATCACTTGCCCCGCGTTGGCCGGGAAGCCCGTGGCGATGTCGACTTTATGCGTTGGGCCCTTTTCAAAGAAGAACGAACCGGTCAGCGTCACGAATTCGTCGACCCGCAGCAGTCCGCTACCCGCTCGAGCTTGAATGCGTTGATTGCCATCAAAGTCTAAATCAATGGTAATGTCGTTGCCTTGTGCGTCTTTCGCGCCGGTCTTCACGCCGAACTTACCATCGGGATCACGCTTGGGAGATTCGCTGGCTCCGTAGCCGGTCGCTTCGCCTTTGCTATCAAAGCTCTTCTGAAAGTCGACCACTGGCGGACCAAACGAAACCTGTCCGAATTCCCATTCGTCGGCGTCGTTGATTTGCACCTCTATGTCATCAATCGAAAGCTCGACCGAATCCAAGCCGACCAGCGATACGTTATCGGCGGTCAACTTCGCGGCCGTAAACGTCGGCAACTCATCCGCAATCTTCTCGATCCCGAAACTCAGCGTGGGAGACATTTGCAGGAAAGCGACATTTACGTTGTTGGCCAGCAGACCTGTCGCCGCGTCACTCAGCTGGTCCTTGAGCGTTTTGGTCTTGTCGAACGTCGTAGGACCATGGATTCCTGCGAACAACGACGCACCACCGACACCAATCTGCCAACTGTCCACTTCCACATTATGAATCACCGACAGATCATCTTCGATATACAGCTTGTCGTTCTTGTTATCACCGACAGACAGCTGCGAAAGCTTCGGCAGGCCAGCCTTGTTGATGCCATCGCGAATCACTTGTCCCGCGTTGGCCGGGAAGCCTGTCGCCACATCAACCTTGTGCGTCGGACCCTTTTCAAAGAAGAACGAGCCCGTCAGCGTCACGAATTCATCCACCTGCAATAACCCGCTGCCGGCTCGAGCTTGAATTCGCTGGTTGCCATCAAAGTCTAACTGCACGGGTGTGCCACCTGTCGCCACCGCCAGTCCAGCCGGATTGCCGCCACTCGCAGGGAAGCTGCCGGCAAAATCAATGACGGGTGTGCCTACGTTACCCGGCCACGGTGTCCCGTTATTGACATGCACGGAAACGTCGCTAATTTCACCCTTCAGCGAGTCGCTACCAACCAGCGCGACTTTGTCGGCAGATGCCTTCAGGGCGTAAAAGGCGGGTGCAAAGGCCGTGGTGCCAATGTTGATCGGGGACTTGGGACCAAGCACCGACAAGCCGAAGTCGAAGTCTTGAATCCAAACACCCGTCGAATCGCCGGAAAGCTCGGACGTTTCGTCCACATCAACGACGCCATTGTTATTCTTATCGGCTACGTTGGCCGCCAGCGTATTCCCGCTGCTGTCGGTCCACGATACCTTGCCGTCTTTATCGAGATCGCGCCAGTATGGTCCACCCAACCCGACAAACGCATGAACATCCGCCGCACCGAATTGGAACTGTCCCATCGAGACGTTGTTGATCGCACTGCCGAAGTTTGCCAGCGCGCCCGTGATGTTGGCAGGTAGGCCCGTGGCAATGTTTGCGGTAACGTCCGGACCCGCCTGCAACGAAAACGATCCACTCACATAGACATAATCCGCCAATCGAATCATCGTTGACGACAGATTCACCGTCGTCTTGTTACCTTGCATGAAGGCGACCAGATCATCGGCCGCCTGTTCGCTGGTCGTTTCAAAAGCCAGATCGCCGTTGGCGGGGAATGCCACCAACCGCAAACTCTTCGGTCCTTGGACAGGGACCAACCCCAAGCCGTCGGACACCTTCAAACCATTGAGCTGGGCAAAGCCGCCGGTCACGCTGCCAAACGTCATCACTTCAAAGACCTGCCCCAAGGCTGGCTTGAAGTTATTGATGAGACTGACATTGAGCGTTCCATCGAGTTGCGCGTCGCCTGATACGATGACCTGATCGTAACCGTCGTCGATCGTGCTGCCTCGACTGGTTCCGGGCCCCGGTTGAGTCCCCCCCAATTCGATTTCGATGGCACCCGACCTGTCCTGCGTAAACGTTGTGCGGTTTTCGATCCCCGGCGAATTACCTGGGGTCAGTGTGCCAAAGTTGACCACGGCCGAATAAAGAGCAGAGGCGTCGATCGGCGTGCCAATCTCCGGATCGTCAGCAATCACGGTGACCGATAGCGAGGGATTGGTTTCGAAGTCGAGATTCGCACCTGCCCTGATGAATAAGACATCGTCGAGGATTTCGAACATTCCCGCATTCTGTCCGGCCAACCGCAGGTCGACCGATCCCAGCGCATCATCGTTAATGAGAACTTCTGCCACGGGGAACGAATTCGTCAGCACCTGACTGTCGGGCAAATTCGTGACGGTGTCCATCAACTTCAGGGACGGTGCTTCATTGACATCCATCACGTCCATCCGCAGTTCGATGGTATCGTCGATACCGCCGCCGAGCGTCGGGTCGTCGGCCGTCACGTCGATCTTGAGACTCGCCAGGGACTCGAAGTCAAACGCCATTCCGGCCTTCAAATACAGTGTGGTATCCTGAAGTGCGAACAAGGCAGCATCCGCGCCGGACAAGAAGAGATCGGTCACCCCGATAGAATCGTCGTCGATTTGAATCTCGAACACCGGTACATCGGTCAGTGACATCTGCCCTTCCGGGATGCCCGCTAACAACGAAGTGGCTGTCAAGCTAGGCGGGGTATTCACCACGGGCTCAAAATCAAAATAACGCCCGTAGTCCTGGGGCCCATCCGTATTCAGGGCGTTCACAATAAGCAAAGCATCAAGTGGCGCGAAAAAGTTGTCGCCCGAAACATCCGGAAAGAAGGTACCAAGCGGTTCAGCACCTGCCGCTAGGGAAAGCGCACCAGGTCCCGACGTGTTCAAACGATTGATTAACTGCAGCGCGTCAATCGGCAACACGGAACCATCCAGATTCACATCGAAGGGATGCATCAGGTTTTGGAAGAGCGGCAAGCTTGTCTCGATCTCCGGTAAACTGCCAACTGCCGAAGTATCCACGATCACTGCTTCCGAATCGGGCGCCGCCGTGAGCGAAACGCCCACGCTGGCCGCACCTTCGTTGTGGCGCACGGCCATCAGGTCGAGATGGTCGATTCGTCCGTTGAGATCCGCATCGAACTCCGGTCGGAATTGTGACTCGGCAAGGTTGGCCGCAAAGTAATTCGAGAACATCGGCAACGCGTCGCTGGCGAAACCAACGGCCTGCTGTAACATCGCAGCCTCCGTCAGCATTACGTTTCGCGACGTCACCGCTTGCCGGGAACCGAGCGCACCCGGTAACAGAAAGTCGAGCTGCATTTCGGCGGCGTCGGCACTCGCGGTCGAAACATCGATCTTGTAGTCGCCAGCAGGAAGATCCAGCAGCAAGACACTTTGCTGGTCCGTCGTGCTAACCGCGATGGGAGTGATTGCATTCTGATACCGATCAAAGACGGTTAGCGACGCCGGATCCAATGAAGACAAGTCCGACGTTGTCGCCACCAGACTATAAATCGCCTCGTGGTCCGCGGAAATGGATAGGTCGAATTGCTGATCAACCGTGCTCGCATCCCACTGCGTTGCGGCAGAGGCGAGGACGTTGTCACGATTGGGTAGAGCACCGCCATCGTTGTCCGCATTCGACGCATGCAATGCCGCCGTAACACCCGTGGCAAGAAGCGCTCGCTTCTCCAGATTCTCAAGATGCAGTTTGACAAGATTACGCCGTTGGCGCGAACGATTATTACGCCGCTTAGGTAGCTTAACCATCCTGGACCTTCACCAATATTCGTGAGCGGAAATTAGAATATGCCAAAAGTTTTTTGCTCACGATCCAGGCGTAAGTTTAGTAGACAGAATTGCCAGCTGCAATCATAGGATTCCGCGCTGTGCGTATCTTCTGCGGCGCCGAAGTCCTTTGCCCTGCAGAGGTTTCCGGGGCGCGAATCATGGGCAGACTGCTCTGGGGCACCAGCAGTCTGGCGGACCTCACCGGTCCAGCGGCGTTCTAAAAGGACAGGAACACTGGCTATTTCGGATTTCGTAACCACAGTGCAAGCCGTCACGTTGCATCCGCCGTTCACAGGGAAAGTCCAGCAGTAACAGCAGCCGGAACAACACTCCGGCTCGA
>CALBSZ010000620.1 GCA_937967665.1 uncultured Planctomycetaceae bacterium
CGTAACGGTGAAGCTGGCCGACGCCGTGTTGCCCGACGCGTCGGTGACGGTAAAGCTGTTCGTCGTCGTACCCAATGGGAAGGAGCTCCCGGACGCCAGTCCTGCCGTCTGAGTAGTAACCGCTCCCGGTGCGTTGTCACTGCCAGCAGGTGTGGAGTAGGTCACGACAGCCGTCGCCTGACCGGGATCGTTATTGACGGTGATATCGGCAGGTGCCGTGATCGTGGGGTCTTCGTTATCGACCACCGTAACGGTGAAGCTGGCCGACGCCGTGTTGCCCGACGCGTCGGTGACGGTAAAGGTGTTCGTTGTCGTACCCAATGGGAAGACGGATCCGGGAGCCAGGCCGCTGTCTTGCGATAGCGTCGCTCCTGGAGCGTTGTCGGAGTATGTGGGCAAGTTGTAATTTACGACTGCCGAAGCTTGCCCTGGGTCATTTCCGACGTTAATGTCGGGAGGCGCCGCAATTGTGGGCGGCGTGTTGTCGATGGTATCGATCGTAATTGCACTGGATGTATATGTGATTTCGGCTTCCAAACCGGTACCGAGGAAATCGGTAAACATAAATCCATCCGGCAATCCTACAAACGTGCCGGTACCCCCGCTACGCTGAATGATCGTGAAACTCTCACCGCCCGATAGCGCAGGCGAACCGAGAAGTGCAAGCGTGACACTACCGACAATATCGACGCTTCCCGTGGCGCTCAGTTGGTCGTGGCCACCAGCGTTTCCAGGGCCTGCTGTTCCATTGATTTCGACAGTAAACGTATCGCCGTCCGCCAAATCGACGTTTCCACTCACCGACAAGATCCCGGGTGATTGTCCAGGAGAAACATTGCCCAGCAGCGTGAGCGTGTCGCCATTGGCCATATCGATGTCGACACTCGCGTTGTCGTGAATCTCGCCTCCGGCAATGGTTGCGGGGTCGTTGAACAGTACCGAGTCGATATCCACGTCCCCGTTCCCACTGCTCGTATCACCGATGGTGATGGAACTGAAACCGTCGACCAGCTTCGCCAGTTCAGAGTCTGTGAGATTCAGCGTTCCCGTGCCTCCACCGAGTCCAATGGTTGTGGTGGGCGTTCGCGGCACGATCTCCAGAGTTCCGGAAGACTGAATGGCGGTGGAGGCGGTGTTGCCCACCACAATCGTGTCGGCCTCGATCTTGAAGTTCCCTGTCGCGGATGCGCCTCCCAGCGGTCCGTAGATATTTACGTCGCTACTTCTGCCGGTGGCCGTACCCGTGATGACGACCGGCGCCATTCCGGTTGTTACGACACTACTATTGTTGTCAAAGCTGACTCCGCTCGCTCTTGTTCCGCCCGCGGTGCCGCGTATCTGTACCGGCCCCACGACGGACGAGACGGAATCGCCGAAGTTAAAGTAGACGCCATCGCTGGAAAACCCAGCGGTTCCGGTTCCGGTAATCGTAATGCTGGCAGCGGAACTGGTCGTGCCGGTCGAGGAAATGGTGACATTGCCGTTCAGCAAGACGCCGTCGTTCGAGAAACTTCCACCTCCCCCTTCACCCGTGATGCTGATGTTTCCGTCCTCAGAGCTTACCGCGAAGTCGCTTGTCAGATAAACCCCCACGTCGCCAGCGCCATTGGGACCACCGGTTCCATTCAGACTAATCGTTGCCGCATTGGCACCGGTGCCCGTCGATTCGACTCGGCCACGACTAAGGTAGAGTCCGAAACTCTCGGAACCTCCATTCGACGTGCCGGTAATACTGATATCACCGTCAATGGATGTTACCAACGTCGCCGTATGTTCCATATTCACGCCATTGTCGCGGAGGTTGCTGCCAGCTCCACCGGTTCCGCGAATGGTAATCTTGGCGGCATCCGTCCCGGTTCCGGTCGAACTTACCTCACTTTTCAAGCTCAAGTTGACGCCGTGGTTCCATCGTCCTGACCCAGCGCCACCGATGCCATCGATTTTGATGTCTCCCATTGTCGACGTTACCAGGCCGGTTGAATCGACCGTCACACCAAAGTTGTATTCCGTTCCGGCTCCGCCCGTACCGTTGAGTGTAATTGTTGCAGCGTCCGTTCCCGTTCCCGTGGAGCGAACGATTCCTCCTCGAACCGCCACACCGTAGTTATCGCTGCTGTCATCGCCTCCTCGTCCGGTCAACGAGATGTCGCCGGTAACGGACTCGATCGTGCCTCCAGTGGTCACTTCGACGCCAATAAAGTTGCCGGTGGTGGCGGGTGACTGCCGGTTCGCGGAGAGCGTGACGTTTCCGTCAGCGGCGAGAATCCTGGCGCCACTCGACAGCTGAATGTTGCGTGTTGCCGTCAGCGCGACGGTGCCGGCTCCGCTCACTTGGATCTCGGAGTTGGAATTTGGCGCATAGACAATATGAGCATCCACTGACAGCGACTTTCCTGACGCCAACGTGATGCTGCCATTCAGATTCACCGTGTCGCCGCCATCACCGCCATTGATGTCAATCGAAGCCGGAAAGCTGGCTGCCAGGTTGCCGATATCGATTCGATTGCCATTGGTGTCGCCGGGATTGAGTCGGATCACACCGGACGGAGTGGCGAACGTGACCGACGCCGCGGTCGTCGTGGTCAGCGGCGTGCGATTGCTGCCGGCATCGCGTACTGTGATGACTTCGCCTGTCGTATCGTAATTCAAGGTCACGTTCGTCGTGCTGATTGTCGAACTGACTGGTTCCAAGCCGGTGTAGGTAATCGTAGCGTTGCCCGTGATGTCGATCGTACCGTTGTACGTATCCGCACCAGAGATGTTGTTGAAACGGTAATTTGCATCGGCAAACGTTCCGCCCCCGGTCAGCGTCAGCTGATCACTGTCCCCTGTTGATTCGCCGCCGTTAAATCGGATGGCTCGCGAGAAGTTGCCGCCACTAAAGTCGACGGTCAACCGGTCGTCGCCCGCTAACGTGTTGAAAACGATGTCGCCAGAAAACGCCGACAAAGGAACGGTGACCGCGTTCGAACCGTTCCCGGAAGCGCCCGGAACTGTGGTGCCCAACGCATTGCCGGAATCCTCGATGACGATATTCGTGCCAGTATTCCGAATGACGAGCGTATCGTCCGTGTCCCCACCATCGATATCGGTCACGACAAGGTTATTTCCGCTTAACGCCACCTCAGTGGTTACATTACGCGCCAAGTAACGTGCAACTGCAAAATCACTGTCGACACCATTTAGCGTCGATCCGGCAACGGTGATCAAGTTGCCGTCGGTGAAGACGCCAAACGCGAAATCAGTACTGACGTCGATCGAGGTTGTTACGATCCCGGACGTACCGAACGACGCGTCAGGATTGCCGTCGGTATCAAGCCCGACTACATAGAATTGAGACGCATTGCCGAGCGGCGCACTGCCAACCGCTACGATTCGTCCACCCGGTTCAATGGCTACTCCGCGGGAACCAGTTGATCCACCCGCTGGCAATGCAATGCCGTCCCCGGAGAATGTCGTATCGAAACTGCCATTGGTATTGAAACGAAAAACAGCAAAGCGACTGTTGGATCCATCGTGGATTGTCCCGGAGCCCACGATCTTGTCGTCGTCCTGCAGTGCAAGCGCATAGATGCCTTGATTGTCGAACGGGCTGGTCAAGAGAATGCCGTCACCGTCGAACGAAGTATCCAGGCTTCCGTCCGGATTGTAGCGCACGAGCACCAGGTCATTTGTGGCGCTATTGATATAGCCCCCGACAACAATCTTGCCGTCATCCTGGATAACGACATCCCGTCCAAACGCGTGCCCACTCCCAAGTGGCAGCGCCGAGATACCGTCGCCATCGAAGGAGGTGTCAAGTGTCCCATCCGGTAGGTATCTTGCAACAGCGAACTCATAATATCTGCTGATGTCGGAGTAGCGGGCTCCGGCGACAACGATCTTGTCGTCTGCTTGATACGCGGACGCATACGCCGTAAAGTCCGGCGGTGCTGCAACGGTCCCGGCCGCTCCGAATGAGCTATCAACAGTGCCATCTTCGTTGAATCCTTTCAATGCGACGTTGATGCCGCCGCCGTCGTCATAGCCCCCGACGGCGATGATGCGTCCACTGTCGTGAACGAGCAGTTCCCCTTGGGTTGAAGTCACTCCCGTTGCCACGATCCCGCCGGTTCCAAATGAGGAGTCTAATGAACCGTCCGTCTTGTACCGTGCAATCATCCCTGGACGGTCTGAGTTGACGTAACTGTAGCCTCCCACCAGGATTTTGCCGTTGTTTTGAACGGCCATGGAGAATGGGTAATCCTGAGTCGTCGTTACCGAACTCGTGATGACGATACCCGTACCGCCAAACGAGCCGTCAAGTGCGCCATTCGCCTCGTACCGAACGAGCGTGGCACCATCCGACGGTAACGTGCCTCGACTGAAACCGGCCGCAATAACTTTGCCGTCTGGTTGTAATGCTACCGTACGCGCAAATGCCCCATTACCGATACTTGTCGTCAGTCTACCATCGCCGTCGAAGCTGCCGTCGCGGCTACCGTCCGTATGGAATCGCGCCATCGCGATCGAATAATCTCCCGTAGCATTTGTATAGCCCGATACGACAATCTCACCGCCGGGTTGCAAGGCGATCCCCGAGGCTGTCGTGCGTCCACCGAAATAGGCGGTCGCGATCCCGTCGCCGCTGAAGGACGAGTCGAGGTATCCGCTGGTCGTAAATCGATTTACGTAGAAGTAGCTGCCGTATGTCCACGCGCCCACAACCGCTTTGCCGTCCGGCTGCAGCACCACACCGACCGCTCCTTCTCCACCACCATAATTACTCACTGTTGCGATGCCGTCGCCATTAAAAGATGTA
>CALBSZ010000621.1 GCA_937967665.1 uncultured Planctomycetaceae bacterium
GTCTGTGTGGAGAGCGATATCGGTCGGTTCGTCGTTCAGCGGCAAGAGCGACCCGCGCGGTACAAATCGTCGTCCCATTTCGTCATAACCGACTTCCATGAAGCCGCGCGCCGAATTGACTTCGCCTGCCACCCACTCAACCGCCCGTGGATCGTCATCCGGAACATGTACGACACATGTTGTAAGATTCCCCAGCTCCAAGTGAAGCGACCTGGCAAACGCTGCTCCTTCTCTGCGAATGCTGAGCCCGGCAATATTTCGTTGTACGAATACAAGCTGACTTTGTTCCTGCAGTTCCAACAGATTGCGAGCCGTTTCGAGTAACAGATCGACGCCGCAATCACCGGCGGGAGGAACAACTAACACACCGCCACCGCTGTCCGCTTCCAAACGCCTGCTGACATCCATCAGGAGGACGTCGTTCGTGTCTCCAACAACCTGCCACCTTCCTGGTGCCCGAGCCGATGACGGCACGGGAGTTAACGGCTGCTCTACCCAGTCAACCGTAAAGGCACGCACCCAGCGATCCACTCCCACCGGCATTGATTCCTGCGATTCCGACTGGACTTGACCATCGTCCTTCAATTGCTGAAGGTACGCCGCAACCTCGCCAATGGTCGCGTTGGCGGCATCCGTGGGCGAGGTCGGCGCTGGCAAGTGAAGTTGCCGGGATGCATCGACAACCAGTTGCCCAACAGCAATCGAACTCAGGTGCAAATCATTTAACAAGCGGTCATTCGCATGCACGGACTCCACCGCCAGTTCTGATCGTTCCGCCGCCAACTGTCGCACAACTTCCAAGATTGAAGCGGGCACCCGTAACTCGACTTCGGCATCATCGTTGTCGATAGATTGTATGTCGCTGTCATCTACAGGCTTCCGCGACACTTCCTCCGCGGCCTGAGCGATCGGTCCATCGGCAGCAGGTGCTAATTCGCACGGATTGGTCAAAAAGGATGGCTGCCAATCCAGCTCGAAAGGACGGGTAAAGCGATCTTCGAACAACGTTCGATGGTTTATCGGTGCTCCGAAAACATAGGCGGCACCAACTGCACTGAGCAGGCCTTGCAGCGAATCGCTACCGGCGTTTGTCGACAGCACGGGTACGTCAACGAGTTGGCTGGCAAGACCGGCAAGAATCGTTCCAGGCCCAACTTCGATCCACAGGTCAATGCCGGGAGCGGCAGTGCGTACGGCTTCGATAAATCGCACAGGCGACGTTAGCTGCTCCAACAGCAACGCTTCCAAATCATCCGTGACTTCCAGAATTCGGCCAGTGATCGTCGATGAAACTCGCCGGCGAAGGGGGCTGAACGCTTCTTGTCGAATCGCATCCAGCAACGCGCTGGCACTATCGGCAACCAGCGGGGAGTGAAACGCATGAGACACTCGTAATTTGCTGGCGGAAAGCCCATTCCGTCGGGCTCGTTCGACCACGTTTTCGATCGCCTTCATTTCACCCGAGACGACCGTTTGGGTGGGTGAATTGATGCCTGCAACTTGAACGTCCGTGCCCTTGATCAGGTTTCGCGCAGTGGCTTCGTCCGCCGAAATACTTGCCATGCCTCCACCGGCATAACCAAAGCGGCTGATGGCAGCGCCTCGCGCGTGTGCCAAACGAAGCAGCCCGTCGTCACCGATCACACCAGCCCAACAATAACATGCCAATTCTCCCAGACTGTGCCCGATGGCGACGCCGGCTTGAATACCTACCCGATCAAGCATGTGAATGCCGGCCAATTCGGCGGTAATTATTGCGGGCTGAGCGAGTCGTGTGTCCACGACGTCGGACACGCCCACATCCAACTTTGCGTTTCTATAAAGTTCAGCCACTTCCGTGAATCGTCGCGACCAGATGCCGCCATCCAAACTGGCCGTCGCACCCTGGCTGGGAAACAGCAGCCCAATGGCGGGTGGACTTGTTCGGTTGCTGAGTCCAATGCCGACGGTCGTATCAAATCGATCTTCAATTCCTTCGTCCAGCCACGTTCGCAGTTGGCGGAGTTGCCTGTCCAGTTCTTGCGGTGTTGCAGCCACCAACGCCGCTCGATACCTGCCCGGCACCAGCGATGCGGCGAGTGTTTCTGCCAGGTCGGCAAGCTGGCTGAATGACAGTTGTCCGGCGTAAGCATTCACGCGATCAAGCTGTGCACACAACTGCTCGTGCGAGTCGGCAGCCAACAGAAACAATTCAGCGTCTTGCTGCGACGCCAACAACATTTGCTGCTTTAAGTGCACACTGCTGCGACGGCGAGGTTCCGGCGCTTGCATCGTGACATGGGCATTAATCCCACCAAATCCCATGCCGCTTACCGCAGCGCGCGGCGGCAACTCCGACGGCCAGTTGACTGCTTCACGCAACAACCGCAACGCAGCGGCTTTCTCTCTCAGAACAGGATTCGGTTGCTCCCATCCGGTCGTCGGCGGCAGCAACTGCCGGTCCACGGCCAGCGTCGCCTTGATCAGTCCAGCGACCCCAGCCGCAGCTTTGGTGTGGCCGATGTTCGCCTTAATGGAGCCGATCGCCGCTGCGGCATGCGAACCGGATTCTTGACAAGCCTGATTCAGTGCCCGTAATTCCGTATCATCGCCCACGGTCGTTCCGGTACCGTGGCCTTCAAAAAAAGAGACGCTGCCGATCCCAAATCCTGCACGACGATAGGCCCGCTCCAGACTCAAACGCTGCCCCTCCAATTCCGGTCGCGTGATCCCTCCACTGCCGTCCGAGGATACTCCCCAACCGCGAATCACCGCATAGACGCGGCGTCGTTGGCGCACGGCATCTTCTTCGCGCATCAAGACAACGAACCCGCACCCTTCGCCAGGCCAGAATCCCGCTGAACGGGCATCGTATACCCGCATTAGCTCCGGGGCGAGCGCGCCGACCTTCGCAAATCCAATCAACTCGAAGGGATCCAAACTAAGGTCCACTCCGCCGGCCAGCGCCACCTCCAAATCCCCGGCAACCAATGACGAACAGGCGCTGGCCACGGACAAGAGTGATGACGCACACGCCCCATCCACCGTATAGCCGCCGCCGTTTAGATCGAAGTAGTTACAGATACGACCGGCGATGGTGTTGGATAACCCACCCGCCAGAGTCTCGTCGCCAACCGGTGGAAAGGGCGCTTTATATCGCGATTCCGTCTCTGCCAGGAATCCCGCACGTTGCTCTACCGACCAACCGCGCTGCACAAGCTCGGCATCGAGCACACGACGCACATACGGCCAACGTAACCGCATGAGATTGGCACGTGAGAATTCACCGGTTAACGAATTCCCTAGCAGAACGCCCGTCTCCTTTTTGGGAAGCCCTTCACCACCAGCAAACCCGGCATCGGCCAAGGCATCCGATGCAACTTCTAAAGCCAACCAATGTGCCATATCGGCAGAGCGGAATGTGGAACCGGCGATACGAAACCGGCTGCGATCAAACTCGTAGCCCTCCAACACAGCAGCCATCGGGCAGTAAGTCGTGTCCGACGTGGAATGGTCTTCGGAGAGGTAATCATCCAGGTTTAGTCGCTGGCGAGGAAGTCGCCGAAACGACCGTCGTTGAGCGAGTACATTCTCCCACAACTCGGACGGGTTATTTGCGTCCGGGTAGCGACACGCCATGCCGACAATCGCAATCGAGGGATGGTTCATTCCGTCCTCCCGGCGCCAACCGGCTCCTCTTCCGGGATGCCTCGCGACTGATCCGGAGACGCGCCCATGACAGGCAGCGGAACGGTTGCCTCATCGACTTGCTTCTGAAGTGAAGCGATGGAGAGGTACAAGCCGCGGACACCACTGACAATCGTTAGCGCGAAAAACAAACCAAAGACAACATGGCAAACCATGAGCAATCCGTAGGTGGCTGCCACGGCCGCGCCGAAAATGATTTGACCGCGAGTGCTTCCTGGAGTTGTGGGTGGATCGGTGACCATGTAAAAGGTGTACAGGATGAACGCCACGCCGGTCATTGGCATCAGTGCTGCCGCAAAGGACGAACCGAGTGTCAGGTGCCGAAGGAAGGCCTGCAGCACAAAGCAGCTTAACCATGTAAGGATGAGCGGCAACCTGCGCGTATATCGGGTGTTGAGAAATGTTCCAGAACAAATAATAAATGCTGGCAGCGCCCAGTTGCCGTAGCCGCTGAGGTTTTCGGTAAAATGATACGGAGGGGCGATACCCACCCAGGGCAAGGTCAGCAAGACAAGCGTGATGCCAAAATTCGAGGGATTAAGGAAGTGCCGCTTTCCTTTTCCCACTTGAGCTCGAAAGACGTGTTTCGACGCGATCGCAGCTGCCGCGGCCAGGGCGATTGGCATAAATCGATCGTTGGCATACAGCAACATGGCACAGGCCAGACCCGAGATTTGTGCCGGCAGGAAGAAATCAATGCAGTCGGTGATCCCTCCCAGGAATCGCGGCCGCCGGTGGTTTCGCCAGCAGTCGATCAATTCCATGATCAACTCCATGGCATACGCGGCAGCGAGTCCCACCAGCGGCTGCGCCCAAGATTGTTCGAATCCCAGCAACGTGTGGCCCGCGATGTTAAAGATCGTGATTGCTGCAGCAAATCGGCGCAGTCCGCCAAGACGATCCTGCTTATACCAGCGTTCCTGGATGGGCAGACTAAGTTGAGCGGTGGACATGATGCTTGCCTTATGGAACGCTGTGTGTGTGTTCAGAGCTTGCCAATTGCTCCTCGGAGGGGGAATCACCGAGTAGTACCGTATGCCATCCCGGTGTCAGCTTCATTTGCTGTCGTTGATAGTTCCCTGCCGTGTCTCGCCATTTTACGGTTACCATGACTTCCAGCTCGGCTGAAACATCTCCAAGTCCCAAATGCACTTCGGGACTACGCACGCCCGAATGGCCGTTTCCGCCATCCACCAGACCGATCAGCTTGCGACCATCGTCTAATGTAATGTGCACCGTGGCCCCAATCGCCGGCCGAACGGGGACTTCCAACTCCGGCCGGCCTGGGTGAATCGCGGTGGACCGCGCGCCGCGTTCCAGGGCCAGAAGCAGTCTCAGGCCTAAAAACTGCCCGGGCGACGGAGCGTTGTTCCTGTAAAACCGTGAATCGTCCCATTGATTGCCGACGACGAAATCCAGATCTCCATCGCTATCAACATCCGCGGTGGCAATCGCGCGAGTCACCTGCGGCTGGCCCGTCCCGACGAGATCTCCGATGTCGTAAAACCGACCGTCAGCGGCGCGTACAAAAAAGGGATTCGGCTCGTGCCCTCCGAGGTCATCTCCGATGCTGAACTGATGCCAGCTATTTGGGTTACTGAGCAACTGGTCGTTGCCCATCGCCACTTCGTGAAGTTCCGGCCAACGATTCCACCTCCCCTTCACAAACCCGGTTGCCTGGACGGCTTCCAGCACTCCGTCGTTATCGAAGTCCGCAAGCCGCGAGTCCCAGCCCCATCCGCTGCGTGAGATACCAAGCTGTTCTCCGCGGTCTTCATAGGGTGCGATTCCCTTCTTCATCCAGGCCGGATCGCCACTGCTGACCCAGGCGAAGTGACTTTCCTCTAAAGCGTATTCGGCGGCAATGTTGCTGACTTAGATATCCAACTGACCGTCGCCGTTGAGGTCACCAAAATCGGCCCCCATGCCCTTGAAGGAATCACAGCCAATGACCTTGGACGAAGGCGTACTCAGATGGCGCCGGCCTGTAAGCAGCGCAAAACGCGGCTTTCCAGGTTCGCTGCGGTTGTGCAAGAACCGATCCGGCCCAAAGTCGTTACCAAAATAGATCTCGGGCAGCTGGTCGCCGTCTAAATCACCCGCTGCGACCGACAGTGTCCATCCATTGGCAACAGGTTGATTGGCGATATCGAAGACTCCTGTCGCTTCCCGGAACTGAACACCCGGCGACTGGCCCGATTGCCCCGCCTGCCACAACAGGATTCGATTGGTTCCCGCGTTGAAAGCTCGTGACATCGAATGCTGCATGCTCTCCTGCGTATCTGCCGAAGCGTCCAGAATCCGGGCGCCGTCTTGAAAATAGTTGCCGATAATCAGATCTACGTGACCGTCGCCATCCACGTCCGCGCGAGTCGCTGCGTTCGTAAACCAGCGTTCATTTCCGGGTACGATCTCACAAGCGACGAACTGTTCGGCAGCCAGCTTCGCGTGTTCGTCTGCCGGCGGTCGCTGGAGAAAAGCAATGGGAGTCCGTCCCCAGTAATAGACCACAATATCATTCAATCCGTCTTCGTTGATGTGATCAGGAACAAAGCCGGTCGGACACATGGTCTTGCGGTCGAAAAAAGCTCCGGGATTCAAGACAAACGTCTCATATCGCTCCCCCGACTCCGGAACAGGCGTGATCACGACATGATCAGTACGAGTGTCGACAACACAGACGTCGTTGGACAATTGGTCGCCATCCAGGTCCGTCAGCGCGATCGCGGCGCCCACCGAGGATATCCAGGCATCAATATGTTTCAAGCTGGGATTAACCGGACGAACTTGCCGTTGCTGTTCCGATTGAACCGTCGGCAATTCGTGACCGGTAAAGGCATATCGGCTGGCAAGTTCCCTACGTTCGTCTTCGCTTACCGATGGTAGTCGCGCCGCCCAGTACAAGCCGAACACCAAAAGTAGTGCAACGATGCGTTTCAGATAATGGTCCCAAAAGTGCCGCACAGGTTCTCCCCCCAAGTGTAAGTTTCCAGCCTTAGCAGTCGCGTCGCTCTACGTAGGCACCTCCGCCAGGAAATGTTGCTGTATCCGATTTCTCCAGATTTCGTAGGCAGGCAATTCGGCATCATCGGGTAATTTCGCGAGACATTGGTCCGTGATCCTAGCAGCTTCCGCGGCGCTCGTGCCGCAAAGAACGCGACACGCTCTGTCCGTATGTTCAGCAGGGTTTTCGGCACGCTGCCTTGCTTTCGCGGCAAAGGCTGCACCTTGAGCCAACTGGGGGACATATTCAACTGAGCTTGCCGCCAGCCTTTCGATCTCACAGTCGTCGACGCCGCCCGCGTACGCGCAAGCCAGCCCAATGCCACCGTACAAGTCTGGACGTCTCCGTTCGTCGAACGCTTCGATGCAATCTCGAATACGCCCTACATCGCCGCCCGCAACAAACCACAAACTTCGTCCTAACCCTTGGTCGAATGCCTGACGAGCATACCCAAAGACACCGTTCGGCAGCATCTGTCGCCCAATGGCTGTGTGGTGGTTAAAGTAGCCATGATGGAATCCGAAGCCGTCCACGACAAGCCAGCGAAGTAACGGATCAAATTGGTCGATGTAGCGTGTCACGCGATGGCGATACCACGGCAATCGTGCCGCTGCCCAACCAACTCCTACAAACACCATGTAAACGTGTTGCTGTCCTTCCGCGCGTAGGAAGTCACGAAGCCGTGTTGCTGGACCTATTGTTAGACCGTCGAGCAAAGCGAGCCCCATCGCTGCGCCTTCAAACGCAAACCCGCTTTGTTCGTCACCGATCGCTGCGAGTTGCCGAGTAACGCCATGGGCATTTCCGAATCGCAAGGCTGCGTTGTATCCTTCGATGAACGACTGCCCGCACTGCTCGAGCCGTTGTTGTGTTGGAGCCGCAACTGCGAGAAAACCACGCTGGCGGAACGATGCCTCCGCAGGTGAGATTCCAAACAGGGATGTCCGCAGCCACCGGAACAAGTCGCTTTACCTCGCCGCTGTTGGATCTTGATTCGAGACGCAACCGATATATGGCTGACACGATCCTGCCTTGGTCGAATCGCAAAATACCTAGGACGCTCGACGCATCAGAATTCGATTACCCCAACTAGACACCTTAGAATACGCACATTCAACCTATCAAATCCACTCACTGTGTCAATCATTTTGCGGCTTTTCCGTGTCTTTCTGTCTCATGCCCATGATTTCAAACACGGCAGGATGGTCTCACGTTCTGTCCGCTACTGGCGAAACGTTTTGCGTAGCGATGAAAACGCCAAGCCCCGCCGATACAGCGTCAACGAACCAAGCCCTTTCCCGAATTCCAAAAATATGGCCTCACGACTCCAAGCGGCGCCATACTCTGTAGTGAAAACCAAGTGCTGATTGTTGGATTCCGTCAGATCGCGCCGAGTGAACAGTACAGACGGTAGCGCCGGGACTGTCTCATTCCATAACGGCACACCATCGTCCTGCCGACATCCAAGCATTCCATTCACCCTCCGTTTGCAAGTCGTCAACGTGCTCCGAACTCACACGACTGCCCGCAGTCAGTTTATCCTCGAAATCCTCCATGAAGTGATTGCATAGTTCCTTCAGGCTGATACCCTTCACGCCAGCACTCCGGCGCGGATCCCTGCCGGCAAGAGAAAAGTGTTCTTCTGGTCCAAGCTGCGAACAAGCGATGCTGCCGGTACGTTCCTCTTCCCGAAAAGCCACACGTTCCCCTTAAACTTCTGGCACTCCTGGCCGTTGTCAGTGGCGGACAGGGGAAAATCCGGATACGGCTTCGAGGGTTTCTCAGGTGGTAGCGTTCGATTAGAATTACGGTGAGTCATGCCTTCACTCCGATCAGAAAAGGGCGTGACGGCCGCCGGTTTTGGTCCCACCATCAGACCGGCATCATGGTGGTTTATTGAGAGTATTGACGCGTTTCAGAATACCAACGGTTGTCGTGACGTAGCAGACGCCGAAGACGATTGCAAGAAATCCCGGTTTTTTACCGGGTGGGCCGGTAGCTCAGTCGGTTAGAGCAGGGGACTCATAATCCCTTTGTCGCGGGTTCGAGTCCTGCCCGGCCTATCTTTTTAATTTCGAAAACGCTGGAGAATACCGTTCCTCCAGCGTTTTCCGGGGTTTCGCCGCTAACTGGTTGCGAGTCGTTTCCGTCAGAATCAGCCGTTTCGGTTACCTTTGTCTCCACCTGTTGTGCCACCCTGGACGTAGCTTGCTCGAAGTGTTCATCGGTGACGGTGAGGTAGTGCTTCGCGGCTACCTTTGGCGAGTTGCCGATCCATTCGGTAACGACTTGGATCGGATACTCGTTGGCAAGCTCCGTCTCTCGACTGGCTCGCAAGTTCTGCCAGAGCCTTTCCCAAGGCGTCAGGCCGGCTTGCTTGATGATCCGACGCAAGCCGGTTCGCAAGTTCGCGTTTTGATGGCGATACCGCTCGATGCAAAAGACAGCTCCATCCTCGGCATCATGGAAGGCTGCAGCGAGGTAGGGCTCCAACTCTGGGAATAGCGGGAGTGTCCGAAATGGCTTGTGTCGTTTCGTTTTCTGGCATGTAACGAGAATTCGCTTCTCAGCCCAGTTGATGTCCGACCACTTGAGGCGAAGCGTCTCGCTCGGGTTTCGCAAGCCGCCATATCGAGCCAGAGCGATGAGAAGTTTCCATTCGGCGTCGGGTGCGTGTTCAATTACCCTGTCGATTGTCTTGCGGTCAATGAACACTAAACGGCTGTCGTTGGCTTGCGAGCCTGCCACCAGTTCAGCGAACGGGTTGCGTTCGATAAGCCGCATTCGTTTGGCGTGGTTGAAGAATTGCTTCGCCCGTTTGACGTGTCCAGCAATCGTTGTTGACGACAGCTCCGCGAAAAGCGATTGCCGCCAAGCGTGAGCCTCAGCGTCGCCGATTTCCCTGAGGCTGCAGCTCTCGCCGAAGTAATTCACCAGCTTCGCTTTCGTTGCCTCAAAGCTAACGATTGTCAGGGGCTCAACCTCAGTCTTACGGGCGTCCACGTATCTTGTAAGAAATGCCGACAGTTTTGCCTTTTGGCGAGGCTCAACGAGTCCGCTCTCGGCAAGCTTCGTATGCAACTCGTCGCCAATCTCGTTGAGCCATTGGGAAACGGCGTTTTCAAACGATCGCTTAGCGATATTCGCCGAAACGATGGCGGCAACATTCCGGGCAATGGCTTCCGCGTCTTTCCGATTACCGATATTGCCCGAGAGCCTCAAACTTTTGCGGCGTTTTTCGCCGTCACGCCAGCAAATCCGATAGCGTGTTCTACCGTTTCGTTTCTCTGTTGTTACACTTGCCATTAGCTCACATCCTTTCTACTACAAAGGTTGTCGGGTTAGAGTCGCCTGAGTGTTCACAGCACTTGGGCGACTTGCTTTTTAGCATATCGACCGCGTCTGTTCAATTCTTGCATCGTCCTGACGGCTATTCCTTTCACCGAGAACCGACAGCACTTGCCATCCTGTCGGTTATCGTCTGCCGTTTCGCATCAAATTCGAGCTCAATACACGAATCGCCATGAATCCCACGGTTCCGATTCTTGACGATCCACATTCGGTAAACGTGCGGCCGTTGCGTTTTGTCTCGCTGCCACGGCCATTCAAGAAAGATCAACGTGTCAGCATCTTGTTCGATCTGGCTGCTGTGCTGGATGTCCGACATCATCGGCACCCACTTTGATCGCTCGTCGATTGACCGGCCCATTTGCGCCAAGCAAATCATCGCCACGTTCGTCTCGAGCGCCGCCTGTTTCAACACCTGGGAGGCAGCGCCAACCTGTGCAAACTTGTCGCCGCCACTGGACCCCTTCGCCAGCACTTGGACATAATCCACGACCACAATCTTAACGCCGTGATTGTCGACGGCTTCCTTGATTGCGTTCGACACGGCATCAGCACTTCCACATCGCTCGGCAACCAGTATCGGCGCCACGCCACGAAAGTGCGCGTCGGTATCCTCCATGAGTTCGTCGCTGATCGATGCCCAGTCGTTCACGAACTTGCGCTGCGCTGCCTCATCGCTCATTGCCCGAACGGTACGCTCGATCAGCGCCTGCAGGCTCATCTCTTCGGACACGAACAAACCCGGCAATCCTTGCTTTGCCATCGCACGAAGGATCTGTAAACCCATCAGCGTCTTGCCATGCGAAGGACGCGCTGCCATTACGCACATCTCGCCGGGTGCGATGCCACCACCGATTGCGTAGTCGAGTGCCGACAGGCCAGTGGAGTAAAGCGGCAACGGCTTGTCTTCCAGCGTGCGGAGGAAATCGAGAATCGAGTTTTTCAAATTACGGAATTTCACTGGCGATGGCCTCCCTGTAAACGTCCAAGAATGCGTTGTGCGCGTCGATCACTCGTAACCGACTCTCAGCCAGGTTTTGCAATCGAATGAGCAGATAGGTGGCGTCTCGTTCGCTGGTGCGTGCTGTGCCGTCACGGTGCCACATCAGCAGCGCCAGTTCCGCGCCCAGCGTCGATTGCAACGGTGGCCGGCAGTCGGCGCGGTAAATCGCCTGCAGCATCTCCCGGGAGTCGTGCGGCGCCGACACGACCGGCGCGACGGCATCCCAGAGCAACCTGCAAAACGGATCTGCAAACAGCGGCGATTTGATCTTCCTCGCCAGTGCCATGCGGGCCTCGCTGGTCGAGAGCATGACCGCGCCCAACAATCGCTCTTCCAAGTCCGTGCTGTGCGGGAATCTCATGCCGGCGCCCCTGTGTACTGTGCCATCGCCTTGGCCGTGCGGTCGTCGTCACCTTCCGCCAGATCCTTTCGGGGCGATTTGGATTCATCCTGAGCCTTCGACAGCCAGGTATTCAAGA
>CALBSZ010000622.1 GCA_937967665.1 uncultured Planctomycetaceae bacterium
CGTTCAGCGACGGGCAGTTAATCGCGATCCGCGACGAATGGACCAGCGGCAACGATTTCGCCACGCGCGTTTCCAACGTCTTGATCGGCGCCAACAGCCGCACCGCGGTCATGGACGACGGCAGCGCGGACGGTCTGGTCGGGCATCTCGGCCAGGACTTGTTCCTGGCCCACGGCACCGACCAGGTCTTCGCGATCCGTTCCAATGATAGTGTTGAGACGCTGACATAGTCATAGTAAGCCGATATTGAGTAACGACGCGTGCTGCGTTCCGTCGCGGGTGAGGATCATCAGTGCCGGCGCAGGCGCAAGCGGCTTTTCACGATCATCGTCCGCGCAGGACGCGACTTGGCTTGTGGGCAGGCATCCACGCACTCGCAACCACCATGTTGAGGAAGAACCCGAGCCTTCCCGACGGGAGAGAGCCTTTCGGATCCGTTCGAGGAACGCGCCGCGACTCTAAACCGATGCGTTCAGATTCTTGAACTAAAAGTTTCACGAAATTGGCCAACTTTCGAATATCAAAGTTTTATCTTGGTTTCCTTGCAAAATCATTGCAATGCAGTATTGATACCGCTAAAGTGTAATTTAGGTGAATTTGTCGGTGCGATGCGAGCGATATGCATCAGAGGAGTTTCTTACTGTTTTCGCACTCATCATCCGCTCTTCTTCGTTAACGACAACCTCTCGCCCCGGAACAGAGACGCAACGAGGCAATCATCTAACCTTCGTGGGTAATGAGTAGGTTGCGTCCCTCCAATCCATCATCCAAATGCGACACCATGGAACCGCTCAGCAGGTTGGCGGTTCTTCGTGCGCGCACTGCATTTCGGAAGTACCACTGATGACAAAATGTGATAGGCAGCGCACCGGGTTTCGTAGCTCTCTGGGATCCCGGTCGCGGCGTGTACGCAATTCTGCGGGCCGCAAGAGTCGTGCAACGCGAAGACTTCTCATGGAGAGCATGGAGGAACGTCAATTACTGGCCACGCTTGTCTTTCTGGGATCGGATGAGACGGCGGCGGCGAGTTGGCGGAGCACGTCTGTTGCCAAACCATCCGCCTTTGATCCCAACGGCGACAATGCTTACGGCAACGATGGATACTACGCGATTGTTACAGGCAGTGGCCCCGGCGTTGGCACAACCAGTTCTTTACCGTCTTACATCGCGGCGGTATCCGACAATGGCGGGAGGTATAACGCAGGCGGCTATCCGAACTTCGACAACCCGACATTACCGATAGGTTCGACTGTCACTGATGCCGACGCAGGCATATTCTTTGCCAGCACCACCGGCTCCGTTGCCATCATGGACTTTGAATTGGCGCAGGAATCGGAATTCGTCCTGACGATTCCACTTGTAGGCGATAACGCGGCTCACCGCCCGACTGCCTTGTCCGTTCGGCAAACCGTGGGTGGTACAGCGGCGGCGGCGGCCGTCGTTCCGACTCCGGCCAGCGGCGACGCTGTCAATTATCTGTTCTTCAATGTGTCCGGAGCGGCTGGAGATGAATTTGAAATCGTCATCAATGGCCCGGGATCGATTCATGGAACGGGTGGCGTGGCGTTTGAGCACGCGGTTTTCGCACGCGCGGATTCCTACACAACCGATGAGGATACTGCCGTCACCATACCGTCCGCCAGCGTATCCGTTCCTTTGCAGAATGCCACGGCGGTTTATTCCCAGGCCAGTTTCCCCGCCACAGCCATGTTGGACGGTAACACCGCGCAGACTTCCGGCTGGGCGAACAGCGGTCTCGGTGACAACACAGCTGTGTTTGAGACGGCAACCGATGTAAACCCGAATGGCGATTTGACCGAATTGTCGTTTACGATGCTGACGGGCGGGTTCACCTTTTCGCACGTGCTGGGCAGGTTTCGCATTTCGGCCACAGCAGACGACCGCTCGACGTTTGCGGACGGTGCCCAGAACGGAGGCGACGTCACGGCGACTTGGGTCGAGCTGACACCGAAAGCTATTTCGACGGCCGGCAACTCGACGTTTTCCATCAAGGCAGATAACAGCGTTCTTGTCGACGGAGCCAATCTTAGTCCGTCCAATTTCGAGACGTTTACCATTTCAGCCGTGACGGGCCTGGCCAAGATCACGGGTTTTCGACTTGAGGCGCTCACGGATCCAAGCTTGCCCTTTAATGGCCCTGGCCACGGTGGTTCGAACGGGAATTTCGTCGTTCAGGAATTTGGCGTTTCCGCTCGCACCACCGGCTTACTCGGCAATGACCGCGGCCTGTTCCGCAAAGAGATTTCGGTAGTGAATCCCAGCTTTGAGAATCCGGTTTTCGCCCCTCACGATTTCGGCGGGACGATACCGGGGTGGACCGACGGAGATGGCGGCGGAACCGCGGCGGGTGTCTTCCATCCGACGTCCAGTCGGTATCCCCTGGGATTGTCCGCTGGCAACAACACGGCGTTTTCCAATGGACCATCAATCAGTCAGGTCGTGACGAAGCGACTCGCCGCCGGCGAACCCTATACGCTGCAGGTCGACGTCGGTGATCGAAATGATACCGCGTTCCCTGGATTGGATGTCCAGTTGAGAGCTGGCGGAACCGTCTTGGCGGGCGTTGATCAGACCACACTCACGGTCCCCGATGGCGGATTCGCCACGGCGACGGTTACCTATGCGGTCCCCACCGGCCACGCTCAAATCGGCCAGCCGCTAGAAATTTTTCTGGACTCCGACGGCGGGCAGACGGCTTTCGACAGTGTACGGCTTCACTACTTGCCAGCAGCGGAAGTCGTGGCGGCCCAGGGCCGTTCCTTGACATCGGGCGCAGCAACGGTGACATCGGCTAGGGCTGCATCCGTAACCGTCAACGAGGACGGTTCGTTTTCCTACGATCCGTCGCTGTCATTGGAACTGCAGTCGTTGGCGGCGGGCGAAACCGCCACGGATACCTTTACCTATGCTGTTGCCCCCATGGCGACTGCCAATATCAGTTCGTTCACCGGCAGCGACCCTGGGGAAGGGCTGGATCTGGAAGGGAACTTCAAGTATGCGGTTCAAGTGGGACCGGACGCTTCCGCGGCTGGGGCGATCGGTGATGCTGTTTTCACGCTCGACAACGTGAGCGGGGTTACCGTGACAGCCGTCAATCAAATCCCGAATTGGCAGAATCCAGACTTTGACGCTGGGAATGGCGGCACGCGTGCCGGGGCGGAAGGCGCTTTGGAGCAGGTGATGAGTTCCATTCGCTGGACCCCAGGGGGAGCGGGACCTGACGTACAAGTCGACCTGGCTGATCTCACTGTTGGGACGGAGTACCAGTTGCAGTTGATGTTCCTGGATAGTGGTGGTGGCACACGCCACTTCAACATCTTCGTTGATGGCAAGGAAATTGTGCACGATCTGGATGTACAGACGGGCACGCACCAGGCGGGAACGGTCGTGACCTACTCGTTCGTAGCATCATCCGAAACAGTGAATATCTCACTCGATTCGGATGGTCTTAGCGGTGGCGATCTCAATCCGATTCTAAACGCCTTCACGCTGGAGGATTTGTCCACGAGCGTCGGTTCGTTTACAGGAAGCGATCCGGGAGAAGGATTGGACTTGCAAGGACACTTCAAATACGCGGTGCAGGTCGGTCCCGACGGTACACCGGCAGGCGCGATCGGCGACGCGGTCTTTACGCTTGATAATGTGAGCGGCGTTACCGTCACAGCCGTCAATCAAATCCCGAATTGGCAGAGTCCAGACTTTGATGGCGGCGACGGCGGAACGCGTGCCGGGGCGGAAGGCGCTTTGGAACGGGTGATGAGTTCCATTCGCTGGACCCCAGGGGGTGCGGGACCCGACGTGCAAGTCGACCTGGCTGATCTCACGGTGGGGACGGAATACCAAGTGCAATTAATGTTCCTGGATAGTGGCACGGGCACGCGCCATTTCAATGTCTTCGTTGACGGCACGCAGATTGTTCACGACCTGGATGTACAGACGGGCACGAATCAGGCGGGAACCGTAGTTACGCACTCGTTTGTAGCTTCGTCCGAATCGGTAAATATCTCTCTGGATTCGGATGGCCTTAGCGGTGGCGATCTCAATCCGATTCTCAACGCATTGACGTTAGAAGACATGGGGCCCGCCGTCAGCGAAGCCACCGTCACCGTAACCGTCAACGGTGCGAATGACGCTCCGATGGCCAACGACGATGCCTATGCGACCAACGAGGATGCGGTGCTGTCGGCCACCGCCGGCAGAGTCGATACCGCTGTACCTCCGGTTACCGCCGGTCTGGCGCTTTGGTTGGACGCGACGGACGTCAATGGAGACGGTTCTACGCTCAGTGATGGAGCCGCCATTACGGCCTGGCGCGATAAATCGGGGAACGGGCGCGACGCCGATCAGGTCCTGGGGACTCCGTTTTACGTCGCGTCGAGTGCGGCTGGGAACGGCAGTCCCGCCGTGGGCTTCCGCGCGACGGATGGCGTTGACCGCCTGCTGACGACTCATGATTTCGATACCCTCGGACACGACTACAAGGTCTTTGGCGTCTCGCGTTATTCAGGTGGCTCGAATCTCCGCGTGATCACCTCCGGCACGAACAACTGGCTCTTTGGACATTGGGGTAACAATGTCCAATCGTGGTTCGCCGAGGGAGATATCAACCTGGTCAGCGGTGTATCCGACACCGCGCTGCACATCAACAGCGGCGTGATCGGGCCAAATGTGAACGGTACGATTGGCGAATTTGCGGGCGATCCCGCCGCGGACTTCTGGGTGGATGGCGTCCAAATCGTCAACGACGATCAGGGCTCGTCCGATACGGACTACAAGCCCGGCACGATCTCCCTGGGTGCTTGGGGTGCCGGTGCCACGGAGGCGTCCAACGCGGAAGTGTCTGAAATCTTGATCTTTGACCGCGCGTTGAGCAATGCGGAACGACTGGAGGTTGAAGCCTATCTGAACGCGAAATACGTTTCGACCGATGTCCCCAATCTCCTCAATAACGACATCGAGCTCGATCAAGACGGGAATGCACCCGACGACACCCTTACAGTTGTATCGGCTCAAGGCACTTCGATCGGCACAGTCGCGTCGGACCAGGGCGCATCGGTGACCGTCAATGCAGATGGCACGTTTGCCTACGACGCGACCGGTTCCAGCGCACTGCAGGCCTTAGCGACGGGCGAGACTGCCCAAGACACATTCACGTATTCGGTCATCGACCACCTTCCTGACACGGCCAACTTGGCTCTCTGGCTCGATGCCAGCGACATTGACGCCGACGGCAGTCCGGATGCGTTGACAGATCTCAGCGCGATCACCGCGTGGCACGACAAGTCGGGTAATGATCGTGATGCGAGCGTGGACTTAGGGGCCCCGTTCTATGTCGCATCGAGCGCGGCGACGGGTGCGCCCGCAGTCGGCTTCTTTGCTTCGGACGGAGCGGATCAGCTGGCTACCAGCGACATCAACAGCCTGCTCGGCGACAACTACACGATCTTTGCCGTCTCCCGCTACACGGGTGGCAGCAATCAACGTGTCGTCACCTCGGATTCGACCAACTGGCTATTCGGCCATTGGAGAGGTCATACAGCCTCACTCTACGCCAATGGCGATATCAACCTGACAGGGGATAATGATGGTAGTACGGTGGCCCATCTTTACAGTGCTGTTATTGGACCGGATATCAACGGCATCGTCGGTGAATTTTCCGGGGACCCGGCAGCGGACTTCTGGAAGGACGGCGTCCAACTTACCAACGACGATCAGGGATCCAGTAACACCAACTACAAGCCGGGAGAGATCGGTTTGGGAGCCTGGTCAAACAATGGCGAGGCGTCCAATGCTGAGATATCCGAGTTGCTCATTTACAACGGTGCTTTGACGGACGCGGAACGTCTGGCGGTCGAGGATTACCTCTCTCAGAAGTACTTTACATCGCACACGACGGCAACCGTGACGGTAAACGGCGTGAATGATGCTCCCCTTGTCAATAACGGCCTTGGTGCGATAGTTGAAGATGTGTCGGCCCCCGCGGCGACCGAAACGGGCACAGGCAAACTCGACTTCACCGACGTTGATTTGACCGACAACCATTCCGCCAGCGCGGCGTTCTCCTCAACGACTCATGCCGGTGGCCAACTGGGTAGCCTTACCGCCGCCGTAACCCGCCAGTATTCCGGTACCCAATCCATCACTGTTCTTAATCCCAGTTTCGAGTTGCCTGCTCTTGGCAATGGCGCAACAGGTGCGCCCGCAAACTGGGTGATTTCTGGAGGGACTGCAGGGCACTGGAACTCCAATGGTGACGCACAATATATCGGCGCCGCTGCAGCGGGCGGTACATCGCTCAATGGCGTCGGCGGCGACGGGGACCACGTCGCGTATAGCAACGGCGACGAGTTTTCCCAGACGGTCGCTGCCACGATCACCGATCACACTGTTTACGAGTTGACTGTCGCCATTGGCGATCGACTCGACTTGGGTCTTCCTGCATGGCGCATTCAGCTATGGACAGGTGGTGGCACGACATTGCTGGCCGAAACGACGTCTGCTGCCGGCTCGTCGGCCAACGGCCAGTTCGTCGACAACTCGGTAGCCTGGAGTTCGGGTACAGGCTTTGCAGGTCAGGATTTGATGGTCCGCCTGGTCAACGACGGCGGCGCCCAAGTAAACTGGGATAACGTGCGGCTCACGGCCACCCCAGCAGGCGAAGTGACCTGGAACTACAGCGTCGACAACTCCGACATTCAGTTTCTCGGTGACGGTGAAACGATTACCGAGTCCTATACGGTAACGGTGGACGACAAGCGCATCCTGCCCGATCCTGTCAGTGCTACGGCATCGTCCGAACACAGCAGTAACTGTTGTCTTGTAAGTGGCCTCGTCGACGGCAGTCCGGCACTCGCGGATATCGGAACAGCGAACAATCTAGCCGGCGTCTACGCCGGACAAGGCACTGGCCCCCATGTTGTGGTTTACGACATGGGTGTTTCGGTCGACTTTGATCGAGTCTTCTACGCACAGCGTCCCCAAGCCAGTCCTACCATCGACAAAGTGGGAGACATTGAATTCTGGGTAACCGACACCGATCCAGGTTCCGCGTCAACGTCTTCGCCGATCCTCAGTAGCCCCGTGGCTGCTCATGTCACCGGACTCGACACAGGCAACAATCTCAACGAATACGAACTGGGAACAACGCTTCAGGGCCGCTACGTGGTGATGCGATTGAACAACGTGCCTGGCGGCACCGCCAACACCGGGGGTGCCGAATTGCTGCTCGGCAACTCTCTCGAAGGCACGGGCACCGTGGACATCACGATTACCGGATCGAATGACGCGCCGGTGGCCAACGACGACGACTTCACCGCCAACGAGGACGCGCTGCTGAACACCAACGTGTTGACGAACGACGCGGACCCGGATGGAAACGATGTGTTGGCCGTGCAACGCGTGAACGGCACTGCTGCCGGTGTTGGTGTGTCCAGCACCGCGGCGTCCGGCGCAACGGTAACCGTGGATTCGGATGGCAGCCTTGCATTCGATCCTACGAGTTCAGCAACGTTGCAAGCATTGGCGACAGGTGAGACGGTTCAAGATACCCTGACGTACGCCGTCACGGACAAAGTGCCTGGTGTAACCGCCGGCCTGGCGTTATGGCTCGACGCCAGTGACATCGACGCCGACGGCATGCCGGATTCACTGACCGACGGCAGCTCGGTCACTTCGTGGCAGGATAAGTCGGGTAACGCTCGTGACGCAACCGGTGTCATCGGCACGCCGTTCTACGTCGCCAACAGTGCGGCTACCAGCGCACCCGCAGTAGGTTTCCAGAGTTCGAACGGAACAGACCAGCTGTTCACCAACTACAACTTCGACGGTCTGGGAGACAATTACACGATCTTTGCTGTCTCTCGATACACGGGTGGCGACAACAATCGGGTCATCACTTCGAAGGACCACAACTGGCTGTTCGGCCATTGGAGCGGACGTACAGGCTCATTCTATGCCAATGGCGATATCAATCTGCAAGGTGATAATGACGGTAGCACGGCCATGCATTTATACAGCGCCGTCATTGGCCCCGACATCAACGGAGTGATTGGCGAATTTGCAGGGGACCCTGCAGCCGACTTCTGGAAGAACGGCGTGCAACTTACCAATGACGACCAAGGATCCGACAACACCAGCTACAAGCCAGGCCGAATCGCACTCGGTGCCTGGAACACGGGTGGCGAGGACTCAAACGCCGAGGTCTCTGAGTTGCTTATTTACGACGCTGCTTTGAGCGAAGCCGAACGTCTGGCGGTCGAAGACTACCTGACTCGCAAGTACTTCACGCCCACGACCGCCACGGTGACCATAACGACCACTGGTGTGAATGACGCCCCCGTCGTCAGTGGCGGCGTTGGCGCAGTCACCGAAGATGACTCGGCACCCGCTTTGAGTGAAACGGACACCGGAACGGTGAACTTCACCGACGTTGACCTGAGCGACACGCATCACGCCAGCGCGATGTTCGCGTCATCCACACATCCCGGTGGTCAACTGGGTAACCTCACGGCCACGGTCACCCAGCAGCGCTCCAGCCAACCAATCGCGATCCTGAACCCCAGTTTCGAGTCGCCGGGTCTCGCGAATGGTGCCACCGGAGCGCCAGCCGGTTGGGTGATTTCCGGTGCCGGTGGTGCGGGCCATTGGAACGTCAACGGCGATGGCCAATACGTTGGCGCTGCCGTCGATGGCGGCGCATCGCTTAACAGCGTCGGCGGCGACGGGGATCAGGTCGCCTATAGCAATGGCGGCGAGTTGTCTCAGACTGTCGCTGCCACAATCACCGATCACACTGTTTACGAGTTGACCGTTGCTATTGGCGATCGACTTGACCTGGGACTTCCTGCATGGCGCATTCAACTATGGACAGATGGCGGTACGACGTTGCTGGCCGAAACGACGTCTACTACCGGCTCGTCGGCCAACGGCCAGTTCATCGACAACTCGGTAGCCTGGAGTTCCGGCACAGGCTTTGCCGGTCAGGATTTGATGGTCCGGCTGGTCAATGATGGCGGCGTGCAGATAAACTGGGACAACGTGCGTCTCACGGCGACAACAGGCGTGGTCACGTGGAACTACAGCGTCGACAACTCCGACATTCAGTTTCTCGGTGACGGTGAAACGATTACCGAGTCCTATACGGTAACGGTGGACGACAAGCGCATCCTGCCCGATCCTGTCAGTGCTACGGCATCGTCCGAACACAGCAGTAACTGTTGTCTTGTAAGTGGCCTCGTCGACGGCAGTCCGGCACTCGCGGATATCGGAACAGCGAACAATCTAGCCGGCGTCTACGCCGGACAAGGCACTGGCCCCCATGTTGTGGTTTACGACATGGGTGTTTCGGTCGACTTTGATCGAGTCTTCTACGCACAGCGTCCCCAAGCCAGTCCTACCATCGACAAAGTGGGAGACATTGAATTCTGGGTAACCGACACCGATCCAGGTTCCGCGTCAACGTCTTCGCCGATCCTCAGTAGCCCCGTGGCTGCTCATGTCACCGGACTCGACACAGGCAACAATCTCAACGAATACGAACTGGGAACAACGCTTCAGGGCCGCTACGTGGTGATGCGATTGAACAACGTGCCTGGCGGCACCGCCAACACCGGGGGTGCCGAATTGCTGCTCGGCAACTCTCTCGAAGGCACGGGCACCGTGGACATCACGATTACCGGATCGAATGACGCTCCTGTGGCCAACGACAACAACTACTCCGTTGGTGAAGACGACGGCAACGCCACGATCGGCAACGTGATATCCGATGTAGTTGCCGACAGCGATGCCGACACGACGGACATTCTCTCCGTTGCAGCGATTGACGGCCTGCCGGCAAGTGTTAACGCAGACGTCCCACTGGCTTCGGGAGCCATTATCAACGTCGCGGCAAACGGATCGTTCCAGTACGACCCAAATGGATCCTTCGAAGCTTTGGCCGTTGGAGAGACGGCGAATGACACGTTTGCTTATGCCATCACTGACAACACGACCATTTTCGACGACAGTCCAGTCGGACTCTGGCGATTGGATGACACATCGCTGCCTGTTGCCGTCGATTTGGTGGGTGGGCGAGACGGAAACTATATCAATTTCTCTGCCGGCGACCTTGGCCAGGCTGGCGCCGGCGACGGCAGTGCCGCAGTGCAATTTGATGGCAGCGATAACGAAATTCATGTCCCCCACGACGCAGGGCTGAACACGATTCTGACCGGTGACTACTCGGTCGAGTTTTGGATGTATAAGGATTCGGAAGCGAGTGATTGGCAGCGACTGGTGGGGAAGGGCACGAGCGGAAGTCGGACGTTTGGTGTCTGGGAAGAAAACGGCCCGGGAAAAAGGATCCTGTTTCAAATCGGTGGCGCGAATCTGTTTAGTACCACCACCGTGGAAATTGGGCAGTGGTATCACATCGCGGCCACTGTCGATGCCGGGACGATGCGGCTTTATGTCAATGGGACTCAGGAACCGGGCACCGCATCGGCAACCGTGCCAACCAATACCTCACCGCTGACATTCGGGAAGATGACGGGTCTGCACACCTTCTTCCCGGGTCGCATGGACGACATTGCACTCTTCGATGACGCACTCAGCGCTGCTGACATTCAAGCCCACGCGGAGGCTGGACCAACGGTTCTCGATTCCGCGAGCGTAACTGTCACGATTGTGGGTGTGAACGACGCGCCCACTGCTACCGACGACGACAACACTGACGGTGCCGTCGTGACGGAGGCGTCCACGGTGACAATCGATGTCTTGAACAACGACACCGACCCCGACCAGGATGGCAGCGCCCCTGATGACGTGCTGGCGGTACTCAACGTCAACACAACCGGTACGGCAGGACTCGTGACCAATAACACGACGGACGTAACGTACGACCCGAACGGCCAGTTCGAGTACCTGGGTGTGGGCGATAGTGCGACGGACCAATTCGACTATACCATTACTGATGGGCACACCGGACAAGACACGGCAACGGTCACGGTTACGATCGACGGCGTAAATGACCCGCCTGTACTTAGCGTACCCGGACCACAGTCCGGCATTGTGGAAGGAGACGTGTTTGATCTCAGCGCGCTAGTCTCCTTTAGCGATCTCGACTTGACCGACAGCCATGCGATCACGGTCGACTGGGGCGAAGGGGGTGCGACCGAGAACGGTTCGGCGACCGAAACGGCCGGCAGCGCTCCGGCGACTCCCGATACGTTTACCGTGACCAATACCCACCGCTTTGCCGATGACGGGGTTTACACGGTCACGATTACCGTCGACGACGCCGAAGTTGGGGGCATAGACACGGATTCGTTTACCGTGACAGTGGTGAACGCGCTGCCAGAGCTGAATCTGGCAGTCAGTACACAAGACGAAGCCACCGCGTTCACGCTCACCGACCTGGGTGTCGTCACCGACGCTGGTTTCCAAAATCTTTCAAATCCCAACGGTGCGTCGGACGAAACCTTCACTTATTCGATCAATTGGGGCGACG
>CALBSZ010000623.1 GCA_937967665.1 uncultured Planctomycetaceae bacterium
CGGAACGGTCTCAGGTCCCATTTCGGCCGGGACCGGCTCCACGATCACCCTGCCCGGCGACTTGACGGTCGGCGATGCCAGCGCCTTCGATGATGTTAACCTGGACGGGCGCTTGAACGTGGGCAGCCACGCGCTGACCTTCAATGCGATCGGATTTACCAATTTAGGCTCGCTCACGACACTCGACGTTGTAACGATCCCGGCCCCTCCCGGCTCGGCCTTCTTTGCCTATGCGTCGCTGGCCGGGCCGGGGACGATCGACGCGCCGCTCCGCTCGTATCCCTGTGCGCCCATTTCCATCTCCGGCAACTCGACGCTGGGCGACGCCGGCTCATTCGACGGGATCCATCTCCGCGGCCGGCTGAATCTGGGCAGCGACAATACGATTACGCTGAACGACGGCCACAAAGCGGTGCTCGGTTCGCAAACCACCTTCAGCGGTTCCAGCTTTGTGCTGAACGCGCCCAACGGGATTGAATTGCCCGACACGCACGCGCTGGTCGGCGAAGGCGAAGTGAATACGTCGAATGCATTTGCCGAATTCGAGAATCAGGGCTTTGTCCAGTGCGCCGGCAGCGGGCTGACGTTCAATCACCTGGTAACCGGGGCGGGCGATACGGGCGGAGACTGCACGTTCAACGGCGGCTTCAGGCCCGGCAACAGCCCGGCACAGATCGACATGCTCGGCAGCACGAACCTCACCCCCGCCAATACCCTGACGATGGAACTGGGCGGTACCGAAGCGGGGAGCGAATACGATCAGTTGGCGGTGACCGAGACGATGACGCTGGCCGGCGCGCTGCAAGTTCAACAAATCGATCTGGGCAACGGCTATTCGTTTGCCGAAGGCGATCGTTTCGAGATCGTCACGGCCAGCCAGGTCGACGGTTCGTTCGACAGCGCCAGCCTCCCGCCGCTGCCGGCCGGATTGGGTTGGCAAATGGAGTATGAACCGGACAGTGTGGCGCTGGTAATCGCGCCGGCCGAAGTCGTGGACCGGCATGTTTTCTATGACGGGTCGGCGCATGGCCGTGAGATTGCTGCAGACAAGCAGGCGTTGCTGCCGGGTGGCGAGGCGAGCTTTGCCAACTACACCAGCTTCACCGGCGGAATTACCGGCGTGGCGGTGGACGTCACGGGGTTGGCGAACGCGGCGGCCATCGGCGGCGGCGACTTCCAACTGCGCACGGGCAACAGCGGCGATCCGGCGACGTGGTCGCCAGGCCCGGCGCCGTCGGACGTTTCGGTCGAGGAGATGGCCGGCGGGGTGAGCCGCATCTGGTTAACCTGGGGCGGCGGCGCGATTCGCAACACCTGGCTGGAGATGACGGTCCAAGCGAATGCGGACACCGGCCTGGACGCGCCGGACGTGTTTTACTTCGGCAATGCGGTGGGCGAATCGGGCGATTCGCCTTCCCATGCGTTCGTCAATGCCTTCGATTTTGCCGCGGCTCGGGATAATGCGATTTTGGACGCCGGGATTGGTAACGATTTCGATTACAACCGGGACGGTTCGGTCGACGGCGCGGACATGGCCGTGGCCCGCGATCACCGGAGTGATATCGGCAACGTGTTGCGGTTGATCCGGCCTGCAGCGCCGGTACCCGCGTCCTTGGTGGTGCCGGCGCCGCCTGACGCGACGCTGGTGGAAGAACCCGAACCGGAGGGGGAAGACACCGTGTCCGCGGTCGCTGGGCCTCGGGCCGTGCAGGCCGCGGTCAAAGAAATGTACGGCGGCGGTCCTCGAAAATGGTTGGACCGACGTGATGGCGGCACGTCGTGGGAGGCGGAGCAGCATTTGGACGACTTGCTGGTCATAATTTCGGCGGACATCCGGGATCGCGAAGTTGGGGCGTAGCCGATTTCGCAAAAGGGCAACAGCCTATCGCCGGATTCTTGAACTGGCATATTTGATGAAGCGTTGTCGGCGTTGAGATAATGCGCGTGGGAACGAGCGGAGAGGTCGCGGCTGGCAATACCAAGTCCTCCAATACGTGGCCGTGACTGCCGGTTTATCGTTATTTTGTGCAGGAGTAGTTGACTTTTGGTAAGATTTGACGCATAAGAAGACCTTTATGGGAATGATCTTCCCGTTAAGTTCGTCCTTCATTCCTCCGAAAGTTTGCTCATGCCGCGTGCGTTCTGTGTTTTGCTGACGGTTTTGATTTGCTTCGCGGGTCGTTCTTCGTGCGCGCAGGGCGAATGGGAAATTACCGCGGAAAGCGAGTTGGCCTTGCAGCGGGGACTGGAGTGGTTGGCCAAGAATCAGGGTTCGGAAGGGAATTGGAGCTCCAACGATGTTGGCCTGGTCAGCATGGGAGCGCTCGCTTTCCTGGCGGACGGACATGCCCCGGGGCGCGGCCGCTACGGCGCCGTGCTGCAACGCGCCTTGGACTATGTGATTGCCGACGCGAAGCCTTCGGGGTTGCTCAATCGCGCGTCGCCCCGCCGCGACATGTACAATCACGGGCTGTCGACATTTGTCCTGGGCCAGGCACACGGCATGACGACGACTCGGGACCGCCGGCTGAACGATGTCTTGGACCGCGCCTTGCAGCTGATCGCGAACACGCAGGGTGAAGACGGTGGCTGGGACTATGAAGCCAAGCGTCAGAATAACGGCCACGACTTGAGTATCGCCGTGATGCAAGCCAAGGCGTTGCGCAGCGCGATGGATAGTGGCCTGGAAGTTCCTCCGGAAGTGATCCACCTGGCGATCAAGAGTGTCCGGGAACACTACATGCCGAAAAATGCTCGGCGCAGCGATCCCGAATCGGTTCAGGCCGAGGGCCCTGGTCAATTCACTTATTCCAAAGGAGGTGGCAACGCGTCGATTGCCATGGCGGCCGCCGGCGTCGTCTGTCTGCAAGAGTTCGGCCAGTACGACGATTGGCGAATCAACAAGAACATGGACGTCATCAGCGCCGCGGTCAAGAGTTTGCCCAAGCCTGCCAACAATCGTGATGGCAAGATGCCATTCGATGCCTACACGCTGTACTACGTCGGTCAGGCCTTGTATCAGGTGGGCAACCCGTACTGGCAGGAGAGTTATCCGACTCTGCGGGATTATCTGGTGAAATCGCAACAGATAGACGCCAAGAATCCGGAAATCCACGGCCGCTGGCGCGACAAGGGGGCGCGCGAAGGCGGCCGCGTCGGGGAAAACAAGCCTGGCGACCTGTATGGAACGTCTGTGGCCTGTTTTATCCTGGCCATTCCTAATCGCTACCTGCCGATCCTGCAGGAAGGTAAAATCGAAAGTTTGCGGAATCGTTTTCAGTAGCCGCGGTGGATCATTGCCCCGGTTGGCACCGCGGCGACACCATTGCCTGAAGGACTGCCACATCGAAAGACACACGTTTTGACTTCTCCTTTCCGTCATCGAGATCGGAGTTGTCGCGAGGACAGCGGCAAGCGGCGAGTCGCATTGAGAAGGTAACATGAATTTTGCATCTTGGGGTTTTGCGGCGGCGGGTTTGGTCTGTGCGACGATCCCGTTCGTCATCCACTTGCTCAACCGTCGGCGATTCCGCGTGGTGAATTGGGCGGCGATGGACTTCTTGCGCGAAGCTTTGCAGCGCAATCGACGCATGCTGCAATTGCGAGATCTGCTGCTCCTGGCGTTGCGCACCGCGGCCTTGATTCTGTTGGGCTTGGCGCTGGCGCAGCCTTATTTTTCTCACGACGAAAACGACTTCGACGGCAGCCAGCCGCTGCATGCCGTGTTGATTGTGGACAACAGCATGAGCATGTCGTACCAGCAGTTGGACGGGACACTGCTGGACGACGCCAAAATCCGCGCGAAGAAATTCATTGAACAATTACCGCACGGCAGCAAGGTTTCCGTGATTCCACTCTGCGGTTCCGAAAACGGTTACAGTCCCGATCCCTACCCGACGCCGCAGCTGGCAATGGCCGCGTTGGACAGTATTCAAGTGGTCGATCGTTCCGCCAGCGTGCAGCGGGCGATCAACGAAGCCAAGCAGGCCTGCCAGTCGGATCCCAACCTGGCCAAGCGAGTCGTGTTGTTGAGTGATCAGCAGCAGGTCAACTGGTCGGACCTGGGAGATGGATCGATGCTGGGCGACTTGCCGTCGCTGCAAGTCGTCGACTGTTCTCCCGCCGCGTCGGCCGACAACACCTGGATTTCGGAACTCCGCATCCAGGACGGTGTCGCGGATATAGAAACGCCGACGACGTTCGTGGTGCAGGTGCGCCATCAGGCAGCCGAGGAGCGGCGGGATGTGCAAGTCACGCTGAATGTCGACGGGGTCGACGTGGCGTCCAAAACGGTCGATTTGCCGGCCTCGACCGAAGGCGTTTCGGTCGCGCGGGAAGTAACGTTCCAACACGTCTTCAACGGGCATAACCCGGAATCGGGCAAGCCGGCTCTGGTCCCGGTCAAGGCTTCGATCACGCCGGATCGGCTGCCGCTGGATGACGAACGTCACCTGGTTTGCCATGTGGTGGCGGCGCTGCCGGTCGTGTTCGTGGACGAATACGGCGACGAAGAGGATCCGGTCAAGAATAAGCTCGGTGAAACACGGCACCTGCGCCAGCTACTGGCGCCGGTCACTTCGCGCACGGAGTCGGCGCGGCAACTCGTGCAAATCCGTCATCGACGGCCCGAGGAGTTGGACCGCACCGTGCTGTCGGACGCTCGGCTGGTGGTCGTGGCCGGTTTGCGAGACCCGCAAGGGATCGTGCCGTTGTTACAGCAGTACGTCCAGCAAGGCGGGCAACTAGTGCTGGCTGCCGGCGCGGATTTCGATCCCGCCGCCTGGAACCGCGAGGCCTGGCTGGACGGAGATGGTATCTTGCCGGCGCCGCTCGATCCCGAACCACTCGGCCAGTTGCCCGAAGAGGCGACTCAGGAACTGCGTCCGTTCTTCCTCTCCTACGAAAGCCTTCGCAATCACGACTTCTTTCAGTTGTCGGACGCATCCGAAGAAGAGTTGCGGGATTTGTATGCCGAACCTTTCTTTTTCAAGGCCGTCCGCCCCAGACTCGACAGCGAAGTCCTGGCCACGCTACAGGCTCACGATGTCAAACGCCTGGAAGAATACTGGCAGTTGGCGCACGACGTGGCCACGCGGCGTCAGCAGTACCAGTTGGAAGAGAATGAAGGTCAAGTGACCGAATCGCAACTCGCCGACCTCGAAGCGGACCAGGCGCGGTTGGAGCAATTAGAACCCGGCTGGCTGTTGTGGCATGAAGAGTCGGTGAATGATGATTTGCCCGAAGAAGAAGAACTCCGCGGCCAGATGATCCAGTTGTTGGCCAATGCCGCGCAGCCGCGCGTGCTGGCCCGCTTCAACAATCCGGAACAATCGCCGTTCCTGGTGGAACGCCGCGTTGGAAACGGCAAGGTCGTCTTTGTTGCCACGGGCTTGCTCTCCAGCTGGAACACGCTGCCGAAGACAAATGCGATTGTCATGTTCGATCGCATCTTGCGGGACATGATGCTCTCCACGCTGCCGCGCCGCAACTATCCGGCTCAACAACAGATTACGATTCCCGTCGAAGTCAGCGATCCGCGAGTCCTGGTGCAACTGACTCGTCCCGGCAAGGAGCAGGCAGTCGAAGCTCTCGATACTGGTTATATCAGCAAGGACCAGCTCGGCGTGACGCTCAGCCGGCCGCTGTCGCGCGGCATTTACCGCCTGGCTGCCTATGACGAGGGCGAAGGGAATCGCGGCGCGAAGTCGGTCGTCTGGGAAACACCGTTGACCATCAACGGCCAGCCCGAGGAATCGGAAATGCGGCGTCTGGATCGGCCTGATTTCGAAAACCTCGCCAGCCAGCACGCGGTGCGCTGGGTGGGAGCGGGTGAAGAGATTAGCCTGGCCGGCGTGCAGCTGAGCGGCCAAGACAGCTGGTGGTGGCTGGTCTTGTTGCTGTTGCTGTTACTACTCGTGGAGATGTCGATGCTGGCGTGGCCAGGTTTCGCCGCGACCCAGGCAGAGGCTCGGAGTTGAGAGAACAAGTGATCGTGGACGTCGGCACGGATTGAAGTGAATTGAATCACAACCCGCGTGGCAACGGCGCGACGGCACTGGCGCCGTCCCCGGAGCGGCCGGTGTGGTTCGCAAGGCAGACCACAACGCGTTGATTCGCGCTGGAGATAACAGGCAGAGACCTCGATGAAAACGCTCGGATGGCTTTTTGGATTGGACGAAGTTACTTCCATCGAACAGTGGAAGGTGTCGTTCGCTGCATGGTGGGCGCAGGACAGTTTGTTTTGGATCTTCCTGGGCAGCGCCTTCTTGCTGGTCCTGGCGGTCGTATTCTACTTGCGCTTTCAACCGCGCGGCACCCGCTCCAGCCGCCTCGGCCTCGGACTCTGTCGCGGGCTGATACTCATCCTGCTGTTCATCACGTTGGCCAACCCGGTCTATCAAATTACCGCGACGAACTACCTGCAGCCGTTGCTCTATGTCCTGTTCGACGGCACCGACAGCATGGCGATTGAAGACACGTGGACGGACAGCCAGCGCGAGGAACTGACCAGCGCCGTTCAGCCGGCGAAATTCGAGCAGTCGACGGACACACCGCAGCTGGCGTCGCGGCTGGACTACGTGCAGGCGTACTTGCGGCGTGAAGACAATGTGCTCACCAGGCTGCAAGACGAAAAGGCCGTTCGCTTGCAGGCCTATATTTTCGATGGGAACTCCACCAGCCAGCTCCGGCGACTCAACGCCGCGGAGGCCGAGAAGCTGGATGCCGCGTCCCTGGCCGGCCAGTTGACCGCCAAGGGACAAGTGACGGCGATTGGGGCGGCGTTGGATGATGTCAGCCGCCAGTTTGGCGCCGGGCAGCTTGCCGGTCTCGTCTTCGTCAGTGATTTCGGACAGAACTCGGGCACCGCCCCGCTGGCGGAAGGAGCACGTTCACCGGTGACGCAGTTGGGCGTCCCTGTATTTACCGTGGGCGTCGGAGCGACCGAGGCGGTGGATCTGGCCGTCGACATGCAAACCGATCCGAAGATGAAGCGGGCCGAACGCACCGACGTGCTGGTGAAACTCCGGCAAACCGGACTGCAGGGCAGCGCCGTCAGCGTTCACGTGACCGCGCAGCGGCAGACCGGACAATTCGGTGAAGTCGCCGAGCCGATTGAGGTCGGCCGGCGCCAGGTCACTTTGGCGTCCAACGTCGAGTCGGTCGAATTCCCCTTCACGCCGAAAGAGGCGGGGCGGTTTGAATTCGTCGCCGAAGTGGAACCCCTGGAAGGAGAACTCGTCGACGAAAACAATCGGGTCGCCCGCGAAGTGAATATCATCGATGACTACCTGCGTTTGATGTACGTCGATTACGAACCGTCTTGGGAATGGCGTTTTGTGAAAGAGGTATTTCATCGGGATAAACTGGTCGGCATGGAAGGGTTTCGTACCTACCTGGCATCGTCCGCGCCACGCGTTCGCGAGAACAACGTCTTGTTTCTCCCCACATTGACGCCGAAACGCAGCGAGTTTTTCAGTACCGATGTGATCTTCCTGGGCGACATGCCGCAGACCAGCTTGAACAACCGGTTCTGCGAAATGGTGCAGCAGTATGTCGGGCAGCTTGGCGGCGGTCTGGTCGTGATCGCGGGCCCGCGATTCGGTCCGGGCCAGCTGCAGGGGACACCGATCGCGGACATGCTGCCGGTGATTGTCGATCCTACCGAAACATTGCGCGACGATCGAGAATTCCAGACCGTGTTGACGGCGCACGCCGACCGCTATTCGTTCATGAAGCTGGGCGAAAACGACGTGGAAAACAACAATGCCTGGGCCAGTCTGGGACGCATGCAGTGGTACCAACCTGTCTCCGCGTTGCACGAACAAGCGTACGCGCTCGCCGAACACCCGCTCGACACCTGCAGCGACGGCAAGACACCGCAGCCGCTGATCGCCATTCGCAAGTACGGCAAAGGCGAAGTGGTCTACATCGCGCACAACGAAATGTGGCGTCTGCGGCGTAAGTATGGTGAAAAGTACTACCGCACGTTCTGGTCCCAATTGATCTACCGCCTGGGCATGAGCCACGCGTTGGGGGACGACAAACGCTTCGTGCCGCGGCTGGACCGCCGCCAGTATCGCATGGAAGACAAGGTCACGTTTACGGTCGAGGCCTACAACGAAGACTACGAACCCCTGACCGAAACGGACTTGCCCGGATTGGCGCTGACCGCGGAAATCACCATGCCGACCGGCCAGGGTGACGAGCGCACGCAGGCGATTACGGTGCCGCAACTGCGCAGCGGTGTTTTCGAAGCACGAATCCCCGTCTACGCCGCCGGCGAATACACCTTGCGTGTCAAGGATCCGGTTACCGGCGATTTCCAGGAGCGCCGCTTCGAAGTGACCAATGTTCCGGCCGAGCGGCTGCGCGGGGTGCGCGACGTCCAGCTGCAGGAATCGATCGCCCGCGAGTCACGCGGCCGCAGCTATGACTTGACCAATGTTTCGAATCTGCTGAACGATGTGAATCTGAAACCGATCGCTGAAACCCAGACACGCAATTTCCCGCTGTGGTGCACGCCCTTCTGGTTCGGCTTGCTGGCCTGCCTGATGCTGGGCGAATGGTTTTGTCGCAAGATGGTAAATATGAGGTAAAGGGTCAGGATAATCGAAAGCTGAAATGAAGCTGCCGAATTCGACAATCGAAAATCAACCATGAGCAAACTGAGTCCCCTTCGTGGAAAACTGTCGTCCCTGCGTCGCGCGCGTTCCAGCGTCCGCCACTACACCGCCTTTTCGGCGGTGATCACGGGTGCCCTGCTGGCTTTGGCCGGCGTGTTCGTGCTGGACTACGCGTTCAAACTGGACGTGGCGCAGCGACTGGTCGTCATGGCGATCGGCCTGGCCGGCATTGTGTGGGCCTATGGCAAGTACGCGCGGCCGATGCTGGGCATCACGGAGACCGACGAGGACATGGCTCTGATGGTCGAACGGCAGCAGCGCATCCACAGCGACCTGATCGCCGCGCTGCAATTCGAATCACCGCAAGCCGACAAGTGGGGCTCCAGGCAGCTCGAGAACGCCGTGATCGATCACGTGGGTTCGCTTTCCAAGGGCTTGAATGTCTTCGAAGGCTTTTCACGTGAACAGATGAAGCGGCGCGGCGTGGTCCTCGGTATCACGACGCTGGTGGTGATCTTATGCTGCTTCCAGTTTCCCCAGGTAGCGTCGGTCTTTTTCAATCGCCTGTGCCTGGGGAACGAACACTATCCAACACGTACGAATATCGAGCAGGTTGTGATCAACCAACGCGGTGTGCTGCAGCGATCCGAGCACGGCACATCGCCTTCCGCGGTCAAGCTCGCCGAATCGTTCCCGGTACAGTTCCTGGTCCAATGTACGGGCGAGCTTCCCGATGACGGGGAAGTCCGCGTCGTGTCTGCAGACGCTTCGCGCCGGCGCCGCGAAGTGACACTTGAAAAGTTGACCTTGGACTCCCGCCGACAGCGTCTCCAGGACGCGGCGGAGCGGATCGAGGCAGCTCGGGCCGACGCGACTTTGGACGTCGCCGGGCCGTGGACGGAAGAAGTGGTGACCTTGCTCGCCTTCGATGCTCCGGAGGCGGCGGAGGCCGTGACACGGGCGACGGCGGAGCGCAGTTCGCTGGCCGCCGCGGAAACCGCGTTACAGCACAGGCTGGATGCCTGGCCGGGGGACGCGGATACATCGGCATTGTATTTGGGGCGACTGCAACGCCTGGTCGATTCGGTCCGCTATACGATGTATTTGGGCGACGCCTTCACCGATCCGGCGCAGGTCGAGATGATACCGCTGCCAATCGTCCAGGCGACTCCGCGAGTTTCGCCTCCCGCATACGCACGGCAGCTCGATGACGAAGAAGCCGGCAACGCCAGGCAACTCTCGGTGATTGAGGGATCGGACGTCGCCCTTTCCATCCGCTGCAGCAACGGCAAGAAGTTGGAAGAGGTTTGGATCACGGCAACGGCCGCTAGCGAGACAAAGCGTTACGACCTCGTCGCACAGGAAGGAGTCTGGCAGTTCGCGGCCGAAAACTCCCCGTTCCAGAACGTGGCGGCGCCCATTTCTTTCGATATCCAGGTGACCGATGAAGACGGCCTGCACTTGGAAACACCGTTCCGCGGCAACATCCGGATCCGCACCGATCGCGTTCCGCACGGCACGGCGGGAATTGTCCACAACGTTGTCTTGCCGACCGCGACGCCCGTGATCGAGTATCGCGTGAACGATGATTTCGGTATCGCGAAGATCGACATGCACGTGCAGGTGGAACGCGCCAAAAATCGCTCGGCCGATGAAGTGGCACTGGTGAGCGCCCAGGAAGACGAAAAACATGTCCTCGCCGTTTTCGATGGCGAACAGCCGATCCTGGCCGCGAAGAAGGGCTTGCCCTTACAGGCCGCCTATACATTAAACCTGTCGTCGTTCGGACTGGCGAAAGGCGACCGACTCAAGCTCACGATGGAGTTTACCGACTACCGCGGCGACCAACCCGGAAAGTCTTATTTGTCAGATCCGTTAGTATTGGAAGTTTCCGATGAGAGTGGCGTACTGGCCGCCATCTCCGAGGCGGACGAACGCTCGGAAGAGCGTCTTTCGGACATCATGAAACGCCAATTAGGACTTGGAGAATCGCCATGAAAAGGATTGCTCGATCAAGTTTCTTGGTTGCAACCGGATTGCTGGTAGCGGGATTGATTTTCGTCGACGCGGCCAACGCCGTGGAACCGCAATCGCTTCGCTATCGTCAGCAGCAGCAGGAGAAAGCACGCGTGCTGGCCGGTGATCTCGTTTCCGGCATTTTGGACATCCAGCTGCGGCAGTTGGAGGAAAATGGTCTTCAGGAACTTCCGATCTACAAGGAAATCGCCGGCATGCGTCGTAATATCGACGAGCTGGTGGAGAACGAAATGAGCAACGTGGTGGAGTTGCTGGTAAAAGCCCAGGAAGGGACGCAGGCAGAACGACTCCACAACTTCGAACTGGCGCGCGATTCCATTCGCGAAGTCGTCGTGGCACTCATGGCCGAACGGCAGAAGCTGTACCGCCGCTTGCAGATCGCCCGCATCGCCGCCCAAGTACGCGAAATCATCAAGATGCAAACGCGCGTGCTTAACATCACCACCACGCTCCCGGAACAGGAAGTCACGCAGCGTCAGCGGCTTACGCTGGCAACGTTGCAGGATGAACAGGATGTGATCGCCATCTACTCGCAATTGATCGTCATGTTGAAGGACGTCAGTACCTGGGGCGGACACGCCGGCGCCGGCGCTTCCGACGGATTGCGAATCCTGAAAACGGCACAAGTGACAGAAGAATTCGATCTCGCGATTACCGCGCTGGGGAACGCGGAATACGAAGCGTCCGTAAAGAGCCAGGAAAAGGTACTCAAAGGACTCCGCGCGTTGCTCGCCAAGATCGAGGAGACTCAGGGACTGATCGGCAGTGATCGCGAGGCCGCTTTGAAGATGGTACGCGAGATGCTCAAGCGGCAGCAGCAATTGCGGGACGAAACCAGGC
>CALBSZ010000624.1 GCA_937967665.1 uncultured Planctomycetaceae bacterium
GGGCGGGGCGAGTGAGATCGGAGTAGCGACGAACCTGACGATCCACGGGACGAGCCCGTGGGATTGAATTGAGCGCCGCAATCACAAGGGGCGAAAACACATGACCGTCAAAGATAGAAAAAAGGTCGCCAAGAGGACGGCACGAGTCGTGATCGTCGATGATCACCCTGCGTTGTGCGAAGGGTTGGGGCACCGCATTTCGGCCCAAGGCGACCTTGAAGTTTGCGGCCACGCGGCCGATGTCGATGAAGCGCTCGCGAAGATCCGCCAGGTGCAGCCGGACGTGGCGATCGTCGATATCGCCCTGAAGGACAGCGATGGGCTGGAACTGATCAAGGCGCTCAAGAGCCTTCACAAGCAGGTCCGCGCGCTGGTCCATTCGATGTACGAGGAGTCACTTTACGCCGATCGCTGCCTGCACGCCGGTGCGATGGGCTACGTGAACAAGGAAGCCGACCCAGACGAGGTGATCAAGGCCATCCGCGAGATCCTGGCCGGCCGCGTCTACTTGAGCCCTACGATGACCAGTACTATCCTCGGCCGGACGGTCAGCGGCGTCGAACCTCAGTCCGACCCCATCGACACACTGACCGACCGCCAACTGGAGATATTTCGCCTCATCGGCGAAGGTCTCACAGCCCATCAAATCGCCGACCGCCTCCACATCAGCGTCCACACCGTCGAAACGCACCGCGAAAACATCAAACGCAAGCTGAACATCGACACCGCCAGCGAGCTAACCCGTCGCGCCGTGCTTTGGAAGACGGAGCAATCTTGACGGAATTCTAATAGTCGAGTGAATGTCGGTCGCCACCATGTTCCCATCGCCGAGCCGGTAACCGGCCATCGCTACGGAGTTGGCGAAATGCCGTAACGCCCCCGCGATAAACGTATGAGCGAAAATGCCAGTGTCACCGAAAAAGTTGCGTTGAGCGTCGGTCGGGGGTGCTCTTTTTTTGCCGAAATCGGAGTGACACGCCAGTTAGTACTACAGCGCAGGGTTGACGGTAGCGAAAAGCCGCGAGTTAGCGTGACATCCACTTGCGGGCGTGCGTCTCGACGAACGTCAAGCGTGCGGAAGTTACTCGAATTCGCATGGTCAGTTTTCCAGGAGTGGTTCGCCTTGGGGTCTCTGGCCCGACGTTTTCCCAGTCAGCGCGTCGAGCCTGACGAACCTGGCCGTTTCTTAGTCCAACGCGTTGATTGGGATTTGGCCAACGGGATACGGGTTCACCGTCCGTTCCCATTTTGACCGCACGACTTTGAGCGGCATGTCCTTCATGCCGTCGAGATCCGGCAGTTCCAGCTTGACCGGCCGCTTGGCAAACGTGCCTTCAGCTAGCGCGAATTGGGGAAAAGCAGCGGAACTGACTCAGGCCAAAGTCGCCGTCAGCAACGTGGCTGTGAGGTATCTCATTGTATCCTCTTCATTCAAGGTTTCGTTTCCTCGCCAAGACGGAAGCGGAGGAACGGTGCAATCGACCACTTAGCTCGCCGAATGCCACCAGTTCGAATTCCGTGACCGCATCGCGGCGGCAATCGTACGTCATGTGGCCCAGCAACGATGGCCGGTATCTCAGCTTCGTACCATCCCCGCCGCCGTCCTCTTGCCAACTTGGGCGTTGGCCGGAACCACACTGACGTAGCCCGTGGATTTGAACTGGACGCAACCGCTGGTGCGGAGAAAATCGGCGACTGCATCACGGCGCTTGGAGGCGGCCATCACGTCGATCGACACTGCCACGAAGTGATCGTTAAGCAGTTGGATTGTCTCGTCCGACCAGATAGCAGGCGCACGGCCCGCGGAGGCGGACCCTCAGCAGTTAGTGATCGGTGCACCTTTGGAACCGCTCCAGACGAAAATCGGCTTGCCCTCAGCCGCGGCCGTCTGCCTCGCTTCCCAAATGTCATTGAGCCACGCGACCTGCCAGAACCGATTCTCGCCTTCGTGCGGAAGAATCAAGTTCTTCAACTGGTTGGCCTGTTCTGATGTGAGCGACTGCGGCGCTTCCGCCATGACCGAGCCCGACATTGCCACAACGGCGGCCACAAGCATGGCAGCATGTGTCTTAAGTTTCACAATGTGGTACTCCTGAAAACCTGGTATTGGGTACGTAAGTTCAACAGTTACTTCGTAGCGGCGTGTTTGTACAAAAAAACGCTTCCATCTGCCCACATTGTCACCCCGTATTCGGGAACGAACGCCGGTACAGGCATGGCATAGCGTCGGAACGGCCAATTGGCGCCAAACTCCTTGATCTCTTTGTACTGATTCCGATCGCTGTCGAATTCGTACAATGCCTTGGGCTGTCCCTTGTCTCCGCCCCAAATCAAGTAACGCCCGGAAACCGGGTCGATGGTGACCTTGTCCGATTGAATGCTCAGGCCCACGGGCACATCTTTGAGCCGCTCGATCGTGCCGTCTGCTTTCAGCCGCGCCATGGTCTTGGGTTGATTGTTGCCGCCGGCCAACAGCACTTCTTTTCGAAACGGATTGTGCCGGAACATGCTGTGGTAGCCGTCGACGGGACTTTTCCCAAGGCTTTCCCACGTTTGCGACTGCTGGCGGAATTCGAAGACCTTCTTTCCCAGCACCACCAACGAGTCGCGTGCCGAGAAATACTCAATACACATTCCGCCGGAGTGGTCGGGCCGGGGCGGCAGCTTCGTCCACTTCTCGCTGCGCACATCGAAATACGAAATGCCGCCCGTCAAGTCCTCGAAGTCGCGATAGAGGTGGTAAAAGCGACTCCGCTGCGGATCAAAAGCGTTCGTACCGTAGACATGGCCGAACCTTGTCTGAAACACCGGATTATCGCTCTTGCGGTCAAGTGGAATTACTCGCCACGCGTTGGTCTGCTCGTCATAGGCAATGAATTGTCGTGTCTGCCGCAAACCGAGATACAGGAATTGCCCCGTCCGGCTGTCCCAGTGGCTGTCGTCGGTCCAGCCCGCGATGTGCAAACCGCCAGCGCCACCATTGTTGCGGCCGCCGTTTACAAGCGGAGAGCTCCAGAGCTTGTTGGGGACCCCGGTTTTTAGTTCCGCCCAGGTTCCCGGCTCCATCGCGGCGGCCAGTTTCGAAAACGCGGAGTCACCGCGTCCCGGTTCCGCGGCGCCGGCAATCGCGGATCCTCCCAGGAGCAGAGCGAGAAGAGTTGTCAATCGTATCGCGAGAAACATGGGACTGTTCATTTTCGGCTTCAGTGTTGTGGAGTGAGTTAGCGTTTGTGGAACAGGTCGGACGACAGGAACTCGCGGATGGACAGGTTCTCCCGGCAGACTTCGGCGAAATAACCGGTCGTCTCCCTTAACATGTTCCGCTCGAGCCACGGGTCGTATTCCGGGCAGAGCTATTCGTCCGGCGGGAACTCGCCGACGCGATGCAGTTGCAGCCATTGCCGGGGGAACGACTGCGTGAAGCGTTCGATCTTCGGATCCGCGATCATCCGGGCAAGCTGTTTGCGAAGCGTCGCTTTGTCGCGCAACGTAGCGCGGGCAGCTTGCCCCTTTTGGGACCGGCTGGCAGCCTGTGCTACGTTGCCGGCACGGGCGGCGGCGAATGAAAGTGTTTGATTCATCATTGGAGTGCAATTCAGGCCTGTCATTGTATCGGAAGTTCCATCGTCCTTTCAAACATCTTATCCACTCGGACGACGCGGTGGTTGAGAGCGTCGCCGACGTAGATGTAGCGGTCGCTGGCGTTTCGGGTTAGTATCGATCAGATCGACACCCACTTGCTTTCGCCGGGTCGGTCGATGGCGGATAGGGCAGGATCGACTGTCTGCCAGCGACAACTGTGCCGAGCAAGCGAACAATCGCCGCGTTTTGCTGTGAGGGAAGGCCAATCTGCTCTCATCGGCGACAATACAAGATAGGCAGGAAACAGGTAAAGGCGAAAGAGGCTAGACGGACGTGGACGCGAAAAAACATCAGCAGTTTGCTCAGCGGCTTGTGCGGAATCAGAACAAGGTCTTTCGATATGTCGTGTCGATGGTCGTTAACCGTGCCGATGCCGAGGAGATCTTTCAGCAAACGTGTTTGACCTTGTGGGAGAACTGGGAGCAGTACGATCCAGCTCTCGATTTCTTGCCATGGGCCTGCGGGTTTGCCTACAACCACATTCGCAATCATCGACGGAAGATGGAAAACCGCCAGGTGCTGTTGGATCGAGATGTTGTAGAGCAACTCCAGCAACGCGCACTCGGGCGACAACCGTCGCTCGACGATCGACGTGCCGCATTGTTAGCTTGTCTTGAAGAATTACCCGAAGAGCAACGAACTTCCATTGAGAGTTACTACGAGCGGCGTCAAACGGTCGAGCAAATTGCCGAGCAGCGATCCGCGACGCCGAACGCGATTTACAAAATGTTGCGCCGGATTCGCACGGCATTGTTTCAATGTATTACTAGAAGGCTTGCCGCGGAGGCGATGTCATGAGTACGACCAAGCAGCGACAATTTCGCGAGTTGACGGATGCGCTGGTGGAAGGCACAGCAACGTCAAAAGATGTTGAGCGGTTATCAGGCCTGCTTCGAGATGATCCTGAAGCACAGGACGCCTACCTGGACTTCATCGATGTGCATGCCTTGCTGAGTTGGGAGTTTCGCGGCAGCGATTCCGCGGAGCAGGTTTCGAACCTGCCGAAAGAGGATTCCCTGGCGGAAGACGAGCGGGTTGTAGCTACGGTCACCAGACGGTGGCCACGCTCTGGCGAGCGTAGCTACCGACGGACTTGGGAGTCCGTCGTACGGGTCGGCCTGGCCATGATCGTCGTGGCTGCAATTGTGATATTCTTCAAAGGTAAACCAACTGACGAGTCGCAGCCGGACTTGGCGGGATCATTTTGCCAACTTTCGAAAACGGTCGGCGGACAATGGGGATCAGACCGCACAGTCCGCGTCGGCGAACGATTCGGACCGCAACGATTGAAACTGAAAACGGGCATCGTCGAGGTGACATTCGATAACGGCGTACGGGCTGTGCTGGCAGGGCCGGCGGAGTTGGAATTGGTCGATTCGATGAATGCTTGGTTGCACCGTGGACGAGTTGTTTTTCGCGTGCCGCCTTCCGCCATTGGATTTACTTTGGAAACCACCGAAGCCAACGTCGTAGATCTCGGTACGGAATTTGGCGTGCATGCCGGGGAATCTGTCGGAACGGATGTGCAAGTCTATGAGGGTGAGGTTGTCGCCCACGCTAAGGACGATTTGCAGAACGACTCGATGGGGAAGCGGCTGCATGGTGGTCAGGCATTGCGCATTTCGACGGCCGGCGGATGCACAACTGAAGAACTTCCCTTCTGGCCGGAGCGGTTCGTGCGTTATATGCCAGCTCCGGAAGATCGCGAGTTGGCCGATCCCAATGACTCTCCACGTTCGCCGCACAATTCGCCTCAACATGAAGAGCTCCAGATAACGCCGGCTCCCACGGATGTCGCTATCGACGGCGATTTGTCCGACTGGAACTTGAAGGGACAATTCTCCAGCCGTTGCGATCCGCCCTACGACGCCTTTTATCACGTCAATGGCGCGATGATGTATGACAAGGAGTATCTCTACATCGGAGCCGACGTCGGCGATCCGTTTCCGATGCGAAGCCTCATTTCACCCCACGAGCGGCGGAAACTTTACGGAAACGGTGGTTGTCTGGCGTTTCGTCTCTCGACCGATCGGGGAATGGGATGGCCGGCTCGCGGCCAGGGGCCAGGAACAACGAAGCCTCGGAAGATGTTGCAGGAAGACCGCAACGACCGCCTGGTATTTCTGGTGTTGTGGTACTATGCGGCGGAAGAATTGCCGAGTCTGCACGTGACGTACGGCATGGACTGGCACGGAGCGAAGGTCAATCCATCGGGCTACCAGGGTGCGTTTCGGCAGCATGCCGATGGGAAAGGATATACCGCTGAATACGCGATTCCGTGGGCCTTACTAAGTGCGGCCGATGACCCGCCGCGAGCAGGTGACACACTGGCATGTACATGGCTTGTTCACTGGTCTGGTCCGGAAGGATTGAATTGGAAGGGTCAGCTTGTGGATGTCGTCAATCCGGAAGAGAAGGATTGGAATTTCCAGAACGCGGCGAAGTGGGGGCGGGCAATCTATCGTCCCCCAGACAATGAGTGAGTTTATTCGGTTTCGTCGCAGCTACGCTCGCCAGAGCGTGGGATGTCCGACAACCACGAAAACATCGAGAACAAAACCATGAAAATCAATGTCAATCGCCGAAATTTCATTCGAACCAGTTCTGCCCTCCTCGCACTCCCCTGGCTGGAGAGTCTTGCTGGCGCGTCCGAGGCGTCGCCCGCAAAACGCTTGGTTTGCCTCAATGCCGACTTTGGGTTTCACGGTCCTGCGTTTTTCCCGGAACAGGGTGGCCGTGATTACGAGACGAGCGAGTATTTGAAAATCATCGACGAACTCCGCGACGACTTTACGGTGTTTTCCGGCATCTCGCATCCGGATATCGGCGGCGATCATCATTCGGGACTCAGCTTTCTTTCGGCGGCGAAAGGTGTCAAACGAGCCGGATACCGCAACACCGTTTCGATGGACTATCTGGCGTCGAAGCATGTCGGAACGGCAACACGGTTTCCGCTGTTGGCAATGAAAACCGTCGAAGGCGGCTTTTCAATGTCCATCACGCCCAGCGGTGCTCCGGTGCGAACACATTCCCGTCCATCGCAGCTTTATGCTGCGATGTTTCTCGCCGGCAACCCGAAGCAAGTCGAAGCCGAGATCCAGAGACTGCGTAATGGGCAAAGCATCCT
>CALBSZ010000625.1 GCA_937967665.1 uncultured Planctomycetaceae bacterium
CGGAACTTGACATTGGCCGTCAGCTTTTCAAAGTCGATAAAACGCATCAGGTCCTGCACGTCGGCTTTGGCCAACAGCCGTTCGACCTGCTGCTGCCACTGCAGTTGCGTCAGCTTGGTGCCCTTCATGTCCTGACTGATCTGGTGAATCTCGGCCAGCCAGCCGGCCGTGAGCGGCTGGATGTCCTTGCCGAAGGCATCTGCCGAAAACACGGTTTCCAGAAGAGAAAACGTCAACAGGGAACTCAAGGTTCCCGCGGTAAACTCGCGACGATTCGGCTGCATGGGATACTCCCGAGGAAAGGGTGGAAGGTGGTCATGTGACGAAGTTGGTATTGTACCAGAACACGATCTCGTACTGCATCTCCCAAGTCAGTTCGCTCGCCGAGGCTCGACCATTCGCAGCGTGCCATGCCGGCGTGCGGGACAAACCCCGCGGCCCTACCAGTGCATGACCTGCCCGCCGTCCACGTTCAGCGTTTGTCCCGTGATGTTCCGGGCCAGCGGGGAGGCCAAAAAAAGCGCCAGGGCTGCCATGTCCTCGGGAGTTTGCCAGCGATTCAGGGGCGTGACCTGGCGGATTTTTTCCTCGGCCCAGGTGTCGTAGTCGCTGTCATGCGAGTCGGGGTCGGCATCCTGCCAGCTTTGCCAGACGCGCTGGTTCAAAGGCGTTTTGACCATGCCCGGGCAAATCGTATTGACGCGGACGCCGTGCCGGGCAAAGTCACGCGCGGCACATTGCGCGAAGTTGATCAGGGCCGCTTTCGACGCGCTGTACGGCGGGTCGGTTGGCGAACCGATCTGCCCCGCGACGGATGAAAGGAACAGCAGCGTACCTTGCGTCTCGATCAACAGGTCCGCCATCGCGTGGGCGGCGTGGACCGTGCCCAGAATGTTAACCTCCAGGACGCGCCGCCAATCACTCGGCTGTAACCGCCAGAACGGGTTGCCAAACATTCCGGAACCGACGGCCGCCGCGCAGATAACATGATGGCAGTTCGCCGCGGGCAAGGCCGCCGCGCGCTGCCGGACGGCCGCTTCGTCCGTGGCATCCACGACGAAGCCCTTTACGCGCGTGGCCACGCGTCCTGCCAACTCCGCCGCCACCGCCGATACCGCCGCGGCCTGGTCCCACAACGTCACGTCCGCGCCGGCCTGGGCAAACGCTTCCGCCACGGCCAATCCGATCGTTCCGGCGCCGCCGAGGATCGTGGCGTGCTGGCCAGTGAGTTCAATCTTCAAATGCCTGCTCCTGCGAAACAAATCGTCTGCGCCGTAGTTGCAATAAGAAGTTGTACCCACAGTTAGAAAAGGAGCCGAGGCGCATCGACAACGCACCTCGGCTCGTCCCATCGCTGAACCGTGTCGTACCGTCAAACGGCTTTGGCGTCGGGCACTTCGAATCCGCTGCGGTTCGGGTCCTTGAGCAGCCGGTTGGCTTCCTCGGCATAGTCGCCGGTGTGACGTTCCGTATCCGGGTTGAACGTCAACCACGGCCCGACAATGTACTCATTGCCGTCCTCGGGAATGCCGACGCCTTCCGCCATAATCGCGTGCAGTTTCCCGAAGTGCTCGGCCGCATCCGCATTGTCGCCGAACTTGCCGGCTTTGGCATTGAACGGCACCTTCTTTCCCAGCCGATAGGAATTGTTCATCAGGTGTCCCAACACGCAGCCATAATGTGCGTCGTACACATTGCCGTTGGCCATGTTGGGATCGTTGGCGCGGCAGGCGGCGATGAAACTACCCCAGTTTCCGCCCGGGGTGACCTCACCGCGCGGCACGGAAACGCGTTCTCCCTTGCTGCTGCCTTTGGCGTAGTACTGCCCGCGAATGATCTTGCCACCATCTTCAAAGTAGTATTCGTTTTCCACCTGACGCTGGTAGCCCTTGTAGTTGACGTTGCGGACATTGAAGAAACAGTACTGGCCGTTGGGATACTCGGCGATGCCGAACATGGTATTGGGCGTTTCGCCTTGATCATTCCATTGGAAGCGACCGCCAATGGCCATGGCGCGGATCGGATGCGTCTGATCCTTATCAATGGCCCAGCGGGCGACGTCCAGTTGGTGCGTCCCCTGGTTGTTCAAATCGCCGTTTCCGGTCTTCCAGAACCAGTGCCAGTTGTAGTGCACATAATTACCGTGAAACTGATCGATCTGAGCGGGACCGCGCCAGATATTCCAGTCCAGGTTCGATGGCGGATCGCTGGGCTCCTTGAAGCCAATGCCCCCGCGCGGTTTGCAGCAGTAGCCGTAGGAGATTTTCAGTTTACCGAACTTGCCGTCCTGGATCGCGGCGTGCAGCCCGGCGATACCGCTATCGCTGCGCCGCTGCGTGCCGTGCTGGATCACCACGCCGTACTTCTTCTGCGCTTCGACCGCGACACGGCCTTCCTGCACGTCGTGGCTCATCGGCTTTTCGACGTAAACATGTTTGCCGGCCTGGGCCGCCCAGATGGTCATGAGCGAATGCCAGTGGTTGGGCGTGGCGATCGAGATGGCATCGACCGATTTGTCATCCAGCGCCTCGCGAATATCCTTGATTCCCTTGGTCGTGTAGGCCCCGCCGGCCCGATTGTTCACTTCCTTGACGCGGCGTCCCAAGACATTTTCGTCGGGGTCGGCCAGGTAGGCGACTTCGACATTCTGCTGGCCCATCCAGCCGCCGATGTGGCTGCCGCCACGGCCATTGAGTCCCGCGACGGCGATCCGCAGCCGATCGTTGGCGCCTTTGATCTGTCCCGAGGCGCGGGTGCCCGTGATGAGGAATGAAGACGTCGCCGCGGCGGCGGTCGACGATTGCAAGAAACGACGGCGGGTGAGTCGTGACATGATCAACCTCTTTCAAGTTAGGGGGGATGCAACAGCGAGTTTCGCGTAAGTGTAGCGGTTTTTTCGTCAATTGACACTGCTTTACAGCGCCGGAGACGCTACACGTCCGTGTGACTCGCACTAACTGGGTGAGCGGGAACGCTGCTGCCCATCTTAACCGATAGCGGAAAAAATGGGGAGCAGCCCGAATGTGTCATTGAAACATCAAGTCGTTGGGGTTGCCTCGCGACATGAGGTAGGCGAACAAGTCGAGCACCTCGTCCGCGTTCAGCGGGTTCAAGAGTCCCGTGGGCATCAGCGAGACCGGCGAGGGTTTGATTTCCAGTCCTTCCTTCTTCAATTCGACGACCTTGTTAGCGTCGAAGGCATCCGCCAGGACACTCAACGTGGTGTCGGTTTCGCCGACGACCCGGCCCGTAATCACTTCTCCGTCCGCCGTGGCGAACAGCGATGCTTTGTACTGGTCGGAAATCACCTTGCTGGGATCGATAATCGCTTCGCTCATGTCCTGATTGCTGAAGCGTCCCGCCACGTTGGTCAGGTCGGGGCCGGTCGCGCCTCCCTCGCCGCCAAAGCGATGGCATGACCCGCACTTGGCGGCCGCGAACATCTTCTTGCCGTTCTCGAAATTGCGTCCGGAAAGTCCGCGGTTGGCCAACGCCACGACTTCCGAAACCGTCCACTCCTTGCCGGGACCTTGGGGCTGCGGCAGTTCCGAAGGCTTGGGGGGCGGAGCGATCGTGTCGGCGTCCAGCGCCAGCTGCTCGGCTTCCGAAGTGTTTGCCAGCGCGTCCTTGCGGATGTTGTCCAGGAAGCCCTTGTAACTGGCCCCGCCGCTGCGCTTCTTTGCTTCGTTCAAGAATTCGTGGTAGGCCTGGCGCTGTTCCAGCGTCCAGCCGTAGCGCAGATTGCGGAGTACAAACGCGTAGTAGAGTTTCTGCAAATCGGGCTGGTTGGCCAGCATGCCGGCAATGGAACCGCCGTAACGGGGATTCCGCGCGACCAATTCCTGCAGGTCGGCCATGGTTTGCGTGGAAGGTCCTTGAATCAACTTTATCGTCTTGTCGATGACCGTCGGGGACTTCAAGTAGACCAGTAGCTGGCTCAGTTCGCGATTCAGGGCATTGGTCTTCGCCGGATAATACGCGTCCAGGCGTTCGGCCAGCCGCGCCGCCGTCTCCTGGTCGGGTTCACCGAGTCGGATGAAGGCCAGGCCGTACGCGCGCAACAGTTCCAACTGCTGCGACTCGTCGAGTCCACCGAAATCGATCCGATCCAGGCAGGCCAGTACTTCCGGCTGCGCTTCCGGATCGCCCTGGCGTGCCAGGGCGACCATGGCCGTAATGGCCGCTTGCGGCTGTTTCTCAGCCACAGCGCGTGCCTGCCATTGGTCCACGTCCCGGTGTTCCAAGGCAATCCGCGCCGCGTAGCGGATGTGCCGATCGGTGTGGCCCAACTGCGGCCAGACTTCAGCCAACACGTCTCCCGCCCCCTCGCGATGGTAGCTTTCCAGTTTGTGCCGTAGCGCGCGAAGCTCGGCGAATTCACTGTCGTGGGCATGGGCCGTGCCTGTCGCCTGGTCTCCGACGTAGGTGACGCGATACAGTTCTGACTGGGTGCCGCGACCACCCACCGTGAAGTACAACGCGCCATCCTGCCCCACGGCCGCGTCGGTTAACGGCAGCGGCGCTCGCGACAAGAACTCTTCCTTGACAGCCGTGTAACTGGCGCCTTGCGGTTCGATGTGGATGGCATACATGGTGCCGAAAGTCCAGTCGAGAATGAACAGGGCTTTCTGGTAGCGGGCGGGGAATTTGGCGCCGTAGCCGAACGTCGCACCGACGGGCGAGCCCGGACCGATTTCCACCAGCGGCGGCAAGGTGTCTGGATAATAGGTTGGCCATTTTCCCGTCCCGCTGCGCCAACCGAATTCGCTGCCGCTGGTGGCATGCACCGTACGCGTGGGACGATACCAGGGCATGCCCATGTCCCATTCCATGTCGGCGTCGTAGGCGAAGAGTTCGCCGTCGGCATTGAAATCGAAATCGTAAGGGTTGCGGTAGCCGATGCTGAAGATCTCCCACGATTGCCCTTCCGGATCGGTCTTGGCGATCCAGCCTCCCGGCGCCAACTTGCCGCGGGCATGTCCGCGCGCATCCCACTGCCGCGGCAGCAGCAGATCTTCCGACCAGTTGCGCGGGATTCGGCTGTCCTGAAAATCCTGCGGGGGATTCGTGTGGTTGCCCGCAATCAGGTAGATCGACTTACCGTCCGGAGAGAGTCGCAGCGCGTGCGGGCCGTGTTCGCCGCCACCCTGCAAGGCCTTCAACTTGACGACTTCGTCAAACTGGTCGTCGCCGTTCGTATCACGGCACCGATAGAGCCCACTGCCCGGTCCGCCGTTGACCGACACGTAGAGGGCATCGAACGCATAGAGCATTCCCTGGGCCGAGGTGATCTTGGCGTCCAGTTTTTCCACTCGAGTTTCTTCGTCGCTTCCCGGCGCACCAGGGGTGATGCGGTACAGCCCCTTACCGCCCTGATCGCTGGCGATCAAACGCCCGCGGCCGTCGAGACACAGGCTGACCCAGCTCCCCTGCGTCGCTTTCGGAACCGTATACAAGAGCTCCACTTGAAAGCCAGGCAACAGGTTGAAGACATTCTTGGGACTCGATCCACCGCTCGCCTTACCGCCTCCAGCGAACACGTTGCCCCAAGGTTCCATGCCCATCTTGCCCTGGATGTGAACCTTCACCCACTCCTTCGCGTCCGCAGCCGTTGCCGCCTGCCAGGATTCGTCGGTGTTGACATAGCGTGTTTTACCATCGGCCGACGTCAGTGCCAGCGTCACCGCCAAGGCCGCCTGATTGGAACCGTCGTTGGTCGCGCGGGCCAGCAATTCGTTCTTGCTGTCTTTGAGATACTTCTGCACGTTCGCGGTCGCTGGCGAATTCCAATCGTCGCTGGAGGCCACTCTCTGGCCATTCAGGAAAACGTCGACCGTGTTGTCGCAGGCAGCGATCAATCGTGCCGATTTCGCACCGCCGTCGAACTCTTTGCGGAAGTAGAAGGATTGATTCGGTTTCGGCGATTTGTCTCCCCAGATCCAGGATGCCTTCGGTCCTTGCAGCAGCGCGTCCTGCGAACTCGTGTTTGAGTCCGCTTCCGAGGCCTGCGTCTCCTGAACAGCGGCGTTGTTGACAATCGCGGCCGCGACTGAGGGCTTCTGCGTAAAGACCTCCGCTGCCGCACCGGTCGTGACCGGCACGGTTGTGGTGACCAAGAGAATCAAGGCAAAACGACTTCCAAAACGACTCATAAGAATGTTTCCTTCAAGCAGTCCAGGGTGGGATTCAGGTAGGCGGAAACCTTTATTGTGCGGCAAATGACTAAGGATCTCAAGCAGTTTCGCCAAAAGTCATGCATTTCACGCTTTCCTGCCGTTCCCTACAATGGCAGCAAACACGCTGGATCTGGAAAATAGATCAATGTCCGCCGTTCCTGAACAAAACATCGGCCCTTACAAGATCCTCCGACTCTTGGGTCGGGGCGGCATGGGGACCGTCTATGCCGGCGTGCACGTGGACACACAGCAGCTTGCCGCTGGGAAAGTCCTGTCAGCGTTATTGGCTGACAGCCCTCATTTTCGCGAGCGCTTTTCGGCGGAAGTTGATACCCTGAAGAAACTCAGGCATCCCAATATCGTGGAACTGTACGGCTACGGCGAGCACGAGAATCAACTGTTTTACGCCATGGAACTGGTCGAAGGCCGCAGCCTGGAAGAGGAATTGCACGCCAAGCGAGACTTCAGCTGGGCGGAGGTGCTGCAGATCGGCATTCAGATCAGCAAGGCACTGAAGCATGCCCACGATCATGGCGTCATTCACCGCGACCTGAAGCCGGCTAACCTGCTGGCAACGGAAGACCGGCTGATCAAGCTGACCGATTTCGGCATCGCCAAGCTGTTCGGGGTCAGTAACATGACGCGCGCCGGCAGTGTGATTGGGACGGCGGACTACATGTCGCCCGAACAAGCCGAAGGCGCGGCGGTCACCCACCGCGCGGACCTCTACAGCCTGGGCGCCGTCATGTATGCTTTGCTGGCAAAACGGCCGCCGTTCACAGGCAGCTCGCTGCCCCAGGTGATTCATTCGTTGCGCTATGAAGAAGTGCCTTCGGTGCACCGCTATAACCCCAAAGTGCCCGATGAACTCGAACACCTGATCGCGGAATTGCTGATCAAGGATCCAAACAAGCGGATCGCTAATGCCTACGTCTTGGCGAACCGCCTGCAGGCGATGCATCACGCGCTGACGAACCCCACGCTGCTCGGTACCAGTCTTCCCTCCGCCGTCGACGAGCCCCCCTTGGTTCGGGGCGTTGCCTCGCCGACGTCCCTGCGAGCGACCGCGGAGTACGACACGGCGGAATTGAAGGCCATCGAGGCGGAGCGACAAGAGGACGCCACCTTCGTCACCGGGCCTTCGCCAGAAAAAATTCCAGTCAGCAACCCGGCCGACGTCGATTCCAACCGCTTTACCGAAGTAACCGAACAGGAACGCGGCAGCGCCATCGCGCTCGAGACGGAATCGGACCCGACTTCGTGGCTGAGAATCGGCCTGGTGCTGCTCATCGTGGTACTGGTGGCGGCCGGGGCCTGGCTGCTAAGTCGTCCCGAGTCGGCGGATGACCTGTTTACCAGGATTGAATCCGCGGCCGCGGTCGAAGATCCGTTGCAGCTGGCCGCGCACGCGGAGCAAATGGAGGAGTTCCAGCAGCGGTTTCCCGATGACCCGCGCCGCGAACAGGTTGCCGAGTACCAGATGAAACTCCGACTGTACCGCTATCCGCTGATGCTGGAACGCGAAGCCAAACGCCTTGGAGGCATGGACGCGTTGCTGCCTGTGGAACGGGTTTACGTTCAGGCGCTGGAGTTGGAAACGGTCGACCCGCAGCGGGCGGCGACGAAGTTGCAGGCCCTGCTGGATGTTTACGGAGGAAGCGCCCTGCATGGTTCCGCCAAGGATGCGGAAGATACGGCCCTGTGCCTGCGACTGGCCGAAGAAAAGCTGAAGCGGCTGCGCGCCTCGCTGACCGAGGCGCCGGCGGACGAACTGGCCGTCGTGGCCGAGCGGCTTCAATGGGCGCGGCAACATCGGACGACCGACACCAGACGAGCCCGGTTGGTCGCGGAGGGGATCGTCGAACTGTATCGGGACAAACCCTGGGCGCAGCGCCTCGTGAGTGAAGCCCGGGAACTGCTCCAGCAGTAGCCTGGCACGGCCGCACGTGATCTTCGCTGGGAACCGATTCCAGCCAGTTACGCCAGGCTGCTCACAATGGCGGACATCTCTTCGCTGGTAAAAGCTCGCAGCGTCTGCGTCCGCACGTTCCCCTGGTGAGCAAGTCCCAGCATGAGCGATGTTGCGACTTCGTCACTGGGCGCTTCGAAGACCAGCACGCCATCGACTTTGCCCAAGGTCCAGTAGACATCTTTGACTCGAGCACCCACTTTTTCCGCCGCCGCGCAAAACGCGTTCGCGCGATCCACGGAATGCTGGATGTCCTCTTCCCCGCGTTGCGTGAAGTTAATCAGTGAGACAAACGTCGCCATGTTTCATGTCCTCCCATGCTGAGTATGTCTTCGAGCCCAATACAAGACCACTCGTCGTGAAGCGATCCTTCCGCCGCCCGCATCCGCACACCTTTTCCGCGCGCTCGCACACCCGGACCGCTGCCAACTGGCGGCGGCTGAAGTCGATCGATGCCGGCGGCACCTTCGATCCGGCTGCAGGTGATTGGTGCAAGCCGTGTGCCAACACACGTTGGGGCGAAACGCCGGTCGCCGCGAAACCGCGACGGGACTCAGGCAATTTGCCGGTGGGGATTGAAGCGGATGTAATTCCAGTGGCGATACAGTTCGCTCTGCTTCAGCAAGTCCGTGTGCGAACCATGGGCCTGGAGTCGCCCGTCGGCGAACAGGAATACCTGGTCGACCGTCCGCAGGGTTTCCATCCGCGAGGCACAGATGAGCAGCGTGCGCTGCTGCCTCAAGCGGCGAAACAATTCCGTAACCGCGTTGTTCCCCGCCTGATCGGTGAAGTTCGGTTCTTTCGCCACCAGCACCGACGGATTCCGTAAAAGGGCGCGCGCGGCAGCGATTTGCAGGCGTCGAATGGGCGGGATCTCAGTCTCGGGACCAAGCATTGTGGAGAACCCCTGTTCGAGTCCGGCAAGATAATCGTACACGCCTGCCAGGCGCGCCGCCTCGGTGATCTGCAGGACACTGTATTGCGTGTCGCCACAGCTGATGTTGTCACTGGCCGTGCCGTCGAACACGATCCCTTGATAGTCAATGAGCGCCGCTTGCTCGCGCAGCGAATCGAGCGTGACGCTGCGCAAATCGGTCTCGTCAAAAAGCAGACGGCCCGACGTCGGATCGGCCAGCCGCAGGAACAGGCCAGCCAGGATGTCCACCGTTCTTTCATCCGTCGAAAGGATCGCGACGGTGCTGCCCGCCGGGATGGTGAGCGTGACATCGCGCAGCGGATGCCATTGCGGCTGGCCATTGATGGTCACATCGACCAGCTGAATCGCTTTGCTGACGCGACCCAGCGGTTTGGCATTGGGGGGCTGAATGACATCGGAAGGCCGGTCCAGGAAGGCGTATACCTGGTCGGCCGCGACGTGCGCGTCCGCCACGATCCGACCCGCGTCCCAAAAGCGTTTGCCCGGCAGGTAACAGCAACTCAAGGCCAGGCCGATCATGGTCGCGCTGGCCACGTTTGTTTGCGGGGTCAACACCGTCACGAGCAAAAAGAACAGGCAGGCCAGTGTGCGGGTCGCGGCGAGTTTGGCATGATAGCGCGACTTGGCGCGTTCGCCGTGCCGCCGTTCCTGCTCCCACTTCGTCAAGTGTTGTTCCAGCACTTTCGTGGAGACCGCCGGCTTCAGCACCGAAGGAGTCGGCCGCAACAGACCACTGAGAACGCGACGCAGCCTGCCCAGACGCACGGCATGCCGGGATTGCGATTCTTCCCTGCGCTGCGCCTCAACCGTATCCGAACGCCGCACAACCAGAGCCAGCAGCACGGCCAAAATGGCAAGCCACAGGTTGGTCACGGCTACCAGCGACAGCAAGGCCACGATCGTCAGTGCCGCCAACGGTCGTGTCACATAGCGAGCGTACAAGCCACGCTGCACCGACTCGGTTGTTTCGAAAAATAGATCCTCTGGTAGTGTGGCGTGTCCCTGTCCTGAACCGCTTGAAACGCTGAACGGCCCCAGTGCCAGGCTCTTTTGATAAACGTGCCGGCGCAATTGGCAGGTCGTCCGGGCCAGGATCGACTCGGCGTAGCGCTCCGTTCCCAGTCGCAGCATCGTGTCCATGAGCCAAATCGTCAGACCGATTCCGCACACCGCCAGTAGCCGCCATTCGGGTGTGGCCAGCCAGGGCGAATCCAGGAAAGACATCTGTCCAGCCAGTTCGCTCAGCCACCAGGCGCGGGGCGCCGTTTCCTGCCGCTGCAGAAGGATGACGGAAACCATGCCGACGCCAATGACCAGTAGCGTCGGCCCAACGGCGCGAAGCGGAAGCAGGGTAAACAAGAACCAGCGGTCGGAGCGCGGCAGCCCGTCAGTGGCGGCGCGCTGGAGTGAACTTGTGCTCATAACGCGAGGGCCCGATGAAACAGGAAACAGGGATAGGATTACTCGGGCGATCCCGCGACTTCGACGTTCGCCACACCAGAAAAGTTCAAGACTTCGTTTACCACTGCAAACGGGAAGTTGAACCAATCCAAAGTGCGGCGCGACAGCGCGTCACGCATTCCAGATGGAGGTACGTGATGCGAGTATTTTACAACACCGCGCTGCGAATTACAATCGCCTTCGCCAATGATTCACGCGGCTCGCTTAAGCCAGGTCCCGGTCTTCGAACATTACCAGTGCCAGGAACATGGCGATCAAGGTGTAGACCAGGCAGTAGACCAGCGACCAGCCCAGGTACTCCAGCGGGATGGCCGTGCCGGTGGCCACTGCGGCTTGAATGTTGAAATGGTCCAGGTTGGGGAAAACGGTCGCGATAAACCGCCCAAAAAACCGGACGATTTCAAACCTCTCATCCGACGTCTGAACGATCAGCGGTGTCAGATGCCCCAAAGCGTAAATGGCAAAGCAGATCACCAGGTTCACGAGCAGCGGGAGTCTTGTCGAAATCGCGACGCTCAACGCGGCCAACACGACTGTTTCCATCAGTGCCAGGACGAGTCCCGGGACAGTTCGCACTACTTCGAAATGGCAGAGCTGCCAGGTCACGTCGGTTCCCCCCGATTCGCGCGCATCGTAAATGGGTTTGTACGAGACGACGACCAGCAGCACAAATCCCATCACGATGAACAGCAGCGCCACGGTCCAGGCAATGCCGAGGAATTTTCCGATGACAAAGCTGCGACGCCCCAGCGGCTTGGAAAGCACGGTCAGCGCGGTGCGTCCTTCGATTTCCTCGGACACCGACGTGCTGGCGGCCCAAACGGCTTGGAAGATTCCGGTCAGCATGATCCACACCAGGCTGGTGTCTTTCAGCATTTTGATATCATCGCCCAGCGTGAAATAGGGGATCCAGATAAATACGATGATCGCCACGCAGCCGACGCCTAGCAGGATCGCGAACAGCGGCTGAGCCACCTCGGATTTGAACGTGGCCAGCGCGATCGCCGACACACGCGGCATGGCAGCACGCTGCAACAGGTACAGCAAGAACACGGTCAAGACGCCGATGGCGGCAATGGGAACCACGGCCACTTGGGGATGTACCGGACGCGTGGCAATGGTCAACTGCAAGTTGGCGGTCTCGCGACCAAAGTTACGGACAAACAGTTCCGTGATTTGTTTTTCAGGAAACGCACTCGACGACGCCAGCCACGCGACGGATTCGTTGGGCGCAACGTCCAGAACGGTGCGATTCAGAGAAGACGATACGTCTTGCAGTTCCGAAAACGTTTCGACTTCCAACCGCTGGTCGGAAAGGAACTGCAGGTAATGCAGTTGGTCGCGGTCAATTTGCACGGGGATCGTTGTTTGAGGCGGCTTGCTGAATTCGTCAAATTCCTCGGAGCGCGGCGCCGGCTCAATCTCAAACTGCTCAACGACGCTTCCCGTTGAGGCCAATTGCTTCAGGCTGCGCAGGATCTCGAGCGGCTGATGCGAAACGAATCCGCCGATCAGGCCAAAGATCGACAGGACGATGCCGATGATGAACAGTGGCCACAACACGCCTTCACGAATTGCTAACCATGTTTCCGATACCATCCTCCGCGAGACCAGATGGACGCAGGCCATGGCGAGTCCCAGCGAGATGGGAATCAAGACAATGATCGCGGTCAGCAGATTGCCGATGGCCACGTTGGTGCCCTCGGCCCGCCAGGCGGCAAAGTTCGGTGCGATGAACCAGCGAATGGCCAGGAACCCGAAAATCACGAACAGCACGCCGGCCGCGTAGGTGCGACCTGCTTTTTTCTCCGCCAGCGATCCAATCGGAGGAATCATCGACAAGGCGGCTGTGATGCACCACACCGCCGCGCACAGAAGGACTCCGGCCAGCACGCCCAAGCACAGAATCCAAACCGGGGTAAGCCAATCAGCAATCCACGGCGAAACGAATCCGATCACGCCAATTTGATTCATAGGAAATACGCGAGCATGTGGAACTGGACGGTTTTGTGTTGTACGTGACGGAGGACTGTTAAGTTCAACTTAAAAAAGGATCTTTTTCTTGGCTCAAGTACGGATCTCGAAGCTCTGAAATTCTCCGGATGCCGCCATGTCGCTAATTTGTTCGTCGCGAATGCACGCCCCCATCCGCTGCCTGATGGCCTCCAGGAATCTTGCCACTTCGTCGCGAGTCCCTTCCGCCACCAGTTCGACTCGGCCATCCGGCAGGTTCCGGACATAGCCGTCGACCGAAAACCCCCGCGCTTCGTTCGCCGCATTCCAACGGAAACCCACGCCCTGCACGCGCCCGTTATAGTAGACGACGTTGCGAATACGATGAGGCGATTCCGCCATTTTCAGGACCTGCACGAGCACTCGGCACAATCGATAAACCTTGTAGTATAAACACCTGCGACCGGCTGGAAAGGGCCGTTCCGTTGTCGCCAGCCAGCACGCCCCCGTTTGGAACCGCCCCGAAAGGGACTCGCGAAGCGGATCCAGCGTCCGGCACTTCCGGCCAGATTTTACGCTATGATTGTAGAACTCCTGTTGCGCTGTGACTGCCATAAATATCTCTTGCTGCCATAGGTATCTTTCATGTGTCGCTTGCAGACCACTGCTATTCTGGGTGTTTTTCTGGCCGGCTTTGTCGCCACAACTCACGGCGTGCATGCGGCCGAAATGGCGATGGGATTTCGAGTTGGCGAGGTGACTCAAGACTCGGCCATTGTCTGGACGCGGATTACCCGCAGCAAAGAACGCCATTGGGATGGCTTTCGCGAGCCTGCGAAACGCGAGCCGAAGCAGGAGAAATACGTCCCATCGGAGGTGAAAGTTGAAAGTCGTCACGGCGCCGTTGCAGGGGCCGCTGGTCAAGTCCGACTGGAGTACGGGCCGCTCGTTCCGCGCGGGCGAAACCGGACGACCGATTGGGTCACGGTCAAAGCTGAGAATGACTATGTGCACCAGTTCCAACTGGACGGCTTGATGCCGGGCACCAAATATGAAGTCCTCCTGCATGTTCGGGATGCCGTCGATGTCCCGGTCTCGAATGGACCCGACGGTACGTTCACCACTCCTGCACGGCCCGAAGTTTGGCAAGACGTAAGGTTTACGGTGGTGACCGGGCAGTCGTATTGGGATCTCGACCACCAGGACGGCTATCACATCTACCCTGCGATGCAGGAGTTGCGGCCGCACTTCATCGTGCCCACGGGAGATACCGTGTATCTGGATAGCGAAGCCCCGCGAGCGCGGACGGTAGAACTGGCACGACACCATTGGCACCGAATGTACTCGCTGCCGCGGCATGTGGAGTTTCATCGATTTGTGCCGGGATATTGGGAAGTCGACGACCACGATTCCTGGTGCAACGACTGCTGGCCGACGATGAAAGCGAAATGGATGAATCCGCTCACATTCGAAGACGGATTCAAGATCTACCGTGAACAAGTGCCGATGGGCGACAAGACTTTCCGCAGCGTCCGCTGGGGAAAGGGACTGCAAGTCTGGATGGTCGAAGGCCGACTCTACCGCTCGCCAAACAACATGCGGGACGGACCCGACAAGACAATTTGGGGCGCCGAGCAATTGGCGTGGCTCAAGAAGACGATTCTGGAGAGCGACGCCGATTTCCGTGTTTTGATCAGCCCGACGCCAATCGTGGGACCGGACCGTGACAAGGGAAAAAACGACAACCACGCCAATGACGCCTTCGCATTTGAAGGCAACGCGTTCCGCAACTGGACGAAAGAACAGGGACTGAAGAACTTCTTTACTTGCTGTGGCGATCGTCACTGGCAATACGTGTCGGTCGACCCCCAAACCGGTCTCCGCGAATTCTCCTGCGGACCAGCCAGCGACAAACACGCAGGCGGAAACCCCCAGCAACCCGAGTGGCAATCGTTCCTTCGAGTCAAAGGCGGCTTCTTGTCCGTGTCTGTCACGAAAAAGGATGACGTCCCCAACATCGCGGTCCGCCATCACGACGTATTCGGGACGGTCGTGCACGAATTCGAAGCCAGCGCAGCCGGTGCGGATTAACAGCTTGCTCCTACGCACTCAAACGCCTTCACCGGCGATTTCCCATTTCCCGAGTGCACAGCTTGCTGCATGCCTGATGGCGGCTACAGCAGGCTTTCCAGAAGCAGTCGCATCTTGCGCATTTCGGCAAAATGGTCGACGTTGGGGATTTCCGTCATGTGGACGCTCAAGGCCCGGTTATAGCCGACCTTGGCGAGCTGTGAGACGAGTTTACCGTATTCGATATCCCCCTGGCCGATGCGGACTTGCAGTGCTTTCTTGTTGGTGTCTCGCAAGTGCACGTGGTACGTCAGTTCCAACAATTTTTCGTAGTTCTTCGGGGGATCGCAGCCATAAATGAAATGACTGGGATCAAGCGTGATTCCCAGGCCCTTGACGTTGTTGCAGAGCAAGATCACGGTGTCGGGATCATCCGAGATACAACCCACTTGAGTACGCATCGCCACACGCACGCCCTGCAAGGTGGCGATATCGACGAGTTTTCGCAGGCGTTCGACTTCCTCGTTAAACGGTGTCCCGTGTTCGCCCGAGGGAACGGTGAGCGTGACCACTTTCGTCGCTTTCGCCAAACGGCAGCAGGCCGCAAACTGCTTGTAGTACTCGTCTCCCTCCGCCTGAATGTCCAGGCTGTACGAGACAACGTTCATGCGATGCGTGCTGCAGCAAACCATCACCGCCGCGTCCAGATCCTCCGCCACCTGGGTCGGGGTGATGTGGTTCCCATTTTCGTGGATGGCGACTTCGACGTTCGTGTATTCCAAATCTACCAGCTTTTCAATGGCTTCTTGAAACGACAAATTTGCAAAACACTCCGTTGAGGCAGAAACTAACACTGCAAACTCCTTCTCGGCAAATCGACAACAGCTGGCATAATTGGTATATGTGGCAGTAGCTTACAACGATCTCGCGTGCTCTGGCAACACCACTCGTTGCGAACCCAGTGACGACGTTGTTTTTCACCACGGAATCAGAACAAAAGCCTTTGATTCGTGTGTTCAAGGCGTACAATTCTGCATGGCTTTCCGTCTTCTACCTGCAATTGAAAAAGCGATTTGAGTTATGGATTCAACAGGACAACCTGCCTCGCCCGCCACGCCTGCGCAACCCGCGGACCCGCAGACCGCCTCGCCCACGGTCATCGTTCAGACGGGGCGAGCCGGCTTGCTGTTTCGCATCTTTGCCTGGCTCGGCTGGAGTTCGTGTTTCGTGTTGCTGGTGATCCTGATCGGCCAGGCACTCACCATGTCGGAATATTTCGATACGACCGGCGGCATTATGGAGAAGTTCCATTCCGGCGAACCCTTCGCCGCCACGAAGGTGGCGATCATCAACGTCAGCGGTGTTATCATGCAGGGAGACGGCTACGTCAAGCAGCAGATCGACCGCGTTCGGGACGATAAGAATGTCAAGGCGGTCGTGCTGCGCGTGGACTCGCCAGGCGGCACCGTTACCGGCTCGGACTACATCTTCCATCACCTGACGAAACTGCGTGAAGACAAGGAAATCCCGGTAGTTGTCAGCATGGGCAGTATCGCAACCAGCGGCGGCTACTACGTTTCCATGGCGGTCGGACACGAGAAACAAACCATTTACGCGGAACCCACAACCACCACGGGCTCGATTGGCGTCATTATCCCGCACTACGACATCAGCGGGCTGCTGGAAGAATTCAATGTGAAGGACGACTCGATCGCCACCCATCCCCGCAAGCAAATGCTGAGCATGACGCGTCCGATTTCCGAGGATCATCGCCGCCTGTTGGAAGGTTACGTGGACGAATCGTTTTCGCGTTTCAAAGACATTGTCAAACTGGGCCGAGCCAACTTTGATGCCGACCCGGAAGCGCTGGATCAACTGGCCACCGGAGAGATCTTCACGGCAAACCAGGCCAAGCGGTTCGGGCTGGTGGACGAGATTGGTTTTATCGAAGCGGCCATCGACCGTGCGACGGAACTCGCGCAACTCGACAGCAAGAAGGTGCGCGTTGTCGAATACGAGCAACCGCCCAGTTTGTTCAATGTGCCGTCGCTGATGCAATCGCGTGCGTCGGAGATCGAAACGCTGCTGGATATGAGCACTCCGCGGGCCTACTACATCACGACGACCCTGCCGCCCATCGTCACGAGCTGGCTGCGTCGCCCCTGACACGGCACGCCACAAGCGAGTGCCCCGTACCGTGGTTTTTGCAAGCTCGACGCGCTAGCGAGTGTGTGCTGAAAACGCAGAAAACAAGGAATCATTCACACTTGCGCGACGTGCTCGTATGGGTGCGCCAGCGGGCCTTCTTGGCTTCCTGCCGGCTCGGCGGGTAGTCACTAATACTACAGCGCAGGGTTGACGTTAGCGAAAAGGGGACTGGCTCCATCGTTGTGTTTGGCTCGTCCCGGAAAACGCGGTGGATCGATGGTGCCTGTCCCCCTTTCGCGGCACAATGTCACTGGTGGCCCGCGAAAAATGGGGACAGGGAAAGCGCCGGGATAAACCGGCTTGGAATTGGGAATGAAAGAGTCC
>CALBSZ010000626.1 GCA_937967665.1 uncultured Planctomycetaceae bacterium
GGATTGTCATTCGGGGGATCGCGCCGCTGCGCGAACGCGAGCAGATCGACGTCGTCATCGCCAACGCGGAAAACGCTCAAGACGGGTCCGGGTTGACTCCGGGGATTTACGAGGCCCTGATCGAAGCAGGTGTCGATGGCATCACGATGGGAGACCACATCTATCGGCGCAAGGAGATCGGGCGCATTCTGGAAACGGCGACCAACATTGTCAAGCCGGCCAATTACCCGGCCGCCGCGCCGGGCAAGGCCTGGGCCGTGATCCATACCAAGAATGGCTGCCGGCTGGGAATCATCAGCTTACTCGGTCGCGTCTACATGCGGCCCGTGGATTGTCCCTGGTCGGCGGTGGACCGCGTGCTCAAGGAAATGCCGCTGGACGTGAAAGTACGCCTGGTGGACTTTCACAGCGAGGCGACCAGCGACAAGCAGGTCATGGGGCGCTACCTGGACGGCCGCGTGTCGGCTGTGTTGGGGACGCACACCCACGTCCCGACGGCGGACGAAACCATCTTTCCTGGCGGTACCGCCTTTCAATGCGATGTCGGCATGACCGGACCGTATGAAAGTATTATCGGCCGCAAGATTGATCGCGTCATGGAAACGACGCTCACGTTTCGGCCAACCATGTTTCAGGTCGCCACCGAGGATGTGCGGCTGTCCGGAAGTATCGTGGACGTCGATCCCCAGACCGGCAAGGCGACGGCCATTCGCAGGATCGTCGTCACCCAGGCCGAAGTGGATGCCTGGAACAAGAAGTGACGTTTGTCGCGCTGTGCCGTGCGAACTACTGGGCGCGGTACTGTTCGAGTTCCGGGAGCAGTCGGGAAAGTTCCCGCTCCAGGTTGCTGAGTGTTTGGCGGGTGCCGTCGAGCACTCCGCGTTCGCCGCTGCGTTCCAGCTCGTAAGCCAGTTCGTAAGCTGCTTGAGCGCCGAAATACCGCATCGAACCTTTGACGGTGTGGGCGGCACGCTGCAGCGTCTTGGTATCCGCGTCGCTGATCGACGATCGAATGGACTCGACCATCTGCGGGCATTCGGACAGGAAGGCATCGACCACTTCCTTCAGCAACTCCTCGTCGCCGCCAACGGTTTCCAGAGCCGTATTCCAGTCCAGCGTGGTGAAGGAGTTGGGCGACGTCGTCGACGAAGAACTCCCCATCGACAGGCCCAGCGTGTCGGCAATGATGCCGTGGAGTTGCTGCGCGCGGATCGGTTTCGCCAGGTAGTCGTCCATCCCGGCCGCGATGCAGCGATCGTAGTCTCCCTTCATGGCATGTGCTGTCATGGCGATGATCGGCACGTGCCGTCCGGACAGTTTCTCGGAAACTCGGATCAGCCGGCACGCCTCCAGCCCGTCCATTTCGGGCATTTGGATGTCCATGAGGATCAAGTCGTACTCGTGATTGACGGCCTGGTCCACGGCGTCTCTACCGTTATTGACGACAACCACCTGATGTCCCTTTTGGGCGAGCAGTCCCACGGTCAGTTTCTGGTTGACGATACTGTCTTCGGCCAGCAGGATACTGACGGGCCGGTCCATGCCGGGCGAGTCGGGAGACGTTCGACCGTCGGCCGCGCGGAGCTCGTCCACACCCAGGGCATGAGCCAGGGACTTGACGAGTTCCGCGCGTTTTACCGGCTTGATGATATGAATGCCGATCCCGTATTCACGACAGCGCTGCACGTCGCTGGGACGATCTCCGGAAACCAGTACGACAATGGGAGTCTTGCGAATCGCGGATTCGCTACGAACCCATTCGCAAAGTTGAAACCCGTCGGCGTCGGGCATGCCGATATCGGTTACCATCACATCGAAAGGCGTTCCGCCCGCCGCTTCGTCGCGCAGCAACTGGATACCATCGCGGGCTGTCCCCGCGGTGACCGTGTGCAGTTGAAGTTCGTCGGTGAGCATTCGTTCCAGAATGCGGCGGTTGGAATCGCAATCATCGATCACCAGGACGCGTTTCCCCTTCAGCTCGGAAGGAATCCAGTGATTGTCCGACTCGTGGGGATGAGGATCGCGTTCAAACCGGGCGGTAAAGTGAAACGTACTGCCGGCCCCCACTTCGCTATCGACCCAAATCCGACCCTGCATCAATTCAGCCAACCGCGACGAGATCGTCAGTCCCAGACCGCTCCCGCCGTACCGCCGTGTCAAGGTCGTGTCCGCCTGTTCGAACGCTTCGAAGATATGCTGCAGCTTGTCGGGAGCAATTCCCACTCCCGTGTCTCTGACCTGGCAGTGCAAGACGACGGCATCCGATTCGTCGGTTTCCGTCGTATCCACCGACAGCATCACTTCTCCCTGCCTGGTGAACTTGATGGCGTTGCCGACCAGGTTCAGGACGATCTGGCGGAGCCGGTTGGGATCTCCCAGCAGGCAGTTCGGAACTGCCGGCGAAACATCGCATAGCAACTCCAGGTCTCCGGAATGGGATCGCAGAGCCATGGTCTTCATGGCGTCGCCCAGCGTATCGCGAAGCTTGAACGGCTCGTGATTCAGTTCGAACTTGCCCGCTTCGATCCTGGAAAAGTCAAGCACTTCGTTGATGATCCGCAGCAAGGATTCGCCAGACTCGAGCACCATGGACAGATATTCCCGCTGCTCCGGCCGCAGTTCTCCGCCCAGCACCAATTCGGTCATGCCCAGGATGGCGTTCATCGGTGTGCGAATTTCGTGACTCATATTGGCCAAAAACTGACTCTTCGCTTCGTTGGCGTCGTCGGCTGCCTGCTTGGCTTGCTTCAATTCGGTTTCGAACTGTTTCTGTTCGGAGATATCCAGGACAAAGCAGATGCAGTCTTCCTGCGAACCTTCCAGCATCGAAACGCCGATCAGGACGTGGATCCGGTGTCCATGCTTGTGGACGTACTCCTTTTCGAAGGGGTCCAAATGGCGCCGTTGTCTCAAGGTAGCGACGGCGCGGCGATCGATTTCCATGTACTCCGAGGGGGTGATGCTGTCCCAGCGCAGATTGCCGTCCTGCAGGTCATCGCGGGAATAGCCCAGCATCTCCAGAAAGGCGTCGTTGGCGTCCAGGATACCACCGTCCAGGCGAGCGACCATGACGCCGATGATGTTGGATTCCACCAGCTGCCTGAATCGGGCGTCGCTTTGACGGCGCAGCTCCTCGGCGCGAATCCGTTCGGAAACGTCCCAAAACATGCCCTGCACGCCGACGATTTCGCCGTCCGCGTTGCGCACCGGCGCCTTTAGCACCTGCACGTAGAACTCGTGCCCGTCATGCCCCACGTGGCTTTCGACATCCTCCAGGACCTCGCCGGTGCGCGCGACATACTGGTCGTCTTCCCGGTACTTTCGCGCCTGCCGACTCGGGAACATATCGAAGTCCGTCATGCCGATGACCTCGTCGTGGTCCTTGCCGACGGTCGCGCAATATCGCGGATTGGCCGCAATGACGTGTCCTTCCAGGTCCTTCTGAAACACGTTTAACGGCAAGCTTTCCACCAGCGAACGATAGGCCGCTTCGGACTCGCTCAACGCCAGTTCCGCCTTTTCGCGACCGGCCACGTGGGTGTCAAGCTGCAGGTAGGCCTGTTCTAATTGCTGCGTTCGGATGGCGACTTGCTGTTCCACGCGAGCGTTCTGTCCCACCAGCGACGACGTGTAGGCCACGACCAGCGCGGTGAGCAACAGTCCGCCCAGCAGGCTGGTGAACGGGACAATGCTGCTGTGCGTTGCAATGTAATCGTGGGTTGGCTGACAAACGTACTGCCAGCGTCGGCCGGCCATCGTGTGCCTGTCCTCGTGCCGGATCATGGATTCGCGAGCGATCGGTTTGACCGGCCCGGTATCGACCATCCGCACGTGGTGAAAGTAGAACGGTTCCGCCGCGATGTGTTCGGTGATGTCGGCGACCGCAATCTCCATCTCGGTCTGGCTCGAAAAAATGTGCGAAGACAAGATGACTTGCCGCATGTGGCAGACCGCGATGACGAATCCGTCGGCCGGAGTCGATGGATCGGTCGTGCCGTTGGGAAAGATCGGCGCAATCACCATGAAGCTGGGTTCTTCCTTCTTCCCTTGGACCAGTTGCATGATTCCTGAGATCGCGACGGAGCGTGACTGTTCGGCCCGGAAAAGGCACTCGCGTCTTACCGGCTCGGACGCAATGTCCAACCCCAAGGCCGGTTCGTTTCCTTCCAACGGCGCAATGAAGTAGGCGGGAAAATAGGCGTCCCGATCAACTTGCCGAATCATGTCGCCTTGTTCGTTCAAGGCCTTGATCTCGTATGCCTGGTAAGTGGCCGAGGAGGTTTCGCGCTGCGCCTGTTCTTCGTGAGCTTGCCGCGCGGCCCGCGGTACACGCGGGACCCACTCCAACGCCTTAATCGAGGTGTGCCGCTTCAGCAGCGGAGCGCAGAAAGAATTAAACTTACTGTAGTCAACTTCCTGGGATGCGGAATAGAGTGCGGCTACGTTTTCCGTCGTTTCGATGATCGAAGCCATCTCGCGCTGGATCGATAAGACCTGGTCCCGCGCGTCCAGCGTAAACTGGCCGGCCACCAGCCCCTGGTCCAAGGACTGCAACTGGTACCACAGGAACATCGTAATTCCAAGTCCGGCAATGCCCGTAATCGCAGGCATCCAGTTCAGCCAGCGAAACTTCGGATTGGAGAGCTTTTGCGGGTCCATCGAATTGCGAATAGTGCCTTGTCAACGTCAAATCGCTCGTTGACTCGATTCAACGTTCACCTAGAATGAGTTTGCTGTAACAAATTCGTGCGTACCTACCGTTGGGCTAAGCGGAGTTGCACGACAAGGGCACGGTGGATGCTGAGTGTCACGGCAGTGTTTTGCCGGGACTTCGCCCGGCCAACCGCGCCAGTGTTTTTAAGCGTGGCTTAGCGACCTCCCCCTGGAAAACTGTCATGGCAGAGAATTGGCTCACGGCCCTACCAGTATACAACGAAGTCGGCTACGTGAATGCCGTTCTAGACGAAGTTCGTCGCCACAGCACAGCGATTCTGGTAGTGGATGATGGGTCGTCCGACGGGACTTCGCAGCTGCTGCGCCATCGCGATGACATCGCGGTCGTCTCCCATCTGCGGAACCGTGGCTATGGCGCGGCTCTCAAGACCGCCTTCCAGTATGCCATTGAGCGCGATTACGAGGGCGTGGTGACTATCGATTGCGACGGCCAGCACGAGCCTCAGCGAATCCCTCGATTTGTGGCGGCCTGCCAGGAAGTGGATATGGTTTCGGGCAGCCGTTACCTGAAGAAGTACCCCGGGGACAGCCGGCCGCCGGCCGAACGCCGCTGGATCAACATGCGCATCACTGCCGACTTGAATCGGCGCCTGGGGCTGTCCATTACCGATGCGTTTTGCGGCTTCAAAGCGTACCGCACGAGCGCGTTGCGGGAATTGGAAATCAAGGAAGATGGATATGCCATGCCTCTCGAACTTTGGGTCCAAGCGGCCTGCTCGGGGTTGCGCATCATGGAACTGCCCGTGCCGCTGATCTACTTGGACGAAGAGCGTTCGTTCGGTGCCGTGCTGGACGATTCCAATACGCGGTTGGCCTACTACCATCAGGTCTTGGATCGCGCCATTGCCAACACGAAGGCCTCGAGCCGGCGCAAGAACAATCCCTGCAAATTGGAAATGGTGTGAAGAACGGGGAACGTGGTATGCGGAATGCGGAACGGAAAGGACCGGTTGCCGCACCGATGCCCGGTCTCGATTCGCTCGTCTCGAGAAAACGACTGCGCGCGCCGTCGGAACATGGTGACGCGTGGATCGATCCGCCCCTGGCGGAAGTGTTACAGCGGTGGCCGGTATCCGACGCGCAGCCGGCGCGCCAGAAGGTTGCCATTTTGGGTTCGCCGCTCGGGGACCTGGCTGAACGGGCACGGGAGGAACTGCGGCAACGGGCATTGGCGCATTCAACCGTTTACCTTCCCGAGGCTGCCGCACCGCCGCAGCCCCGAATCGTCATGGCTGGGCATCAGCCGCGTCTCTTCCATCCAGGAGTGTGGTTCAAGAATTTCCTGCTGTCCCGCGTGGCTGCGGCGCATCATGCCTTGCCGGTCAACCTGGTAATCGATAACGATGTCGCCGATACCGTAGCGATTCGCGTCCCAACCGGTTCCCCCGAACAGCCGCGCATGGAGTCCGTCCTGTTCGACCAGGCCACCGCAATCATGCCGTTTGAAGAGCGGACCATTCTGGACCGGGAAACTTTCGAGCGATTCGGAATCGAGGTTGCCGCCCGCATCGCTCCCTTCGTCGACGATCCGATCGTCAACAGGCTGTGGCCCCTGGCCGTCGAGGCGGCGAAACGGGGCAGTTCGCTGGGGCAGGCGATCGCCTCCGCGCGGCACCAACTGGAATGGCAGCTGGGCGTGCGCAACTTGGAAGTGCCGCTGTCCAGCATCTGCGATTCCCATCCGTTTCGCGTGTTCATGCTGCACATCCTGGGAAATCTGGAACGGTTTCGCGAAATCCACAACCGTTCGCTGCACGTCTACCGGCGACTCCACAAGATCCGCAGCCGATCGCACCCCGTGCCAGAATTGGCGAGCGAGAGCGGTTGGCTGGAGGCGCCGTTCTGGGTTTGGGACACCCGGAATCCAACGCGTCGCCAGCTGTTCGCCCGAGTTCTCGAACGCGGAATCGAACTGACCGATCGCCGCGACTGGACCGCCCGCATTGCCACCACGGACGATTTCGCGGAGATTCGTGCGGGTGGCGTCAAGCTACGTTCGCGGGCGCTCACCACGACCATGTATGCTCGACTGCTCCTTTGCGACCTGTTCGTGCATGGCATTGGCGGCGCGAAATACGACCAATTGACCGATGCGATTGTCTCGGAATTCTTTGGCTGTGCCGCGCCAGGCTACCTAACCGTCTCGGCCACTGCAAAAATCCTCCCAGATAAAAGTGCACAAATTCACGAAAAGTTGCGGCAAACCATCGACACCCAGCGTTCCCTCGAATTTCACCCGGAAAAGCATGTGAACTGGAGCGCCTTGGAGCACGATAAAGCGGCGCGAGTGCGCGAACTGGTCCGCGAAAAAGCCCGCGTCCTTGAAGCAGAACCCAGCAATGGCAAGGCGAAATCGCGGCACGACGCGATCGTTGCCATTAACCGCGAATTGCAATCCTGTCTGAAACAGACTCAACAAATTCTGGAGGAACGGCAGCGTCAATTGGCCATCGAATTTCGCAGACAATCGCAATTAGCGTCAAGAGATTTCTCATTTTGCCTGTTTTCTTTCCAAAGTTTACCCGCACTCCTACTGGAACTTTTGGAAAAGGACGCTTAACTTAACGGTAGTTGCATGGCGCATTGTCATTCAATGAGGCAAACAGAGGAGTAGGGGCATCCACGACGGATGGAACATTTAACGCCGGAGGGATTCGGGCATGAGCAGTTCTACCTTTCCGTCTCGTATCGATGAACGAGATCGAGTCAGATCGGACCGAGAGCGCGGCGCCGAGAAACGTCGAGCGGCATTGGCGTCCGCCGGTAAATCGTACGCCACAGCGTGGCAACCCAAAGTAACCTTGGGAGCCGCGGGCGACCATCACTCCGCGCACCGACTCTTGGTCAGCGTGTTCCACGGGCCCTCGTCCGTCGAGTTTCAAGCGCAGCTGGACCTTCCCGGCTACGAACCGGCGGACCGCCTGTTGGTGAAACGGGGCGCTCAAATTGTCGCTCACGCGCGAATCGTACGGCGCGAATTGCAATTTGGCGGGCTGCAAGTCAAGTCCAGTTTGCTTGCGGATCTCGCTACCGCTCCTGAATTTCGCCGTCGCGGCTGTGCTACGGCCTTGATCCGTGCGGCAGAACAGGACATGCATGCACACGGGGACACGTTCGGGCTGGCACGCACGGAAACGTCGGAGTTCTTCACCAAACGCGGCTGGACGATATGTGGTTCCCCCGTCCGGTCGATCGCCAGCGCGCGAGACATTCTGTCTTACCTGCGAGAGATCCGCGCGCACGAGGAGTCGTTTCCGAACAGAACGATGCTGGCTCGCGAGCCGCTGCCGATCAGCATTCGACTTTGGCGCCACGTGGAACAAGCCGCGCTCATGCGCCTGTACGAGATCAATACACAACAGGCCTATGGGGCCACCGTGCGTACCGACGCGTATTGGCGCTGGCTGGTCGGCCGCGGCGGTTGTGACCGAATCTACATCGCCATCGAAGGTTCACCCAAATTTGAACTCGACGATACGCTGGAGCCGATCGTGGGTTACGCGGCGATGCGTGAAAATCGCCTTGTGGAAATGATGACCATGCCGCGGCGCGACGACGTGGCCCTGAAACTTCTCGCCCGCGCCTGCGGAGACGCTATCGAGCGGGATGATCATTCCGTGATCGTCGAATCCGCGCCGGGACATCTACTGCATGCCGTGCTGAAAGCCGCCGGCGGCAAGAGTCAGCGCAGTGACGGCGCCGACGGTCTGACGAATGTTGTCAAACTGTTCGAGCCGCTGACGTTCCTGGACTCGCTAGGCGAGATGATTCGGCAGCGTGCCGTGGCCGCGGGTCTCGGGCGCGCCTGCGAACTCGGTATCGCGGTGGGCACGCAGAAAGTCCGTATTGTCGTAAAGAAGCAGCAGTTGACCATCACCCATGACCGTGTTGGCCGCAACTGCATCACGTGCGATAACAACGCGTTTACTCAGTTGCTCCTCGGACAACTGAACGTCCCCGAGGCCATCGCGGCCGGGACATTGGAAGCCGCCACGGCAACGGCCGCGGAAGTGGCCGCGGCGCTGTTTCCACGACTGCCCCTGTGGTTCCCGCCGCTGGACGACCTGCCCGCGTAATCACGTCGCGTCTTACGCCGTGGGACCGCAGCCAACGCGACCTGCGAGGCGCTCGCGTCGGCGGTCATTGCGCTGGATAGATCCGTTGGAGCCGCACCGGATAGCTGCGCGGACGCTCTCAAGCAGTCGAGGATTGCGTCAGCGAGGATGCTGATCAGGGCCTGCCGAGGACGCGCAGATCGCCTTGGCGCACGGTGAAACCGCTGCGATCAAAGTGCTCGCACAGCGGTACCGCGTACTTGCGTGACGTCCCCAGCGTCTCGCGGATTTCACTCATCGTCTTGCCGCTGCCGCCGGCCATTTTCTCCGCCAGCGTCTGCCGGATCTGCTGTTCGACGTCGGCATGCAGGTAATACTCGTCCGTGATCTGTACCAGGTCGCCGTTGGCAGCGGCGAGCGAAAGCAGTTGAGGAACCGAGTCTTTGTTTTTGGTGGCTGCTTGTTGAAGCTCCTTCGCCGTAGGCGCCTCGATCCCCGCGGTCTGCAAGGTGTCGACCAGCTGCGTCAGCAGTTTCTGTTCGTTCTGTGAAAGCTGGGGGCCCCGGTCGCGGAGCCCGACCCCCGACTTCGTTAGGCGCACTCGCCCCATCGTGGACATTGTCGACAAGGCGAACGCCAGCACTTGCGGGAATTCGAGATGTTTGAAACGGTCGCTCAAGCGGGAACGGTCCAGGTAACCGCGCAACGGTTCCGCGTCGTGCAGGTGTTCCAGAACCGATTCGACCTGACCGTAGAGTCGCTGCAGGACGTCTTCGTGCACATGAATCGTCCGCGTCGAGGAGATTTCAAATCGCTTGAGCGTCCCGGCGTCGACCAGCTGAGAAACAATTGCCAACGGTTCGGCGGCGTCCACCGCTTGCCACAGATCGGCGGGTGACCAGGCGGAAATGTTCTGGAAATAGGCCGCGGCCCCGGCTCGCTTGACCACGTCGGCAGCCCCCAGTTCCTGAATGCGCCGCAGATCTACCGCGGTCGGCCTGCGCAGGCGGGCGGCGCGGGCCAGTAACACGTGACCGCCGCCGATCGTGACGACCGGCGATTCGGAGCGCACGACGAACGGTTGATTCCAGGTGGCGACGGCCGGTTCGTTCAGCAGGACCTGTGCGTATCCCGAGTTCCCCGGATCCAGCTGCGGCTGGTTTAACAGGAGGACAGATGCGATGAGCTCCGTCGTACCGAGATGCAGGCGTACGCGCGAGCGATGCTTGAGTGGCTTTCGCGCCGCCGGTAAGACCGTCATCTTCACCGTCATGCAGCGACTCGGCATCAACCGTCCCGGCGTGGCCAATTCGAAGCCCCGCAATACGTCCTGGTGGTGAATGCCGCCCAGGTTGATCGCCGCGCGCTGCCCCCGATGAACCGAGTCGACCATGCTGCTGTGGTTTTGAATGCTGCGCACGCGGACCCGGACTCCCGCGGGTTGCAGTTCCAGTTCGTCGCCCACGGCAACGGCACCACTGCCGACGCTGCCGGTGACCACTGTGCCATGACCCGCCACCGTGAAACAACGGTCGATGGCCAGGCGGAAAACGTTGCTGCGTGAGGTGCCAGAATTCAAATTGACCGAAGCCTGGGCGGCGGTGTGGAGTGCACCACGAAGGTCATCCAATCCCAAGCCGGTCGCCGAACTGGTGCGGATAATGGCAGCGTTCTCTAAAAAAGAACCGCGGACAAGTTCCCGTATCTCGTCTTCCACCAGCTCCAGCCAGTCGGGTTCCGCGAGATCGCACTTTGTCAACGCGATGACACCCGCCTGGCGATTGAGCAGGCGCAAGATGTCCAGGTGCTCAACCGTCTGCGGTTTGATGGAATCGTCGGCGGCAACCACCAGCATCACCAGATCCATACCGGTGGCGCCGGCCAGCATGTTGCGGACAAAACGCTCGTGACCCGGAACATCGACGATCCCCAAGCGGAAGTCCCCGACTTGTAGTTGGGCGAAGCCGAGTTCAATCGTGATGCCACGTTTCTTTTCTTCGGGAAGTCGGTCCGTATCCGTGCCCGTCAGCGCCCGTATGAGCGACGTTTTACCGTGATCAATGTGTCCCGCGGTACCGAGAATCAAATCGTGTGTCATGCGAGACATTTTAAACAAGTTTTGCGGTAACCGGTACAAGCGATAACAATACGAACACGCGGTAGCGGCAAGCAATTCCGCATCCCTGAGAACGCCTCGTCAGTTTGGGTGCCGCGACACTGTAGAACGCGAACGTTCCTCAAGTAAGCCACGGCTCAAAAAAAACTTCGGGACTCGATCACGTACCCGGAAGGACGAGGCTCCCGCCGGGTTACAGCAGCCTATTGTTGAGTCATTCCGGACCGTCGGCTCGACCGTTTTTCAGCAAGTAGTTTTCAATCATTCCACGGTACGCGCGTCGATTTTTCGAAGTCGAAAACCGCTTCCCTGGCGGCCCACGCGCCGCAAGCCAAAACGCCTTCATTTGTTAACACGGTACTTGGCGAGCTTTACGTGCCAAACTCGGATCGTTGACGTTGGCGTTCATCATTTTTGGTTGTCCGGCACGTTCAGGTTTCTTGGCACCAATTCGCAACTGGTGATCTCGATTACGTTTGCGACGCAAATTCAGGTCGCATTGCGCCTTTGGTACGGATTATGCGGTTAGGCTTTACCGTGAGGATGAAACGACTCGCAGTGAAAACGCAGACGGTACGGGTTATCAACAATCGTCTGAATGTGCCATTTTTTTTACTGAGTGGAAGTGCGACCTGTTCAGCCGCCCGCATCGATGCATCCTCATGGCGGTTTTGACATCAAGAGTATTTCTTAAATGGAGAAAGTTGTGATGCGTTTAGTCAATCGAATGTGGAAAGAGGACGAAGGCGTCCTGTCGTTTGAATGGGTTCTGTTGGTCACGTTGCTGACCATCGGCGTTGTCTCCGGTATTGCCGGTGCACGCGATGCCATCATTGACGAGTTGGGTGACGTGGCGCAAGCCATGTTGGCACTCGACCAATCTTACACCATTGCCTTCCCTCTGCAGGTTGAAGTGCACACTCCCAGCACCAGCAGTGCTTCGGATTCGGCCTTCACCGACGCGGCGGCTTACACCGATTGTGCTCGCACAACGGCACCCGCTGGCCAAGGCGCAGAGAACGATACCGATTCCTAATCGGCTGATCGTGTAGAACGATCGATTGTCGACTGGGCAAGTTCGGGTAGTAAACTCTCTTGCCGAATAACCTAGTACCGAAAACCTTGTACCTGATGTCGACGGGACGTCTTGGCAGCAATGCTGGGACGTCCCGTTTCTTTTTTCTTGGCGAATGCCACTCGCCGCCTACGCCATCAAGGGGCCACGGCCGAGCGCTCGGCGGGCATCGGACACTTGTCCGGCGTGGAACGTGACGTGGGAAGACATGGCCGCGAAACAAGCTCCAATCGTGCCAAACGCCGGGCCGAATTCCTCCGGCGCGTGACTGGGCTTGTCCAGGTGCGCCTCAGTCACGGTTTACGACGCGAATGACTTCGCCACCAGCAATGACAAAGATGCGGTCCGTATCGATCCCCTTGCCGCGCGCGGTAACATAGTGATACTCGACCCGCAAGCGCACGCTGCCGTCATCGTCCGGGGCCGGCGTGTGCCAACTCTTGATGCGGGCCTGGGATGTTTGCTTGTCGAGCCAGCGGAGCACGGCTGCGCGTTCGGGGGAAAGCGGCGGGAAGGATCTTCGAATGCTGAAGATGCCCAACGTTAGGATCCCCAGCAGTAGCGCTCCTTGCCCGATTTGCACTGCCCGCTCGAAACGTTTTCCCGCATGGCGTTGCCGGCGGCGAAAGAGGACTGCCACGAAATAGCTCTTGAGTGTCTCTTGGTAAACGGCGGCAACGTCGAGTCGCGGATCGCGGTGGCCGACCGGCGGCATGTCGCGGCGTGCTTCGCGCTGCTGTTGGATGGCCGAGCGGGCGAGGAATTCTGCCACGCTCGCTCCCCACGTGCCACGCTTGTCTCCCGCCAGTTCTTTGTTCACGACGTGCTGCCGAACACGTTCGACTTGCGCGGCACTCGGCTGCTCCACCCGGTAAATCAGCTTCGCGGCTTCACGGAAGCTAAGTCGCTTTTCTCTCAGTCCTGGCATCGTCAGAAATTCTCCCTTGCCATGCAGCCGGAAAATTGCGGAGAATCACTCCACAATCTTCCGGCCTGCAAGCGCCTCGGGCGTAAGTCCGCAGTGCTACAGCTGGTCTTCCGATGGCACGAGGTCTTTGCCGTTCCGGGTGCCGTACGCGCGCCAGACTCCCAGGTTGACGTCGTTGGAAACCCACTTTACAGATCCGTCGCACATCGCGACATGAACCCCGCCCTCAAAATAGCCGCGCGCGGTGACTACGGCGTAGGTCGGTGCGGGAGTCGATCCCGATCCCGGACCCATGTTCTTGCCCTCCTGCCAGTTTGTCCAATCGACGTCGTAGACATTGCCGTCCGAATGCAAGTAGTTCACCTTCGTGTTGGGAGGCAATGCCGTGGTGAAACCAATCTGGTGCACCCGCCCATCAATCCACTCCGTATGCCCGCTGCTCGTTTTCAAGGCGTCGCCACCCGTGAAGTTCGAGTTTGTCGGCAGGGCGGAGATCTTCGTGACGGGGTCAACGACATGAATCGCTGCCGGGTCGATCGTGCTGAGCGTCGCGGCCGTCTTGCCCGCGTTGCGGAAATAAGGCTGCCAGCCTTTCACTTCCGCGAAGAATAGCGTTTGACTGAGTCCATCGTGAATTTGCGACGACTTCACCTTGCTGTCCGGGTAGGCCACTCCCGCGCCACCGTCGCCCGTCGCCGGATTCCAGACGAACCAGGTGCCGCAGTTGATGGCGTAGTTGAGCGGATAGTGCTTCGGGTCCGGGTCCAGCCGGACTTCATCACGCGGCTCCGCCGGGCTGAGGTACGTCGTCACGCGCATGGCGCCCAGCTTAATCGAATCGCCATCGGCCGTGCGGACCGTGCCGGCCAGATTGTACGAAAGGGAATAGTCAATCGAATCGTGCAGCACCTTCTGCTCCAAATACGGGAGCAGAAGCGCATGCACCGACCAGCCGTCGATATTGGTATCGCTGGCAGTCAGCGGTCGCGTCGATTTCCAGCTCGGCGGAAAGTGGCCGACGCGCGATTCGTGATTGAGTCCGGCAAGGGCGATTTGCCGGAGGTTATTGGCGCTGGACGTACTGCGCGCGGCTTCGCGAGCGGCATTGACGGCGGGCAGCAGCAGGGCGACCAGAATTCCGATGATGGCGATCACCACCAGTAATTCCACCAGCGTAAACGCCTCTCGACGCGATCGAAAACGTGACATAGCAAAACTCCTGACAAAAGAGGTAGCGACAAACACATACTGAGACTCAATAGCAACATATCTTGAGACTCAATATCATCAAATGCCGATTCTAGTGGTTGGGGAGTGTTTGTCAACCAGGAAAAGGCGGAATTGGCAGTTTGGCCCGTTCTCTACCACGAAAAACGATGCCGGCGGCGTCGGTTTCCGGCCTGGAGGACCACGGCGCGGCAAGCGACGTGGGGTTGCGTTTCCCGCCCCCGCCTGCTGCTATGCCGGTGCTTCGTGAGCATGGAACGCCTTGACGCGGCGGGGCTCCGTCCGTGACATCCCGCGTTACAGCGCCGCATGGCCGAACACATTGGCCGC
>CALBSZ010000627.1 GCA_937967665.1 uncultured Planctomycetaceae bacterium
CATCGTGAAGCCGTAGCTGTTGTGATCGCGGCCGGTTCCTTTGGCGTATTCCGCCGTCGGCTGTCGACCGAACTCCCCGCCCCAGACTACGAGCGTTTCGTCCAGCAGACCGCGCTGCTTCAAATCTTTCAACAAGCCGGCGATGGGCTTATCCGTGTTGCCGGCATGAAATTCATGATTGCGCACCATGTCGGAATGGGCGTCCCAGTTGTCGTCGTTGTGCGCGCCGCCGGAATAGACCTGCACGAACCGGACCCCGCGTTCCACCAAGCGCCGCGCCCGCAGGCATTTGCGTCCAAAGTCTTCGGTGCGCGCTTCATCCAGGCCGTAGAGTTTGTGGACCTGCTCGGTTTCGTCATTCACATTAACGGCCTCGGGAGCATGCTGTTGCATCTTGTACGCCAATTCGTAACTGGCGATCCGCGCGGCCAGGTTGGAGTTGCTGTTTCGCAACCGCACATGCTCTTCGTTGTACTTTCGCAGGCCGTCCAGGATCCGGCGCTGCGCGGCTTTGCTCATCCCGGGCGGGGGTTCCAGGTCCAGGATGGGTTCACCCGTGGGTCGGAACAGGGTGCCTTGATAACTGGCGGGCATGTAGCCGCTGGACCAGTTCTTTTCACCGCTGATCGGGCCGCCTTTTTTGTTTGGCATCACGACGAAACCGGGCAGGTTTTGGTTCACGCTGCCCAAACCGTAATTCACCCAACTTCCCAGGCACGGATGACCACTGAGAATTCGACCCGAATTCATCATCCACATCGCGGAACCGTGAATGGGTGAATCGGCGTACATGGAATGAATGAACGCCATGTCGTCGACACACGTAGCCAGATGGGGGAAAAGATCACTCACCCACTTGCCGCATTCGCCGTATTGTTTGAACTTCCACCGCGGTTCGACCAGGCGCCCCTGGTTCTTGCGTCCGCCGCGGCCAAACGTCTTGACCTCGATAATCTCATTGTCCCGGCCGTACATCTCCGGCTTGTAATCAAACGTGTCGACATGGCTGGGACCACCGTACATGAACAGGAAGATCACCGACTTCGCGCGCGGTGCGAAGTGAGCCGGTTTGGGGGCGAGCGGATTTTGCCACTCGGTCAAGCCGTCGGCCGCCACGGCCTGACTTTCGAAGAAGCCGTCCGCGGCTAGCATTCCGGTCAGCCCGAGTCCGGTAAAACCGGCGCCGGTCTGCCAGAGGAATTCTCGTCGGGTTCGTCCGCAAAATGGTTTGTTCGCTTTCATGGTCGGTTTCCATGCTGTCTTTGCTGGACAGCGCCAGGTGCCATCATCCTACCAGCACGAAGCACCAACTTGTGAGCCAGTTACGTCCCAACAAACTTGCTCGCGCTGCGTGCTTGCGTTTTTCTTGGATTTCCATCACGGTGGCGCTGTCGGATTAGTCCAAATAAACGAATTCGTTCAGGTTCAGCACCAGCAGACAGAAGTATTCCAGCGCTTTCGCCGCCGTCACGTCTTCCTCCTGCTGCAGGTCACTAATCAATTCCAATCCCCAGCGGATTTCGTTCTCGTCCGGCTCGCGCGACGTGGCCAGTTCCAGTGCCAGCGCGACCTGCGGCTCAGGTTCCTGGCCGGCTTCCGTTTCGAGCCGCCGCGCCAAAATCGCCGCCTGTTCGCTCATGAACCGGCTGTTCAGGGAATTCAACGCCTGCGTGGGAACGGTGGTGGTAAACCGGGCCGCACAACTGGCATCCGGAAGGGGAAAGTCGAAGTTGGAAAGCTCAGGAGGAATCAGCGAACGCTTGACGAAAATGTAAACACTCCGCCGCGCACGTTCCTCAGCAGGAGAACTCCCCCAGCCGCGTCCCGGAACGGACTGACCGGCCATGACTTCACGCGGGATCTGCGTGTAGATACTGGGTCCCGCCATCTTGAGATTCAGATTCCCACAGATCGCCAGAATCGAATCGCGTATCTCCTCGGCGGTCAATCGCCGCATATTATGACGCCAGAATTTCAGATTGTCCGGATCGGCGGCCAGCGCTGCGGCCGAATCTGCCGACGACATACGGTAGGCATTGCTGGTCATGATCAACTTGTGCATCCGCTTCAAGGTCCAGCCACCGTCCCGCAACTCGACCGCCAGCCAATCCAGCAGCTCAGGATGCGTCGGCAGCTCGCCCAGGCCGCCGAAGTCATTGGGAGACGGGCAGATCCCCCGGCCAAAGTGATGTTGCCAAAGCCGATTGGCCATGACACGAGGCGTGGTCGGGTTTTCGTCACTTGTCAACCACATCGCCAGGGCTCGACGCTTGCCACTGGTACCGTGCTTCGTCCGCTCCGGCCGCACTGGCGTTTCGTCCTCCGCCAGCACGCGGGGAAATCCCGGGAACACCTGCTCGCCTTTGACATGCGGGTTGCCGCGAATCAGGACATGCGTGGGCGCGTTACCCGCTTCCTGGACACACATCACCTCGATCGCCTCGCCCTGCGGCGGCTGCTCCGCCCGGCTGTCGGCCAGTTGCTGTTGCAGGTCCTGGTAGCGCTTCCATTTCTCCGCCCCCAGCAGCGCTCGCCCTTCCGACAAGATCAAAGACACAATACTGGGACGGGTATCCAGGCCGATCAAGCTCACGTCCACGTATTGCCCACCTCCGGTTTGATGGCAATGAACGGCAATCGTATTCTTGCCGGGCCGCAGCAGGGATTGTACTTCGGGTCCGAGCGTGACTTGCTTGTAGGCGACGAGGTAGCCTTTTTCCTGGAACACCTGCTGGCCGTTAAGATACACTTCCACATCTTCGTCGTGGTGCAGGTTCAGACCGACGGCCTGGGGCACCGTATTCAGCGTGAACTGTTGCCGCAACCAAATGTCGTCCGTGTGCCACGGAGTGGCGACCTGGCTGCCCGGGGTTCCCGCGCGTCCAAAGCCACTTGTTCCGGTATTCCATTCGGCCGCGTCGAATTCGACATTCATCCAATCGGCCGGTGGCTTCTTGAACGTATAGGACCAGGCGGTGCCGCCGTCGCTGGCGGCGGCCACCAGCACCTGCGAGGATGCCGCATCGGACAGCAGTGCCCTTGCGAAACCCGGTCCCGACCATGCCAGTTTCAATTCGGGATCCGCTGTCTTGTTGTAATAGTCCAACCGGAACTCGGTCAAACCTTTTGCCAATGCGACACGCACGTCGTGCTGTCCGGGTTGATTGCGCAAATCGACGACTCGATTCCCGAGCCACAATCGCGTTCCTTCGGTGGCGTGGAAATGAAACGTATAGGAACCATCCGACGGCACGCGCAGTCGTCCCTCGAAGACCAGGCCGAAAGAGTCCGGGCGGGAGGCGGGCTCCAACGTAACCAGGTTGTCTGACAGGGTGCCCGTTGTTTCGGGGCGAAGCGTATCGAAGTCGGGCAGGGAATCCCACGTATCGCGATAGAAGCGGTATTGGAGTTCGACCAGGTCGGACGTCGTCACGGCCGCCGCCGTTGGCTGCGCTTTCGCATAGGACGATGTGACCTCTTCTTGAAGTTGAAACAGTTCGTGATAGAGGGCCGCCTCGCGGGCTTCCTTTTCACGTTTCGCGATCGCCGCCGCCTCCTGCTGGGCAACGTCCATAAACTTCCGCGTGTTATCGCGATTCATATAAGTCACATCGCGGAAGAAGGCCAGGTACCGGTAGTAGTCGGTTTGCGAAATCGGATCCTTCTTGTGATCGTGGCAGCGCGCGCAGCCGATGGACATGCCCAGGAAAGCCTGACTGGAAGTCGACACGATATCGTCCAGCATGTCGTACAGGGCAAGTTCGCGGTCGGCCGGTTCGTCATCCCAGATGCCCAGCCGGTAGAAACCAGTGGCCGCCAGCGTTTCGGAGGTCACGGTTTCCAGTTCGTCACCGGCAAGTTGTTCCAGCAGGAAGCGGTCGTACGGCTTGTCCTGGTTGAACGCTTGAATGACATAGTCGCGGTAACGCCAGGCAAACGGCTTGGTCGAGTCCCGTTCGTAGCCGTGGGATTCGGCGTAGCGCACCAGGTCCAGCCAATGCCGTCCCCATTTTTCGCCGTAGTGTTCCGATTCCAGCAAGCGGTCGACCAGATCCTCGACGGCCTTATCGGGGTCCGCGGCGTAGGCGCGTTGAAAATGCTGGATATCGTCGCGTGCCGGTGGCAAGCCGATCAAATCGTACGTGGCGCGCCGAATCAGCGCCACGGCATTGGCGGGACCGTTCGGTCGCAAGCCGGCCGATTCCAGACCTGCCAGGATGAACGCGTCGATCGGGTTGCGCACCCAGGACTCGCCGGCCGGTTGGGGCACGTTGGGTCGTCGCAGCGGTCGATAAGCCCACCAATTCCGTTGCTCCTCGGTGATTTCGAATTCCCCGTCCTCCGCCGACTCGCTGACCGCGGGCGGTTTGCCGGGAGTCGGCGCGCCGAGTTTCACCCAGCGCGTGAGGATCGCGATTTGGTCTGCGGGCAGTTTCTCTTTCGGCGGCATTTCGAAACTGCCGTAATTGATGGCGTCCAGCAACAGGCTCTCGGCGGGTTTGTCGAGCGAGATGGCGGGGCCACTGTCGCCACCTTCCAACAAGAAGTCGCGATGCAGCAGGCGCAGGCCCCCTTTCGGCTTGGCGTCCGCACCGTGACAGTTCCAGCACTTCGCCTTCAACAGCGGTACCACTTGCTGCGTGTAAAACCGGTTCTTTGCTGCTTCGTCCAATGGCTCCTGCGCCGGCAGGAGCGCCGGAAGTATCACAAACAAGGAAACAAGAGAGGTGGCTCTGAATCGTGGCATGTCCGATCCTGGGTCCGGTGGCACGTGGGTGCACCAAGGGCGGGTACTGAACTACGGTTCGCGGCGGGCTTGCCCGACAGGTTCAGTATAGTAGATAACGCAGCGATGATTCTAACAAATTCGCTTCGCTTGCTCAGGAGGGTCAGGCGGGACGGGGAGCCGATTTTGCCCTATTGGGTCGTCCCGAGGTCTTTGAGGGACTTGCCGAGTCGCTTGCGTTTAGGCCCTCCCGCGCTCTTCTGCGCAATCCGGGACTGGTTGATTGCTTCCGAAAGCTTGGGACTCAGTTCGTCCCCTTCCGGGGTACCGATCTGCTCAATCGCGTCCGAGACACCTAGGAGAACCGATTGCCTGACACCCTGACGAATCCATGTAAACAGATTGAAGTCCATCTCGCCGCTCCTTCTTGAAAAACTTGGCGGCGGTAGCGTATCGACGACGAACGGGCGTGTCCAGACGAGTTTCCGCGGGGAAAATACGCGCAGGGAAAAGCAGAGCGGGTGAGGGGAATCGAACCCCCGTCTAAAGCTTGGGAAGCTTTCATACTACCATTGTACTACACCCGCACGAACTTTAGGCTTTGTTTTAAATCTCGCGTTGTTGTCATGGGTGGCCGGGGTCGAGTGAAGCGAGCCCCCGGAATCCAAGGTTCTGTGGGGTCGCTTCGCTCCACCACAGACTCCCTTCTCCGGTTTTAAAACAGAACCTAGTCTAACGCAAGTTTGTGAGAAAGTCGAGTATTCCAGAACGGCAGGGAAATAAGGGGGCGAAGGAGTCCTGTGGCAGGAATGAATGGCGCCGCAACTAGTGCTTTGTCAACGCTTAATCTTAGGGTGGCTGGGTTCGAACGACAGTGAGCTCCCAGGCTGCAAAACACTGGGGGCTCGTTTCACTCGACCCCAGCCACCCAACCCCAATGCTTCTACTTGACAAAGCACTAGGTCGTGAGGGGGAGCTTGGCTGCGTTGAATTCGTGAACGCTGGCAAGCGCGGCTTCGATATCGCATTCGCGTTCCAGGAACAGGCCTCGCAAACGCCCGCGGCGAATGACCCCTTTCTCTAACCGTTCATTTGAGAACAGCTGGAAGCCGAACTGCGTGCCCGCATCCGAACGCCGGACCTGACTTGCAACGAAGTCGCTGGGGTGAACCATTTCGAGGTAGCTGAACGCAGCTTCTCGCGGCCGCACCAGCGCGGCCCAACAGGGAGCATCCGGGTACGCCACAAAATGATCGTCCTGCAAACCCAGCACCTCCGCGTTGTCGACAGCGGATTCCGTTTCAAAGTTCGGGGCACTATCAAGCAGGCTAGTCTGCATCGAAGCAATGATCTCGAGGCCCGGGTAGTCGCCAGCGGAGAGATCTCGCCAGTAAATCTGAGGGCGGACGGAGTGCGCCGGGGTTTGTGTGTAGGTCGCGACGAGGTCGGCGCCGCGAACGTAGTAGTCGACCAACGGCGGGACCTCGTTTCCTACCGCAAACCGCAGTTGGAAGAGACGCATGTGCGCTATCGGATCGCCGTCCAGTTCGACATGGCCGCATCCCTGTTGCGGCTGGTCGACGTCCAGTGACAACGCGAGTCGGTCGGTTCGGAGCGTGGCCTTCTTGGCAGCCAATTGCCACATCGATCCATCCTTTCTATCGGACGCGGAATTCAATCCGGCTTCGCAGTGCTGTGCCAATGTTGCGTGGTCCAGGATACGGAAGTCTCGGAAAATTAACCGTGACAGCCGATAAGGCTAATTAAACCCGGCTTAGACAAAGGTTTCTTTGGATACGTAAAAAACCCCCGTCGTTCGCGGGCAAGCGAAGCGACGGGGCCGGAACAGAGAAGAGGCCTCAACCAATTCGGTTGTTCATCAAAAAATAATACGCGATGAATCCAAATGAATCCAAATCCTCTCTGAAGGATTGATCCCCAAATTCAGCACATTCCTGCTTGGAAATCTCCCTTGATGATACCAAGATCGATGAAGGTGTCCATACTTTTGACGAAAAAATGTCAGCCCGAGGGAAACCCTCTTGCCGGCGCTGCCGGTCCCTTTTCACGGCCGCGGAATCCTCAGGGGCCAGATCCCGGTCCCGTTTCCAGGTATACTGGGATTCTCTTGTTGAACCTCGGAGTGACCCTAAGTGCCTGATTTTCTAGTAACTTGCGAACAGGCCGCTCGCTTGGGCGGCGCCACGCTGATGTCCTGGTTTGGCCGGATTCGCGCAAGAGAAAAAGGACCTCGAGACCTGGTGACCGAGGCGGATCTGGCGTCCCAGCAGGCGATTCGCGAATTCCTTTTGGATATCCATCCCGATCACGGCTTTCTGGGCGAAGAAGACGAAGACTTCGCAACTCCGACCGGCACGGAGTACCGCTGGGTGGTCGATCCCTTGGACGGAACGGCCAATTACGTTCACGGGATGCAGCAGTTTGCCGTGTCGGTGGCCCTGGAGAAAGGGGGGCAGCCGCTGGCCGGTGCGGTCTACGATCCGATTGCCGATGAATGTTACACCGCAGCCCGTTCGACCGGCGCGTTCCTGAACGGCGAGAAGATTAACGCTAGTGGCTGTCAGGACTTAGAGCAGGCGATGGTAGCCGCGAGCTTTTCCGCTAACGTCCCGCGGGATTCCATTGAAGTGCGGCGTTTCGTCGAGGTCCTGCACGCTGCCCAAACGACGCGACGACTGGGTAGCGCCACCCTGAATCTTTGCTACGTGGCCGCCGGTCGCCTGGATGCTTATTTTGCCACCAGCGTCAAGATCTGGGATGTCGCCGCCGGCTTGCTCTTGGTCTCCGAAGCGGGTGGCGTGGCGAGCAACCTGGAAGGCGGCGAAATCAATCTTTCCAAGCCGGAATTCTTGGCCTCGGCCACGCCGCAACTGCAGGAATCAATGCTGGCAACGCTGCGAGCCGCCAACCGTGAGCGAAGCTAGATGACGCTTTTCTTGTAACGAATGCAAAGCGAATGGCGAAAATACACTGGTAAGTCAGCAGCTGGCGAGCTGGCAGGCCGTACAACCGGGTGGTGCCTGCCGGTTTCGTCATTTCTCCCGAGTATAACCGTTACTTTCCACGAAACGGGACGATTGACTTCATTTTCGAGGCCGGGCGGATAGAATAAGAGATGGTTCACTCGTACCGTATTCTCGCCTCTCATTCAGACAAACTCGTGCCGGCTGAAACGTTGCCACGCTCGTTTTGTCGGTGATCGTGAACCTTAGCCGATTCCTTGTTTTTCAACCGAGCGGATTTCACATCCATCGTGACACGACTGCTTCTCATCAATCTGTCCTGCGGACTCTCGCTCTTGCTTGCGCAAGCAGTACCGGGTCAACCCGTCGGCGCGGACAGTGGTATGGATAGCGGAGCAGTGGATGGCGTTCCGGAAACCAAACCGGAAGTGTATTACCTGGAAGACGCCGACGGCAACCTGGTCCCCGTCCCCGGAATCTCCTACGAACTGTTCATTGAACTGTACAAGCGGCGCAATGATGAAATGGCATTGGACCGCGACCCGGAATTCGTCATCCAGGACGCCAAAATCCAGGGACGCGTGGAAGACACCGTGGCTCGCTTCGCGCTGCGTGCCCGCATTAAGTTGCTGAGGGATTCTCGCGTTCGTATCCCGCTGCGGTTTCCCCACGGGATCGTGACCGATGCGGATTCGTTACCGCAGACCGAGGACCTGTTCATTACCTACGACAAGGAAGTGGGTTACCTGGCATGGTTGCAGGGTGAAAAGGATCAGACGAAGACAGTTTCGCTCGACCTGTCCGTTCCCATCGAGTCCATCGGCGATGAATCGCGATTGGTGCTGGCGATCCCCCGCGCCGTGGCCAACGAACTGACGCTGGACGTGGCGGATCGGCAGTTAGACGCCAGTGTCAGTAATCCGCTGGAAAACATCCTGCAGGTCCTGCCGCACGGCAAGGGCACGAGGTTGGCGGTCTCGGGACGTGGCGGCAATCTCAAGCTGAGTTGGAAGAACAAGTCGCAAGTTTCGATCGAACGCCCCGTGGTGCTGAAGGCCGAAGTCGATGAAGTCGTCCGCGTCATGGGGCCTCAGCAGTATGCCTGCGATTTCGTGATTAGCGTACGCAGTTACCGCGGAGCGTTTGATTCGTTTCATTTAAGGCTGCCGCCGGGCACGGCGATGTTGCCGGTTTCCAATTCGGAACTGGAGATCAGTGAATTGGAGCCCGAGAAAGAGGGCGACTCCAGCACGCGCCTTTACCTTATCCAGCGCCGCACGGGGAAGAGCAGCGCGCCGTTGGAACTGCGTGTGACCGCTGAATTGGTGCGGGCGAACCGAGATCCGTCACAATGGTACGAAGTCGGCGGCGTCGAGGTTTTGGAAGCTGTCGAACAATGGGGACAAGTGACGGCCGAGGTTGGTGGCGACTGGACAGTGCAGTGGAAGCACGGCTTGGACGTAAAGCGCGTCGCTTTGGGCAACGACCAGAGCCGCTTTGAGTATTATCAGAAGCCGCTGTCATTGCAGATGCATACGACGCCCAAGCCGACACAGGTCTTGATTGTACCGCGGCGCCGAGTGGAAATTGCGGCGGGTCATGCCGAGCTGAACGGGACCTTTGAATACGAGGTGCGCGGGAATTCGGCGGTCGTGGTGACGCTGGAACTAGGCGATTGGCAACTGGAGAGTTTCGAGCCACTCACGCTGTTGCGGGCAGACTGGCAGGAGGAGCTCAAGAACGGCACGCTGGAAGTGACTCTACCGCCCGGTAGCTCGTCGGCATTCACGCTGCAGGCACGACTGCCGATTCTGGATGACGCCGACCGGATTGCCCTGACACGAATGCGGATCGCAGGTGCGAACGTACAGCCGGGTTCATTGACCGTCGTACCGCGCGACAACATCGCGCTGACGCCGTTGGAAAAAGACATCCAGGGACTTTTCGCCGTCGCTTCCAGCAGCGATGCCGGCGGTGCCACGACTACTCGCGAACTCGCCTACCGCGACCGCGCGGGAGCTCCGGAAGCGGTTTTTGTCGGAACGTTTGAAGTACGCCCGCGTGCGGTGGCGGTGAGCTGCGTCAATGACGTTCAAATCGCCGACGAGCAAATGCAAGTTGAACAGCGGTTCGACTACGTGGTCTCGTACGAAGCAATCGACGAATTGCAGCTACAAGTACCCCAGGAAGTGATGGCGTCCGGTACATTGCAGGTTTTTCAGAAAGGAGATTCGCTGGTACCTCTGGTCATTGCGGCGAATCAGGAGCCGGCTGCCGACACGGTCGCGGTCAATCTGCAGCAAAGCCACGTCGGGCTGATTTCGCTTGTCGTGCAGTTCACGCGACCGATTTCGAAGGACATGACGTCGTTTGCGCTGGTCATGCCAGACAAGGTCCAAGTCAACCAGGTCGTCTCGAACGTCACGACAATCACGTCGGCAAATGGCATTCATGTTTCGCCGGTGCAGGCCGGTTGGCGTGTGCTGCCCGCTGCCGACAGCGGGAACGCGGCCAGCAGCAGCACGCTGACTTCCGGGGAGCTGTTGAATCAAGTCGCTATCGATGTCGTGGCGGAAGCAAATCAGGAACCGGAAACCACAACCATCCAGAAGGCTTGGATTCAGAGCTGGATTGGCGAGCGGGAGCGGCAAGACCGCATCGTGTACAACTTGAATACCCGTAGCGAGAAACTGGTATTCCAGATTCCCGCCTTGGCGAGCGTGGCGAACGCCGCCGTGGACGGGCGCTTGACCCCCGCCGCGCCGGCAGCAGACGGGACGGTCCAATTGCCGATCGCAACCGACACGGCGGCCGCCGGTGAACACGTTGTGGAGTTATGGCTGCAATACGGCGAGGCCGCTTCGTCGAACGGCGAAAGGAAACTTCAGATCCCCGAAATGAAGAACGCCGGCCGGCCCAGATTCGTCTATTGGCAGGTGGCCTTGCCGCGTAACGAGCATTTGCTGTTGACGCCCACTGGTTTCACTTCCGAACAACAGTGGAGCTGGAAGCAGTGGTTTTGGGGGCAATCGGCCAGATTGAATCAGCAGCAGTTGGAAGCCTGGAGCGGGGCGAGTACCCAGACGGACCTGCCGGCACGGACCAACCAGTACTTGTACAGTTCGTTCGGCGCGACGCCCGAAATGACCATCTCGCCAACGCGGCAAACCTACCTGTTCTTCGGCCTTTCCCTGACGGCCTTCGTGGTGGGTCTGTTGACCTTGGAGTTCGGGTGGCTGACAAAGCCGACCTTCTATTTGGCGATCGGGGTCCTGCTGGTGGTCGCCTCGTGTTTCTCGGCGGACTTGATCCTGATGCTGACGACGCTGGGAGCTTTTGGCGTCGTGCTGGCCGTTATCGCCCATCTGCTGCGACAGTGGGCGCTGGCTACCGAAGCCGCACCCGCAACGCCGGTTTCCGGCAGCTTCGAAGGAACCGATTCCAAGACCGTGCAGGGACGGTTGCTGTCGCTGGATCAAAGTTCACAGGTATCCACGGCAGCAGGACAACTCGGAATCCCTCTCAGCGTCACGGAACCAAAGACATGAACGCGTGGGGAAAGCGGGTTCCGACGATTCTCATCGCGCTGGCGGTTTGTTTGCTCGCCGAACCAGCCGGCGCGGACGAGACCGCTGAATCGCTGCGTTACCGCAGGATTTTTGTACGGGATAGCCAGATTCGCGAAGGGCACATTGCCGCTTTGGCGGAAGGCTACTTGCCGATCAAGCGCAGCGAATTCGAGGCCCTGGTCGCGCCGGATCGCGGTGACCGGCCACGCCTCCAGACCGTCACACTGACAGCGAACTTTGACGGGCAGCGCACGTTGTCCGGCACCGCTGTACTGGACGTCGTCGCGCCGGAGGGAATCTTTGCCTTGCCTTTGGACCCGTTGAACCTGGCGGTCGTGGAGCCTACCTGGCAAGGCAGCAAGCTGGAACCGGTACGAATAGGACTGGCCCCGGACGGCACCACCGTTGCCATGGTTCCCGCCAGCGGTCAGTTACAGTTCGGCTGGAGCCTGGTGGGAAAGCCAACCGCGCCCGACGACGTCGTTTTTCCGATACGGCTGCCGCCTGCAGCCACACATCGATTGCTGTTGCAACTGCCCGTGGGCCGGGTGCCTACCACGGACGTCGGCCTGATCCGGCTTTTACCCCTCGAAACGGGAACAGCGGAAGACAAGACGCTGGCTTCCTGGCAGATTGACTTGGGAGGATCGGCGTCAGCAAACCTGGTCATCCGTTCGCAGCGAGCTGTTTCTCCGCAAAATGTTCGCGTCAAACAGCGGGCGGATTACGAATTGAGGGAAACCGGTATCAGCGCGTCGGGCGAAATTCGACTCGACGTCGTGGGCGCGCCCCTGCGTCAACTGCAACTCAAGATCGATCCGCGGCTTTCCTTGATCTCGGCGAAATTTGGCGATCTGGATCTGGAATTTGCCGAGCAGGCGGATGGCGCAGGAACGCCTACGACCTTGATTTATCTGCCGAACTCCTTCGTGGGCACGGACCGCCGCGTGCGCTGGACGGCGTTCGCCAGCTTGCCCTTGGGAAGTTCCTTTGCCTTACCGACTGTCACCGTGCAAAACGCATTCTGGGAAGAGGCGGAGCTGAAAGTGCGAGTCAACGAACCGCTGGAACTCGCTGAACTCGAACTTCACGGGCTCGAGCAGTCCAGTGTCAGCATGCTTCCCGCCAATGCGGGCGAAGAACTCCGTTTCCGGCAGTTCCGGCAGGACAGCCAAACCGTCCTGCGACTGACGCGGCGTGCCGAGCAGCCCAGTGCACGCTCGGGACTCGCCGTGCGCGTGGGCCGGCAGGACATCAACGCGATTGGCAAGTTGGTTTTGACGTCGCTGGGTGAGAACCCGGTCCAACTGCAGACGAACGCGGGCGGCTGGAGCATCCAGTCGGTTGCGGCGGAACCCACAAGCGCGATCAAGTCGTGGAGTGTTGTTGAGGAGGGCGGTCGCCGCTGGCTGCGCATCCAGTTGCAACCACCACCGGATGAGACAGAGTCGATCCAGCTGACCATCCAGGCGCAACGGCCGACGCTTGGCGGAGACGTGGCGATGTCTGGCGAAGCCTTGCAACTGCTGGATTTCCAGGATGTCCGACAGGAGCGCGCCCTGGTGGCCGTCAGCACCGTTGCTTCCAGCCAGCTGATCGTCAGGCGGGATGCGGATGCGCTGCGAGTCGACGCGCGCAAACTTCCGGAAGCGGATGCGTCGCTACTTGCCACGGATGCCGCTGCCATTGTCTTTGACGCACGGGTCAACATCGCGCCGATCGAAATCGCGCTGGAAGACAAGTTCCCTCGCATTCAAGGCGAGCTTTCCCTCGTCGCCAATGTGATGGAATCGTTGCAGCCGGATCGCCTGCAGGTCATCCAGCAGTTCGGGCTGCGCTGTATCCCCTTGCAGTCGCAGCTCAGCCAGTTGCGCGTGCGTTTTTAGGAACCCTTTACGGGCGCGGTCACCTGGGGCTTTGCGGGAGAAAGGGACACGTTGCTGAGTGCGCAGCGCGCGTCCGATAGTCGTAGCAACGAGTGGATCGTGCAGTTGCCCCGCCCGCGTTCCCAGCCGTTCGAAATCGAAGTGATCCACGTCGCTGATCTGCAAGAGTCGTGCAAACTGCCCTTGCCAAGCTTGCCCGATGCGCAGGATCAGACCGGTCGGGTGGCCGTGCAAGCCGCTCCGAATGTCACGCTCGCAATCGAGGCCCTGGACGTTCATGCCATTCCTCGCGAATTTGCTTCGCCCGACCAGTTGCCGACGGAACGAGCTGCCTATCGTTACGCGCCTTCGAATCCTGGCATGGTCCAGCTTCAACACGCCGGCGATTCCGCCGCGGAAGCGGGCTATTGGATTCGTCACTGTGACGGTGAAATCCAGGTTGCGGCGGATGGCTCGATGCAGTGTTCGCTTGACCTCACGATCGAAAGCTGTCATAGCAGAGTGATGCCCGTCCGGCTGCCCGCCGGTGCCAGGCTTTTGCGAATGGACAGCGATGGCTTGACACAACCGGTTACGCGGGGAGAAGGGGGAGTTGTCGTCATCCCCCTCAGCAAGACCCAGCGAATCACGCCGGTCCACCTCGAATACCAGATCCGCGGACGATCGCTGGGCAATTCGGGAACCGTCGAGTGTCACGTCCCTTCGATCGACGCACCTGTGTTTGATGGGGCCCTCCAACTGAAACTGCCGCCGGGCTACGTGGTGGAAACGGCGCTGCATCTGGATTGGCGCGAGCGGCTGCTGGGCCCGCTGGATCGCCGCAAGACAGGCCATTTGTGGCTCGGAGAAACGGCGGAACAGGTGGGAGGCTGGACCACCTTCAATGTGCCTCTGGAGACCTTGAATGCGACCAGCGCGAAAACGCTGAACTACACGCGGCTGATGTTCGTGCAGGCCAGCAGCTGGGCCTGGTTGATCACGGTGTTTGCGTTCACCTGGTGGGCGGGTGCCTACTTGCGCCGCCGCGCTTTCGTCTTGCCGGCGCTGGTCGCCCTGACGGCGCTCGCCGTGCCCGACCCGATTGCCCCGTGGGTTACGGCAACGTTCCTCGGTACGCTCTGCGGTGTCGTCGTCTTCCACTTGCAGCAACCATGGTCGTCAGCGAATGCCGGCCCGGAAAGCGACGATCGCTCGAAACTTTCGTCGGCCGCCTCCGCGACAATGCTGTTGCTGGCGATATAATCAACTTTCGTGAAGGCACCTACTCATT
>CALBSZ010000628.1 GCA_937967665.1 uncultured Planctomycetaceae bacterium
CATCTTGCTCACATGGGACGGGTCTCCCTGGCGGGCGAAATGGCGTCGGGAATCGCGCACGAAGTGAACCAGCCGCTGCAGTCGATTTCTCTGCACAGCGAGCTGTGTTTGAGAGCCCTGGATTCCGGAGGTCTGCAGGATGGCGAACAAGTCATCCGCCAGTCGCTGAAGGACATCCACACGCAAGCACAGCGCGCCGGGCGGATTTTAAACACGCTTCGCAGCTTTGTACGCAATCGCGGCCCTTGTCGAGACTTCCACGACTCTGATGAAGTCATTGCGTTTGCAGTCGGCCTGGCCAGGCATGCCGCCGAGGAAGCGCATGTCCCCATCAGGACAGAACCGAGCTCGAATATGCCGTTGCTGTTCATTGATCGCACGCAAATCGAGCAGTTGCTGTTGAACTTGATTCATAATGCGATCGAGGCCTTGGCCGAGTCTGGTCAACTGCAACCCCAAGTCGTGGTCCGAACCTCTCATCTGGAGGAACAGTCGGCGGTTCGTATTGACGTGTGTGATAACGGTCCCGGTGTAGATCCTGCCGAGCTGGAACGCATCTTCGATGGCTTTTTCACGACGAAACGCGATGGCATGGGGCTCGGACTGGCGATCTGCCGAACGATCGTCAACAACCATGCGGGCAGCATCGAAGCGCTTAATAATCCCGACTGTGGGCTCACCGTCCGTTGTACACTGCCCATTCGTTCGGAACGGTAAACCACCGACTCCGCTGCCACGAACCGATACGGCTCCGGCCCTTTTTACGAGCACGGCGCGCAACGAGTATGTCCTCCTTTTCTTCATGGGACGGCGTTGTCGAAGAAAATCGTCAGGTTCCCGTTGGATATTCGCCGCGAGCAACCAAAGCGGGGCGGGCATGTCGATGCAAGTAGCCGGCGCGCGCTGGTGTAAGGCGGAATTGCCGTGCGTGTTTGGCTTGCCGAGGTGCCCTTTGCTGGAAATGTGCAAGTGCGCGGCGCGAAAAGAAACTGGGGGCGAAACAAAAAACAAGCATTGAACTGTTTGAGTCGGTTCCGCTATGGTTGACGCAGCGGCAACGAGTTGGAGAAGACCGATATTGCCATGGAAAACGAAACGTCAACACAGGAATCCGCGGCTACGCTCTTCGTCGTGGATGATGATGGCGCCGTGGTGTCGGCAATCCAGGGTGTCGCCCGACTGCTGGGTGTCCGCATGGACGCCTATCGATCCGCGGACGAGTTCCTGACGTCCTACGATCCTGAACGGCCCGGATGTCTCCTGTTGGATTACAAGCTGCCAGGAATGTCAGGTCTGGAACTGCTGCAGAAACTGAGAACGTTTGATGACAGTTTGCCGGTCGTCATGATCAGTGGCCACGCTAACGTAAAAACGGCAGTCAGAGCGATGCAGGCCGGGGCCATCACGCTGCTGGAAAAGCCGGTCGAACTTGACGAGCTCTGCTATGCTATTCAGTCCGCCATGGCAGTAGACCGCATGCGGCGCCAAAAGGCAGTTGAACAGCAAGAGGCGAAAAACCTGGTCGACAGCCTGACGGCGAAAGAACGGCAAGTGTTCGACTTCGTCGTGGAGGGAAAGACGAATAAAGAAATCGCCAAGACACTTGCTGTCAGCGTTCGCGCGGTAGAAGACCGCCGCGCTCGCATGATGACCAAACTCGGTGCCGACTACCTGTCCGATTTGATCGAGATGCACGCTAAGATGCGGTCACGGGATTGATGATCCGTGGCGGCGAGTCCTCGTCCGAGGCGGTCCGAGCAGGTGTATTCTGGCGTCGGTTGCCCACTTGCTCGAGTGTTTTGAAGTTGCTCCGTCGCGGCCCCCTTTTCGGGGTCTGCTTGATACGTTCGGCTCTTCCGATAGTCACGGACGCGCCTGTGCGGGTCACGCGCGAACGCATTTCGAATATGCTACGATAGCAAGTCGAACCGCCTCCCCCTGCTGCCTGTGTATGAATCAACTTCCCCTGAACGAACCAATGGAGTTACCCTCGATGCATCGCTTATTCAATCCGCTGGCCCTTTCGTTCTTGCTCTACGGCGTCATCGGCGTGTCCTTGTCTTCACCGGGGCAGGTGAACTCGGCGAGCGATGCGGCGAAGCGTGCAGAACAGCTTGCGCCCGTGGCCCAGCAGGACGGCAAGAAGGCCAGGTCCCGGCGTCCCAAGCGTCCCGCGGCGTCGAAACGGGAAGCAGTTGCCGACGCAGGAGACGCGCGGGTCGACTATTCCCATTACGGCATCTATCAGAAAACCGCGCCGCGGGCGGCGGATGTTGAACCCGTGGCGACGCGATTGCCCTTGCAACTGAATCCCGATGACCGGCTGGCATTCATCGGAAACACGTTGCTGGAACGCGAACAGCGTTATGGCCAGTTTGAAGCGATGTTGCAGCAGCGTTTCCCCGGTCATCGCCTCGTGCTGCGGAACCTGGCCTGGCCGGCCGACGAAGTCACCATCCAGCCTCGCCCCGCTAATTTCGCCGATATCGAACAGCATCTAACGCATGAACGGGTGGACGTCCTCTTCGCGGCCTTCGGCTTTAACGAATCCTTCGCCGGACCGGAGGGGCTGGAATCATTCCAGCAGTCCTTAGCGGCTTATGTCACCCGCCTCAAGGCGAAGGCGTTCAATGGCCAATCGGCACCGCGGATCGTGCTGCTGTCGCCCATCGCCAACGAGAACGTTGCGGGGGTCGCAGCCGAAGATCGGAACAACGCCAATATCCAACTTTATGCGAAAGCCATTCAAGAAGTCGCCGCCGCGCAGCAGGTCGGTTACGTCGACGTCTTCCAGGCAACGCAGGCGGCCATGTTGAGTCCCGGGAGCGACCTGACCATCAACGGCAGCCATTTGACCAAGGCGGGCTACGACGTCTTCGCCAAGGCGTTGTTCGAAGGCACCTTTGGAGAAGCGGCTCCGGCCGTGAACGAAGCGATCCGGCAGGCGGTGGTAGACAAAAACCTGCAGTTCTATCGCCGCTATCGTCCCGTCAACACGTTTTATTACACGGGGGGACGCAACCGGAGTTACGGATATCTGGACTTCCTGCCGGCGATGAGGAATTTTGACCTGATGACTGCCAATCGCGATCAACGGATCTGGCAACTGGCTCAAGGAAAAAGCGTACCCGCACGCGTGGATGATTCCAACGTTCCCGAACTTCCCGCGACGAAGCAGAGTCGCGGGGCGAACGAGTGGATGACGGCAGCGGAGGAACTGCAGGCGTTCCAAATTGATCCGCGCTTCGAAGTGAACTTGTTTGCCGGTGAAGAGCAGTTCCCGGATATTGTCTGTCCCATTCAGATGCGCTGGGATTCTCAGGGCCGGATGTGGGTCAGTTGCTCCACCACCTATCCGCATGTCTACCCCGGAAATGAACCGAACGACAAGCTGGTGATTCTGGAAGACCTGGACGGCGACGGCAGGGCCGACAAGTCGACCGTATTCGCCGACGACTTGCACATCCCGCTGTCCTTTGAGTTTGGCGACGGCGGCGTCTATGTCTCCGAGATGCCGCACTTGACCTTTATTAAGGATACGGACGGCGACGGCAAAGCCGATCTGCGACGCGTCGTGCTGTCCGGATTCGGTGTCGAAGATTCCCACCATGCGCTGCACGATTTTACCTGGACTCCGGACGGCGACCTGATCTTTCGGGAATCAATCTTTCACCATTCGCAGGTCGAAACGCCGTACGGCCCCGTGCGACAGCAGAATAGCGGCTGGTTTCGCTTCCAGCCCGTGGAGCTGCGGCTCGCGAGCTTCGGTCCGTACCAACGCACCAGGCCTTCGGGTGTTACATTCGACGATTGTGTCCAGCACATGGCAAGTCACCCGGTGTACGCCGCGGCGTTTCATTCACTCGATCCCCCTTATCCAACTCAACATCCACGACCGAGCGGGCTGCAAGCCTATTCGGGAGTCTGCGGGCAGGAATTCGTCGATTTCGCCACGTTCCCCGCGGAGCTGCAGGGGGATTTTGTCAAGGTTCGCTACAAACCGACAAACCGGGTTGAGATTCACAAGTGGCGGGAAGGCGAGTTCGGATACACCGAACAGTACGTGGGTGACCTGATCTTTTCGAAGAATCTGAGTTTTATTCCGGTCGATTTGCGTTACGGGCCCCGTGGCGCGATGTACGTCTGCGACTGGTACAACCCGATCAAGGGACACGCGCAGTATTCACTGCGCGATGACCGGCGGGACCGCCACTCCGGACGCATCTGGCGGATCACCGCCAAGGGGATTCCGACGCAGGATCCGCCGGATATTGCCGGCGCGACCGAGAAGGAGTTGTTGGAGTTATTGAAACGTGCCGAGTACCGCTATCGCTACTGGGCCAAGCGTGAATTGCGCGAACGGGAACCGCGGGTCGTGGAAAAAGCCTTGGATGCGTGGGTCCAGCAATTGGAACCGCTCGATCCGCGCTTTCGCCATCACCAGACGGAAGCAGTCTGGACCTACCGCTGGCTGGGGCTGGTGCGGGCGGAACTATTGCGCGATCTGCTGGCGTGCGAAGACCACCACGCACGTGCGGCGGCGGTCGAGCAGCTGCGGTATTGGCACCCGCACATGCCCGACGCGCTGAAACGTCTGCGACGCGCCGCGAACGATCCGAATGGAATCGTTCGCATGCAAGCCGCTATTGCCGCGAGCTATATCGGTTCGAAAGAGGCGCTCGATGCGATGCTCGACGTCTTCAAATACCCGCGCGCCGGGCATCTGAATTACGCCGTCATGTGCGCGCTCGGGTCGCATACGTTGAAACGCCACTGGGAAGGAAATCCCGAATACAATGTGGCTCGGCTGTTGAAGCAATCCAGCCGTACCAACGCGCTCAAGGAGCCGACGCCGAGCGCCTCCGAAGCCCAGTTTGACAGCCAGGACGGGTTGAAACTCGTCAAGATCTCGTGCATGCCGGAACGAATGTTGTTTACCGTCAAGCAGTTTGCCGTCCTGTCCGGGCAACCGGTGAAGCTGGTATTCACCAATCCCGACGCCACCGATCACAACCTGGTGATCGTCCGCCCCGGCAGCCTGGAAGAAGTGGGCATGGCGGCCAATGAAATGGCCAAGGACCCGCGTAATGCCAACTCCGATTTCATTCCGCCGCAGAAGCGATCGCTGATTCTGAAGGCCGCGCCGATGATCGGGCCTACACGGCAATCGCAGGTGCACGTCCTGCGTTTTCACGCACCGACCGAGCCGGGAATTTATCCTTACGTCTGTACGTTCCCCGGGCACTGGGTCGTCATGAACGGCATCATGGTCGTGGCGCAGGACCTGGATGATGTGCCCGGTCTGCTTGCCTCGGCGCAACCGGCAGTAGTTCACGAGTGGAAACTCGGCGACTTCCAGACGGTCGGCATCCAAGACGACGAACAGACCCTGATGAAGGGCATGCAGGCCTTCGTAAAAGCGCGTTGCCACCAGTGTCACGTCGTCGCGGGGCACGGCGTCAACCTGGGCCCGGATCTGCGGGAATCGGTGAAGAAGCTGCAGGGTTTGAAGCTACTGCAGCAGATACTCGAACCGTCCAGCGCAATTCATCCAAAGTACCAGACGCACCAGTTCTTCCTGGCCGATGGCCAGATCCTTACCGGTGTGATTGCGAAAGAAAACGAAGCGGAATTCCAGGTCATGTCAAACCTTTTGACGCCTCATCAGATTACGTCGGTGAAGAAAAAGGATGTCGAGGAAATGATTGCGTCGAAGATTTCCCCCATGCCGGAAGGCTTGCTGAACGTACTCACCCGCCAGGAAATCCTGGACCTCGTCTCCTTCGTGCAATCGGGAGGGGGCAACTTGCCCGCGCATCTTCACCACCACCACCACGGCGGTGAATGACGGTAGTTCCCTGGTGTTGCCTACCGCTGAACTCCCGCAGCACGGTGTCCAGGTCCCGGATACGTGCGATCAGGATTCCCGGTGCACAGTGTGAAAAAAGCGAGTAAATTGTTTGCATAACCAAGCATTTCCGCTTACGCTGAGGGCAAAGATCTATATCTGATCTTGATTATGCGTTTATTCGTTCAGCCGTCTCACGTTCCAATTCAAGTCTGAAGTGCGACTCGCACCGACGTGTTGACGGTCTCGGGCCTTGTAAATCACAGGGTCAACGGACGAAGGAGACGCAACGATGGCAGTTGTTGCGCGCTGGTTGGACACAAAGTGCGTCGACGATCAGCTGTGGTGGGAAGGACGAGGCATGTTTCCCCGAGTATGCAGCTGAATGTGGGCGACTCCACGCCGGCGAGGCAGGTCAGCGGAATGGAGACGAGGCACCGATCGATTCGTACACTTCAAGTACGCGCCAACGGGAGTCTCATATCATGTTTCGACGAAGCTATCTTGATCGGCGAATGCCGTTTCGCAACCTGCATCGCAATCGAACTGCGACGCGTCGCCACCCGTCGCTGGGTTTCGAACCGCTGGAAGCACGGGAGCTGCTCGCGCTGTTGATCGAAGAGGGATTTCCGGCGGGGGGCGCGTCACCAACGGCCAGTCAATACCGTTCCGACCCGGATTCCACGAACGGTACCAATAACGATGCGATTACGGGCCAGGGACCAGCCGGAGCGATCGGGTTTGATGCCGGCGTCAATTGGACCTCCTCAGCTGCCGCGGCAACGGTCTATCCCAAAGTCCTGGATACCGGTCTTAGCTATACGGACGGCATGGGGCAACAGCTGCGCACTTCGGTAGGAGCGGTCGATTGGCATCGCGTTAGTGGCAGCATCTTTGACAAGCAATCGGACCGTGTGACGAACCTGACGGGGAGTTTGCCCAACACGGGATATTTTAGTGCGTTGATGCAATTTACCAGTGGCACGAACGGGCAAGTCGAATTCCTGCAGCACAACGGGTCGGGTGGCAACGCACGTTCGTTTGTATTCGGGTTCGATACGGCGGGGCACGTTCGCGCGGCAACGGAGAGTTCCGGGACGGTGGAAGCCGTGGGGGCCACTGTCTTCGCCGCGAACACGCCTTACCTGCTGTTTGGTGAAATCGTCAACGACGGCACGAACGACGACGTGCGGATTTGGGTCAATCCGGCCGACTTGACCAACCCGATGGCTGGCGGAGCTGAAATCGTATCGACGAACATCGGTTCGGGTTGGGTCGGCGCGAATTCCAGCTACACCATTCGCGAATTGGGACTCTTCGCGGCGCCACCCGCCGGAGGTCAGTTCATTTTTGATGAAGTGCGTGTCGGTGAATCATTTGCCGACGTCTTGCCGTTGTTTGACGGCACGCCACCCACGGTCGCGACGTTGTCACCAGCGGACAACGCGGGAGGTGTCGCAGTGGATGCGAACCTGGTCGTCTCGTTCAGCGAGAATGTGACTGCCGGGAGTGGCAACGTGACGGTCAAGAATCTGACGGACGGCATCGATACGGTCCTGGTGGCGAACGACACGCAGATTACTTTCAGCGGCTCGGACATGACCATAGATCCCGCGCTGGATCTGCTGGCGGCGAAGAGTTACGCTGTTCAGATCGACGCCACCGCCGTCACGGACGTTGCGGGAAACGCTTTCGCGGGCTTCGCGGACAATACGACCTGGAACTTCACCACCGCGATTCCACCGGCCACCAATATCTGGGATGGCGAAGGTGTCAACGGGAACTGGTCGACAGCGGAAAACTGGGTCGGCGACGTCGCGCCTAGTGACAGCAATCCCTGGGACACGTATCAGTTCGGCGGCATGCTCAATTTGGCTTCTCACAATGATGCCGGTGGTGGGACGGGCGGTCACAATGTCAACGACCTGGTTTTCCTGCCGGGGGCCGGTGCGTTCACCTTGACCGACAACGGCGACGGTTTCGATTTGCTTGGTGCAACTTCGGCTGGGGACCCGGACGGCGACGCCGATATCGTCAATAACTCCACGAATACGCAGACGATCAATCTGAACCTGTATCACCGTACTGACTTCAATACGGGCCTGGTCTTTAATGCGGCTGCCGGCGATATCGTTGTTGGCGGCGCGATTTTGAATCAATCCGGTTCAACGGACCCCGTCCGTGTCCTCGGCGACAACACCGTTACCTTTGGCGGCGTCAATACGTACCAGGACGCAACCGTTATTGGCAGCGGGATGGCCGATGATTTTGAAGCACCGTATTCGCCGGGTCTCATCAACAGCGCCGGCACGACGGGAGGCGTCTGGGACTCGAACGGTTCCGGCATTTCCCGCATCGCCGACGACTCCGGAAATCAGATCCTGGAATTCGGTTGGACAGGCGGTTGGCGGGGTGCGTTTCGCTCGTTGGGCGCGGACATTGGGCCTGGTGAGAGCGGCATCGTCGAGTTTCGCGTCCAGCTGGTCAGCGACGATGTCGGCAACAGTATTCACTATGGGGTTACGGACGTCGATAGCCCTGCAACCACGTCCGCAACGACTCCCATATATCCAGTAGCTGTCAGCCTGGTTGACGACGGTGACGGCAGTAACGGAACGTATGACCTGATGGCGGGCGGTACAACGCTGGCCAGCGGTTTGAGCATCGGTACGTGGTACGACGTCCGGCTGGACATCGACAATGCGACCGACACCTACGACGTCTCGCTTGATGGCGTCCAGCTGAATGGAACTTCGCTGAGCTTCTCGTCGGCGGTCACGTCGGCCCTGGATCGCTTCGCCGCCTCCGGACGCAATCTGAGTGGCAACTTCCAGGGTCGGATGGACGACCTGGCCGCGTCCAGCAACAGTCAGAACAGCACGCTGTTGCTGAATAACAACCATGCCGTCGGCGGGGACTATACGGTGACGAGGGGAGCGATATTAGGCGGCATCGGCGGCACGGCGTCCGCCGTGGAGTCGAATGGCACGATCAGCCCGGGCGATCCCGCCATCGCCGGCGGTGTCGGCGCGCTTGGCGTCGGCGACCTGACCATGGCGCGGGGTGGATTGCAAATACAACTCAACGCCGACGGCGCCACAAATGCCGGGACCAGCAACGACGTCGTCACGGCCACCGGCAATGTCGCCTTGGGAGATGGTACTGCGACCCTGGAGATCTCGTCGCTTGGCAACGTGCCTACCGGCTCCCACATTTACACGCTGATCGACAACACCGGCGGCGGTACGGCGACGGGCTTTTGCGAGGGACTGCCCGGAGGCACGTCGTTGGCTATCGAAGGCGTGGCTTATACGATCTCGTACGTGGGCGGCACTGGCAATGATGTCATTTTGAACGGCGTGATCGACACAACCCCGCCCGCAGCGTTAAGCACGGTGCCTGTGGATGGCGAAATGAGCGCGTCCATCAACGGCAATCTGGTCGTCACCTTTGATGAAACCATTCAGGCCAGCAGCGGAAATGTGACGATCATGGATATCACCAACGGTACCAACATGGTCATCCCGATTGGCGACCCGCAGATTTCGACCGGCGGAAGTACGCTGACCATCAATCCCGCCGGCGAGCTGCTGCTGAACACGGACTATACCGTTTCGATCGATGCCGCGGCGATCCAGGATGTGTCTGGCAACGGGCTCGCCGCTGACTTCAGGTGGAGTTTCCATACGGAAGCCATCGCGTCCGGGGCTCGCCCGACCGTCGGGCGTGTGAATCCGGGATTCACGGCCAGTCCGGATCCGAATGGTCAGACGCTTGTCAGTATAACGCGCGACGGGGTGACCTACACGGACATTGCAGGTGCCGTGTCGGTCGTCACGTCGGGCAGTACGAACACTCTGTTTGGCGCCGTGAATGATGGCGATCCCGCCGATACGAATGCCGCGCTAACGGGCCTGGTCATCACCAATGGCCAGACGAACATGCAGCAGACGGACTACACGCTGCCCGTATCCATCGACACCGGCGACTTGACCGCGGTCTTTATCGGCGAAATCAGCACGCCTGGCCAGGACGGCGATCCCGTTACGGTAACACCACTGTCCGGGGGCAGTCCCATTGGATCCTGGACGCTGGATATCATGGCGAACAACTACGGTGAACAGCTGGGAGCCATGGCGACGACGCATCCCGTGGGCGTCCTGCGGACTCGGCTCACTTCCTTCACGTTGGCCGACTTTGTCGGCGGCACCGGCGCACTCACCGGCGTCGACGGAATTCGGCTGTCTGGAAATTCCGATTTCGATCCCGATGTGGTCGGCACGTTTAACTTGTCGAGCGCTCCCACGCTCACACCAGCTTCGCCCACGCTGCCGGCGATTGACGAGGACGATGTCACGAACACTGGCGTGACCGTGGCCAGTCTTGTTGGAAATTCGATAACCGACGTGGCATTTGCCACCGATGCCGTTGAATTGGACAGCGAAAACCACGCCACGGATCCTGCCATTACACTCACCGGAAGCTGGTCGACCAGCACCAGCATGGCCGGATTCCTGGGGGCGAATTACCTGCACGACGGCAACACGCGTGGCACGCCGTTGAAGTCGGTCGAGTTTGCACCGACGCTACTCGGGGGCAGCTATGACGTTCAACTCCGGTGGACCACTGGCGGGAATCGAGCCACCAATACGCCCGTGGATATCCTGGATGGGCACGGTGTGACGACGCGCGTGACCGTCAATCAGGAAAACAATAACGGGATCTATATCAGCCTGGGAACGTTTGACTTTGCGCCCGGCAACGCGGGAACGATCACCGTTTCGAACGACGGGGCGGATGACTTCGTTATCGTCGATGCCCTTCGGTTGGAGCGAGTTGCCCCGCTGGACGGCATCGCGGTCGTCGGGCAGGATGCGGGCAATGGGAAGTGGCAAGGGTCTGTCGACGGCGGCGCGTCGTGGAACGACATCACCAGCATGAACGACACTCTCGCGACCGTCTTTAAACACGACGACTTCATTCGCTTTATAGCCGACGGTCAGAATGGCACCTCGGCAACGCTCACGTACCGCGCCTGGGATCGTACCAGCGGAACCGCCGGCGAGATTGTCGACGCGTCCGCCACGGGAGGCTACAACCAGTTCAGCGACGCCACGGATTCCGCAACAATCACGGTCACCAGCGTCAACGACGCGCCCACCATTGCAGGCACGGTGGGCGGCCAAACGGTGAATGACAACAGCACGCTCGATCCCTTCACCGGCGTTCTGATTGACGACGTGGACGAGCCGGCACAGACCCTGACGGTGACCATCACGCTGGACGACGCCGCCAAGGGCACACTCACCAACCTCGGCGGCTTCAGTGATCTTGGCGGCGGTTCCTATCAACTGGTGGATACGGCCGTCAATGCCACCGCAGCGATCCAAGCCTTGACGTTCGCGCCGTCCGAAAACCGTGTCCCCAACGGTTCATCGGAAACGACGACGTTGACGATTTCGGTCGATGACGGAGTGGCCGCCGCGCTGACCGACAGTAACACCACCGTGATCTCGACCGCCGTCAACGATACGCCTGTCGTTGCGTCCGCCACGGTGACGCTGGATGAAAACAGCAGCGTCGGCACGCTCGTTCATGCCGTGACGGCAAGCGATGCGGATCGGCCGGCGCAGGACCTGACCTACGCGATTACCGCGGGAAACCCGGCAAATGCGTTCGCTATCGATTCCAGCGGCAACATTACGGTCGCCGACGCGGCGGCGCTGGACTTCGAATCGAATCCGACCTTCGCACTGAGCGTGGAAGTCACGGACGACGGTTCTCCGCCTGCTACGGGAGCGGGTACCATCACGGTCAACCTGAATGATGTGAACGAGCCGCATGTGGTTGCGGATCAGGCGTTTAGTGTCAACGAAAACAGCGCGAACGGCACCGTTGTGGGCTCGATTGCAGTGACAGACGTTGATTCACCAGCGCAGCCCAAGACATTCAGCGTCATCGGTGGTACAGGTACGACAGCTCTTGATGTCGATCCGTCGACCGGCGTCATCACGGTTGCGGATGAGTCGCAATTGGACTTTGAATCCAGTCCATCACTGACGCTCGTTGTCTCGGTGGCTGACAATGACGCGCCTCCGCTATCCGATTCCGCCACCATCACGGTCAACCTGAACGACATCGACGAAAGCGGTGGATCGGCGGCGGCCGAGGCGTATATTGACAGTGGCGGCAACCTGGTTGTGAGTCCCTTCAGCGGATCGAGTCATCGCATTATCGTATCGACCGGCCAGACGAGTTCCATTTGGGTCAACCTGGACGACGTCACGCACGGTCCGTTTTACCCTTCCAGCGGAGTTGTCAACATTACCACGGGTGACGGCGCCGATTACATCCTCATGACCGGAAACCTGCCTGGACTGCGCGGGATCATCAACGCGGGGAACGGCGAGAACTACGTGGCGGGTGGGTCCTTTGCCGATACGATTACGACAGGGACAGGACGGGATGTGCTTCTGGGCGGCAGCGGCGACGACACGTTTTTTGCCGGCGCACACAACGACCGCGTCGACGGCGGCGTCGGCAACGACGTCATTCACGGCGAGGATGGAAATGACGAACTGATCGGTTTCACTGGCGACGACACGATTCATGGCGGTGCTGGCGACGACCTGATCGGGGGCGGCGATGGCAATGACTTCGTGCACGGCGACGGCGGCAGGGATACCATCAACGGCGGCGGCGGGAATGACGTGCTGCTCGGTGACGCAGGCGGCGACCGCCTGTTCGGCAGTCAAGGGCGGGACCTGGTTTTCGGTGGTAGTGGTGCCGACGGGCTGAGCGGCGACCAAAACGATGACGCACTGCTGGGCGGACCGCATGCGATCGACGACGCCACGTTGCGGACGCTGGCAGGCACCTGGTTCAGCTCCTCGCTCGACTTCATTTCCCGCGTCAACGCCATCATCACAGGACTTGGGGCCAGCGGGGACGGCGAAAAAGACGGGCTGAATGGCAGCATTGGGTCGGACCTGCTGATCTCCGACGGCCCCGACAATATCGTTGCACGCGGGAACGACCAGATCCGGTTCGTCTAGTAGTCTGTCGCAGCTCAAGTTTCGGGTAGCTGCCGTCGCCAGACGGCGGACAATCCACGCTCTGGCGAACGTGGCTACCCGAAAACCAAGTTGCGGCGCAATACTAGTGCGAGTCGCACGGACGTGTAGCGTCTCCGGCGCTGTAAATCACCGTGTCAATTGGCGAAAAAACCGCTACACCTACACTGACGCGAAACGCGATGTAGTCCTCGGGGGGCGTACACGGGGCAAGGTCCAGCGATCCTCTCAAGCGATGGCTGAACTTAAGGTGCCTGCGACACCGGAACAACGTTTGGGCTTTTCGAAAACAGGCGGATCCACAAAATCTGGACCGTGTAGAGGACTCCCATGTAGCCGAACAGCAGGATGTTGAGCAGTGTTCCCTGGAGCAAGGTGGTGGCGAACACCGACCAAAACGACGGTTCGGCAAACAAGGACTGCGTCAGGCTCAAGCTGATCATGCCCGTGAACATGTCCAGGAACAGGGCGACCGGGAAAATGATCGACATCATTATGCGCGTCCAATAGCCGATCTTGATCGCTCGCATCAGCAGCGGTACGTCGTGCAGACGCTTGTAGAAACGCGTGCATTCGACCAGCGAATACGCGACGATAAAGACGGCAATCCCGCTGATCATGCCCGCCGACGCGATGCGGCTGATCTCCTGGTGGACAGAAAACCCCCAAAAGAAACTGGGGGCCGCGCTGATCGAGCAGATGATCGACCACTTTGCGAAACTACGCAGGACGCCGCCTGTCGGATGGGCTCCGGGCGGACCCACCACCGTTTCCGCGGCGGGCGATTCGTAGGGATTAACGTTCGCGTCCATTGGATTGTTGGTCATGTTTTCGTCCGGGGTGCCGATTAGCGAGTGACGTTGTCAGACGCTGCTCCCTGTGTGTTTCGAACTGGTTCCGGTGGGAAAGACTTCGTGGCGGATGACCGGGTCGCAGGAATCATCTCCCGGCCGTTATCGTGAAAGGAGTCGCGTAAAACGCGTTCATGCAGACAGCAGTTTATCCAATTTCGGCCATCGCTACAGCTTCAATTATCGTCACAATCTCACTCGCGGGTTTTTGCTCAGCCGAACCGTCTCCTTTCGACGATTCCAACAGAAAGGAACCGTTCTATCCCGATTTCCCTGTCCATGTGTTGCCAATGACGAAACTGACTGCCATCGCCGCTGCGCTGCTGTTCTCGGCAACCGTCGCGATCCTCGTCAAGGTCCCCACGCCCGCATGCCGCGGCAGCGATGAACTCACGGTTTCCGGAGAAGTGCCTGCGTCGCGGATGGCGGTGACGAACGACAGGGATTCTCGGTTGCCGCTGGCCTCGACAAGCAGTTCCCTAGCGCAGCGCGACGCCCGGCACGATGACGGCACGACTCTTGCACCGGCCCACGGCGCGATGTCTCCCTCGTTGCTGCTTTCGAGCACAGCAACGGCGCCAGCCACGGAACCTGCAGCGGCCAGCCGACTTCGCCGCCTGCCGTTGGCGATCGACCCGGAAGCAGTGCCAGGGGATGCCGCGAGCGACGACACCGTGACACTCGAATCGCCCCGCGTCGACGCCGCGTCGCGCGTTCCATTGTCAACGACGCCGTCCGTCACGGCTATCCCCTTGCCGGGACGCGGCCCGCGGACGGTCTTCACGGCGGAACCGAATCTTGGCGAAGCGGTTGTCATTCATGCCGCCGGAGCCGTCGAGCTCACCATTCCCGCGGACTGGACGGTGAGAGAAGTGCCGGCAGGCCGCCAGATCCGGTTGGCGATCCTGCCCTTCGAGCCGGATGCTGAAACGCCCAGTGACGGTCTCTGGCTGTCCTACCATTTCGATCCAGACCGACATCCGCAGACGCCCCCGCAACTGGTGCAGCTGGCCGCAGCCCGTCTGACGGCGGTTACCGAAGAAAAAGCGGCCCCTGAAGAACCGCAGTTCATGAACGTCGGCCGTTTTCACGCGGTCCGTATTCCGTTTACGATGGCGGCCGGAGTCACCTCGCCCATTAACGTCCGCGGGTTCTATTTGCTTTTCGAAACGGATTGGGGGTTCTGCGAACTCCACGCCATGGCCCCCGAGGTCCTCTACGCCAAACGCGAAAACCAGTTTCAGTCGATCGTGGCGAGCATGAAGCTGAACGCACCGTCCATCAAAACGGAAGTCCAGGACCCCGCGGTTACCGACGCTCGTCCCCTGATCGGCTCCTGGAAAGCATTTCAGAGTCGCTTGCGGCTGTCCGGCGACGGCCGTGTGTCGATCGTCACCGATCAGCCTTTCACGCTGACGGCGGAGGCGGGCGAACGCCAGCAGGCGAGCGAGATCACGGGCCACTTCCGCGCGGAGAAGGACGTCCTATGGATTACCTGGGACGACGGCAGTAAACTCAACTTCCGCTGGAGAATCCGCAACAATCGGCTCCTGCTTACCGATCACGAAGGCAAGATGACGCAACTTCGCCGTATCCTCGAATAGCAACCGCATTTTTTGTGTGCGTTCTGGCACGTAATCGCATCACGGCTTTGAAGGCTCATGACTCAACCAGCAGCGATCATCACCGGTTCTTCGCGGGGCATTGGTCGGGCGATTGCCCTGGAACTCGCCAGCGCCGGCTACTCCGTCACGGTGAACTACCTCCGCAACGCAGACGCCGCGCAGGCCGCCGTGGCCGACATTCTGGCTCAGGGCGGACGGGCCATTGCCGTCCAGGGCGACGTGGGTGTCGAATCGGACCGGCAGCGGATGCTTGTCGAAACCGTTGAGGAATTCGGTCGTCTGGACATGCTGGTGAACAACGCGGGGATCACTTCGCCGGGGCGCAAGGACCTGCTGGAAGCCACCACGGAGAGCTGGGACGCGGTCTTCGACACGAATCTGAAGGGCCCTTTCTTTCTGGCTCAACAAGCCGCGTTGACCATGATCGAACAGATTCGCCAAGCGGCGATTCCCAGCGGCCTGATTGTGAACATCTCGTCGATTTCCGCGCACACGGTTTCAACAAATCGCGCCGACTACTGTATCGCGAAAGCGGCCATGCAAATGATGACGTGGCTGCTGGCGGACCGCCTGGCGACCGAACAAATTCGTGTCTTTGAAATCTGTCCCGGTGTGATCGCCAGCGACATGACCGCACCGGTGAAGGAAAAGTACGACAAGCTCATAGCCGAAGGGCTCACCCCGATCCGCCGCTGGGGGGAACCGGCAGATGTGGCGAAGGTGGTCCGTGCCTTGACAACCGACGCCTTCGCCTTCAGTACCGGCGACCGGCTGAACGTCGACGGCGGTTTCCACATTCGCCGACTGTAAGCGGAGGCGCGCAGGTGACTACAGCGCGTTTCGCGTAAGTGTAGCGGTTTGTTCGCCAATTGACACGGCGATTTAACAGCGCCGGAGACGCTACACATCCGTGCGACTCGCACTATTTGCGGTCGTGGGACATGCGGACGGCGAGCATGTCGAGCTGGCCTTTGAGGTCAGCCAGCAGCATCTGGGGACTCGCCCCTTCAGCCAGGTGCACGTAGAAGGACCGCGCGGAATCGCTCTTGGTGGTTCCCAGCATCGTCGTGGCGTGACGCAACTCGTCCAATTGTTCATCCAGCTCTTCCAGCGTCGACTTGGTCTGCTGGTTGTTGTGCGACACATTTTCCAGCTGGAACATGAAGCCGATCAACAGGCCGGCCTGGCCGATCAGGGTAAGCGGCAAGCCGATGGTCCACAAGTCCGAGCGGTCCATGAAGAAGGACCAGCCCAGCAGGACTCCACCGAACACGAACGCCATGACCCCCAGTGACAAGAACAGCCAGGCCAGGATGTTGCCTTGCTTCTTCGTGGCCGCGGGCCTGGCGGCGGAATGTGCGGGTAACGGTTGAGGAACGCCGGCGTGGGCGGGATGAAAGACGCGCTGCGGGTCCACTTCCGCAGGTTCGACCTTCCCGGACGCCTTCCAGGTTTTCAGGATGCGCGTGACTTGGCTCAAGTCGTGCTCCAGTTCCCAGGCGCCTTCCAAGGGATTCGCGGGATTATCGACGCTTTGGAAGACGGACGAGTCGACCATCGTTTCGGGCGGGGCCGCCTGCAGCGCGGCATTGCAGCGCGGGCAACAGATGCCCGACGACTTGTCGGCCGCGGCCACTCCGGGAACATCTTGTTGACAGTGACTGCACCACATAAGCGCGTTCAAAAGGCGGCTGAGTTCATGAACGGGGCACACCGGCAGGGAATTCCGACGGAGCGCACTGCGAAGACCTGGAGCGAACCGCCAGAGACCTCAGTCTATCCATCGGCACAAACCTAGTCCGACTCTACCGATTCTGTCGGATTTGACGGCGCGGCCGCGCCGCTGTCGCCAGCATCGCTAGCGTCCTCCAGGGGTGTCTCTGCATCCGAGGCGGTAGCAGGCAGTTCAGGCGCGGTCGCCGAAGTCCGGGAAAGGTCCCGGTCGTCACCGCGAATCCAGCGGACCAGCATGTCGATTTCGCGGTAAGTCAACAGGTTCGCAGCGGGGTCGGAGGAGTCGGCAAACGCGGGCATGCGATCGTTGCCGGCGTTCCCGTAGAAGGATTCGTGTTCCGGATTGGCGATCATGCCGCGCAGCCATTCGGCAGAGCCCCAACCGGTGAGATCGGGGGCGTACACTTCGTCTTCGGAAGCCAGACCTCGAAACTGGTGGCAGGTGGCGCACGTCGAATCGACCCATTCGTGTTCGGCAAAGACAGTACGCCCCTCGGCGATGGCGGCGGCGTCCTGCCGGTCCGCTTCGACCTGGTACGGCAACATGGCCTCGGCCGAGACGGCCAGGATCAGCTTCTCGAGCGCCTGCTGGTCGGCTTCGTTCAAATCGGCCAGCTCGTCGTGAACGAAACCGATCATTTCGGTTCTGTCTGTTCGCTCGAAGTAATCGTCCGAGTCGACCCGCGCAGGATCCAGCAAGCCGCGCAGCCATTCGCGCGATCCGAAGCCGTAAAGATTCGGCGCGGCATCCGGACCGACCGCTTCGACTTCCTCCTCCGTCCGCAGGTAGTACTTCGGCTGCTGCGGACCGGAAATGCCGTGTCCTTCGGGATCCAAGTAACTATGGCAACTGGCGCAGTTGCGTTGAAAGATGCGTGGTCCCTGTGTTTCCGGATCGTCATGCTGCAGGCCGCGGGCGGCGCCCTGAGTGGGAATGCCGTAGAATTGCGCGAGTTCCTTGACCCGTTCGTATTCGCGTTCCGCCTGTTCGGTGGCCTCGTGAAACCTCTTCGAGGCAAAATAGTGTTCGTTGTGAAGGATGGCCGCGTCCTTGTCCGATGTCTGCGTGACGTCGATCGGTTCACGTCCCTCCGCATAGTTGTCCTGATGAATTGCTTCCCAAGTGAGGTAGCTGGCGCCGACGACCAGGCAGATGATGACGACCACGTTCACGACATGCATGAACTTGATGCGCGCGACGATGGGCATGGCAAACAGGAACGCCATGACCAGTCCGGGGACCACGATGGCACCAACGAACTCGGATTGGAACTTCTTGAGCAATTGGAAAAGGAACAAGTAATACCACTCCGGTCTGGCGGCGCCGAACGATTCGGTTGGCTCGGCGGGTGGCCCCAAATCGGCCCCGCCCTTGTAAACCACCAGCGCCACGACGACGGCCAGCAGCACCAGGCAGCCGAAGGAGTCCTTGAACACCTGCTGCGGCCAGAAATACTCGTCAGGCCGCCGATTGGACGGTTCGGCGGTAATGCCGTGCTTGCGAAACATGGCAAGATGCAAGCCCAGGACGCCGACCAGGATTGCCGGCAAGACTCCGGCATGCATTGCAAAAAACCTTGTCAGGGTGAAATGCCCGTATTCGCCTCCCCCCACGACCAGTTTCTGGATCATGGCGCCGCCGGGCGGCAACGACATCAGCTCCGTGGCCACCTTGGTGGCCCAGTATCCTTTCTGGTCCCAGGGCAAAAGATATCCCGTCAGCCCCAGCCCCAGGGTCAGGAGCATGAGCAGGAGTCCCAGCCAGTAATTGATTTCGCGCGGTGCCTGGTAGGCTCTGCACAAGATGACCTGCAGCAAATGCAACGGCAGCAGCACGACCATCGCCTGCGCCATGTAGTGTTGCGTTCCGCGCAGAAACCACCCGCCTGAGACTTCGTTCTGCAAGTAGTAAATGCTCTCCCAGGCGTTCTGGCTGCTGGCGCTGTAAAACATCCAGAGGAACAGTCCGGTGATCGCCTGCGTGACGAAGGCAAAGACGAGCATGCTGCCGGTGATGTAGATCCAACGCGAACCACCGGGAATGTTCTCGTACAGGGACTCGTGGACGATTCCCTTATAGCCGGTGCGGTCGTCCAACCAGTCAGTGAAGTTTTTAACGATACTGGCCATAATGTTGTCTAAACCTTCGTGATAGGATCGCAGCATGCGGGTGGGAAACTCGGTCAAAGCAAGGCGGCCGGCCAAACGCTTCGCGATCAGGCCTTGGCCACCTTTTCATGTCGCCCCGTGTAGAAACTCTTGAAATCGACCCACACCTGTCCGTCTTCGATTCTCGTTTCCAGTTCGTCCATGCTCCGCGGACTCGGATTCGGGCGCCCCGAGGAACTGTCTGTTTTGGTGCCGTCCAGGTTGAACGCGCTGTTATGGCAGGGGCAAACAAACTTCGTTCCATCGCACTGCACACTGCAACCGGCGTGCGGGCAGGTGGCGTTGAAGACCGTGACGGTCTCGCCCTGCCGCCGCACGTAAACCGCGCCAATGGCCTGATCGGGAGTGAAGTTCCAGGCGTCGAACTTGTCGTCGATCACGGGAAACCGCTGGGGCGCCCCGCCGTCCGACAAGGCGTCGAGTGTGGTGACGCGGACGTAGCCTTCCACCGCGTCCCCCGACTTGCCAGCGTAGAATTCCGGCGTCCTATTTTTGGACGACAGAGGATTCAGAAAACTGATGACGCCGGCGATAAAGGGGACCAATCCCACGGTGGCACCAATCACGACGGAAGCCATTTTGGCGACGAAGTTGCGGCGATCGTCCGTATAGGCGTCCGGCATCGAGACCGAATCCTGATCGTCTTTGGACTTCGAATTCTTTTGCTGGGAAGCTGCCATAGGGTGTCTCCTGACAACGTGTTCTCGTTTAAGGACGCTCGGGTGGGATGGCGGACTCGGCCAGGCGGTGCTTAGAAACGATTGCTCGATCGATTGCTTGCAATCCCGGACAGAACAGCCCTATCGTCCTGCTTCGACCGTGCAAACATGATCCAGCTCCGCTTCGTGGCAGTGGGGTGTGCTATGGAGGAAGGTTGCCATTATCGCATGAGGGAACGGATGCGGTCAAGAACTTTCGGCTGGACTTCGTCCAGCGTGCCCGCCACAAAGGCGCCGGCGGCCTTCTTATGACCACCGCCATCGAAATGCGCGGCGATCTCGCTGCAGTCCAAATCGCATTGACTACGGAAGCTCAACTTGAATCCCCCCGTCGCTTGCTCAATCATGATCACAGCGAATTCGGTTCCCGCGATCGCCAACGCCATGTTGATAACATCTTCCGTGTCGCTGGGATGCGCTCCCGTTCGCTGGAAGTCGTCCAGCGTGACAAAGGTATGCGCCAGGCGTCCATCCATTTCGCAAACGATGTTCGATAGGATCGCGCCGCGAAGCCGGACGCGGGCCAACGTGTCCTGTTCATAGAGGTTGGCATAGATCTCCGCTGGCTTCGCACCGGCGGCGACCAGTTTGGCGCCGATGGAAAAGGTTTCAGCGTCCGCCGATACGAAGCGGAACCAGCCTGTATCCGTAGCGACTGCCGCGAACAGGGGCATTGCGATTTCAGGTGTCAGCGTCACGCCCAAATGTTCCGCAGCTTGAACTACCAGGCACCCGGTGGCAGCGGACGAAGTATTCTTGAACGCTACCGCATTCAGGTCGTCTTCGCTGACGTGGTGGTCGACGATGATTTTCTTGGCGCTGCTTGATTTGAGCACGTCCGCCATGGTTCCCAGCTGAACCCAGGCGCTGGTATCCAGCACGATGAGCAATTCGATGTCGCTGAGCTCGGCCGGCTCGATCGTTTCGTGCAGCACGCGTATGCGGTGGTCAGGATCGATGAACGCGATGTTGGGAGGCGTGGGATGGGCATTGACAATCACGACGTCCTTGCCCACTGCCTCCAGGACTCGGGCCATGCCTAATTCGCTTCCCAACGCATCGCAATCGGGGCGCACGTGGCTGGTGAGCAGCACCTTTTGATGCGCGTTGATGGTCGAAACGAACTTTTCCCAATCAATCGACATGCCAACTCCCCCGTGACTTGGACTCGTGCTGCAACTGTGCCTTCGTTTTGGAACGATTCCGATATGTAGTCATAAAGCCCTCGCGTTGCTCCCGGCATTCCCTCTTCCGCAGGCTGCGTGCTCGAGGTCGGCTGTCTTGCCGACCGCCGGGGCCGTGCCAGCCAGGCTTGATCCAAAACGCGCGTTGTTGTGATCGGTGGCCGGGGTCGAGTGAAGCGAGCCCCCGAGATCGAAGGTTCTGTGCGGTCGTTTCGCTCCTTTACAGCCACCCTTTCTCCGGTCTTGAGACAGAGCCTAGATTGTCAGTTTTCTCGCCTGGGCGACATCGCGTTGCAGTTGCGCTTGGAGCGCGTCAATACTCGTGAAGGGTTGAATGTCCCGTAGCCGGCTCAAGAAGTCAACCACCAATGGCCGGCCGTAGATACTGCCACGGAAGTCGATGAGGTGAACTTCGAGCTTGTCGTTGTGCTCACCAAAGGTCGGATTGGGACCGACGTTGATGGCGGCCCGCCAAGGTTGCCCGTCAACATGAGCCAGGCCGCCGTACACTCCGTGGCCTGGCAGCAGCGTGTCGATGGCGTCGACGTTGGCGGTGGGAAAGCCGATTTTGTTGCCGCGGCCCGCGCCGTGAGTCACCATGCCGCGAATCCGATAGGGCGCGGTCAACATGTCACGGGCCGCCGCAACGTCCCCATGGGCAAGGGCCGCGCGGATCCGGCTGCTCGAGATAAACGCGGAGTCGTATTCCAAGGGTTCTACGATTTCAAGGGCGATCCCATGTTCGTCACAGAGTGAACGGAGGACGTCGGTGGTTCCCGTCCTGTCTTTTCCGAAATAGAAATTGGGGCCCTCGACGACGGCTTGCGCGTGCAATGTGTTGCGGACGATCTTGTCGAAAAACGCTCTGGGACTCAGGGCCAGCAAGGCATTGTCGGTGGGATAGGCAATGACGGCGTCGACTCCAAGGTCGGCCAGCAATTCCGCCTTGCGGTCGGTCCAGGTCAAGGGCGGGGGTGCGGCATCGGGTCGCAGCAAGCGCACGGGATGGGGGTCGAAGGTAAAGACCACCGACGGCCCTTGCGCCTGTTCCGATTGCGCGATCAGCCTTTCGATGATGCGGGCGTGGCCGCGATGAACCCCATCGAAGTTTCCGATGGTGACACCGCCGCCGCGGACGTTGTCAGGCAGTTGATCCAGGTCTCGATAAAGTTTCACTCGGATTCAATTTCCATGATGGCTGCGGGAAGGTGGCGAATCAGGTCGCGGGCGATGAGCGACACTTCGCCAGTCTCAGCGGCGGCCAGGTCCCCGGCGCGTCCGTGAACGTGCGCCGCCAGACGGGCTGCATCCAAAGGCGTGAGCCCTTGACACAGGAACGCTGTAATCACGCCGGTCAGAACATCCCCGGATCCGCCGGTCGCCATCCCCGGGTTCCCGGTGGTGTTCGTATGCATGGCAGTTCCGTCCGTAATCACGGTGCGATGGCCCTTCAAGACGACCACGGATTTCGTGGCCAGCGCGAATTCACTGGCGTCTTGGGCGGTTGCCTGGGAGTCACTGGTACCGCCCGTGAGTCGACGAAACTCGCCCGGATGCGGTGTCAGGACGCGCGGGCCGCCCGGATTCTTCAAGATGTCTGGCCGCGTGGCGAGGGCATTCAGCGCGTCGGCGTCGAACACGATCGGTTTCGTCCGGCTTACGTGAAGCCAGGATACCAGTTCGGTCAACGCCGCGGAGCGTCCGAGTCCCGGGCCGCAGGCCAGGCAGGTGGCGGTCGACGCCAGTTGTTCGAGGGTGCCCTGCGCTGCTTGTATGATCCTGCCGTCCTGGTCGTTGGGCAGGGGAATGGTCATGTACGATGGCTCAAAGCCGGCTACGGTATTCAGGCAGTCGGCGGGCACGGCCAGCGACACCAATCCCGCGCCGCCGCGCAGGGTGGCCATGCCGGCCAGTGCGATAGCCCCGCTCATTCCTCGTGATCCGCCAATCAGCAGCGCGCGGCCGTAATCGCCCTTATGGCTCTCGAGACGGCGTTGCTGCAGTTTCGGTAAGTCGGACACGCGAAGCTCACTTCTCGGATTCTGGCGGGTGTTGGCCCTGCTGCGATTTCGCCATGCGACCGGCGATCAGGCCAGCGACATAGGCGCCTTTGAACCCTGAATCAATATTCACGACCGTGACGTTGGACGCGCAACTGTTCAGCATGCCGAGCAACGCGGACAGACCGCCCAGGTTCGCGCCGTATCCGCAGCTTGTCGGGACCGCAATCACGGGGCAGTCGACGTGTCCGCCAACGACACTCGGCAAGGCGCCTTCCATACCGGCGATGACCACGACAGCATCGGCCGACCGTAACGTGTGGATGTGCGGCGGTAACCGCTGCGGTCCGGCAACGCCGATGTCATGGAGCATTGTCACATGGACTCGCATCCAGTCGAGCGTCTCGCGTGCTTCCTCGGCTACAGGCAAGTCGGACGTGCCCGCCGTTGCGATCACGACGAGGCCCGCCTTGGGGAGTTCGTCGTGCGCCTCGAGCCGAAACGTCTTGCCCAGACTGTTGTAGGCACCCAAAGGAAACTCGGCCAGCAGTTGTTCGGACGTGTCGGGATCGATACGTGTCGCGAGCACGGCGATGTTTTCGGCCAGCAAACGCCTGAAGATCTTGATCAGCGTCGGCACCGACTTGCCCTCGCCATAAACGACCTCGGGGTAGCCGCAACGTCGTTGCCGGTCCAGATCCAGTGTCACGGCATCAAAGGCAGCCGGGGACGCCAACCGCTGAACGAAGTCGTCAATCGGGACCTCGCCGCGCTGCAACTGTGCGGCCAACGCTTTCATCTCGTGCAAATTCATCTCCTCATGGTATCCTACCGCGAGGCGGAGAGTAAGCGCCCTCGCGAAGGTGCCACGAAACCAGCTGAAACCAACTGAAAACAGGAAACGCGAGCAGTCACGGCTGCTGCTTGGACCCGCGTCTGGAATGTCCGGAAAGTGTTGATTTACCTTGCCTGCCATGGACTCGCGTATTGCCACCAACCACGACGCGTCGCCGCTGCGATCTACCCACAAGTCCGAAGTCGCCCTGCTGCTGGTTATTCTGGCGGTAGGAATTGGGTTACGCGTGGCCTGGCCAGGGCGTATCGCCGTGGAGCATTTCGATGAGGGCGTCTACGCGTCCAACCTTTTCTTCGATGCCGACCGGGACTACCAGTACCCGTTTCGGTATCTCTACGCGCCGCCGCTGTTGCCCACGTTGATCGAATGGACTTTGACATTTACGAAAGCGTGGCAACTGGGGCCCGCGCTACCGAGTTTGTTTTTCGGCAGTGTGATGATCGCGCTGAGTTGGTGGGTGGCAAGGCGCTGGTTCGATGCGACTACGGGACTGGTAGCCGCCACGTTGATCGCCACCAGTGATCTGTTCGTGATCTACAGTCGACTGGCGCTGACCGATGTCATGATGACCTTCTTTTTGCTGGCTTCGCTCTACTGGATCTGGTTGGCGATGCGCAAGCCGAGTAGCGTCCACGCGATTGTCGCCGGCCTGCTCGGGGGACTCACCTGGTGGACGAAGTACAACGGCTGGCTGCCCTTGGCGATCGGAATCGTCGCCTTGGCCGGCACATGGTTCATACGGTGGCGAAGCAGGAAACTGGAAGTCGAATCGGTATCGACGCCGCGCGCGTTCCGCCAGTGGGTTGTGGTGGCCATTGTCGCGGCCGTCTGCTGGTTGCCCGTCTATTTGTCGCTGCAGACGAACGGCGGCTACGCGGCGGTGGCCGCGAATCATCGAGGCTATGTTGTCGGCTTCACGGGTTGGTTTGGTTCGCTGATGAGACAGTATCAAAACACTTGCGTACTGGAAGGAGGGCTGTCCGTCGGCGGGATCTTCCTGGGCGTCCTGGTTTCGCTCTCTAGCCAGGGACGGCAGGCAGTGCGCGGGTCGGCGGTCGTGCTGACGGCTGCAACGTGCCTGGCGGCTGCGGCTTCACTGATTGGCGGATTCGCCATATGGACTCTTGTCTCTGTTGTGTATGCGATGGTCAGCATCTATCGCCTTGGCACTTCCCCTTTACCTTCGCAATGCCCGCTGGCGATCATGCTGGTCAACGTCTGGCTGCTGTCCCTTCTTCTGGCAACGCCGTTCTACACGGCCTACCCGCGTTTACTGCTCCCTGCTCTGGCCGCCCAATATATCGTGGCCGCGAGCGCCGTGACGACGGCCGTGCAAACGCTGCGACGCGGTCCGCTACTAGCCAAGCATCGCTGGCGCGTCGTCTTCGTTGCCAGCACCGGTGTAGCCCTTGCGATTCTCGTGTGGCAGACGCCGCGGCTGAACCGTGCCGGAATCCCGGGTTGGCAATCCCGCGCACCGTTCCGGCTCGCCGCCCAGGACCTGGCCAGGTTCGTTTCGGACCGGCGGGAAGAGTCCGTGGTGCTGGTTTACGGCGACCCGGCGTTGTTCTATCAATTGCGCGTCCACGGGGTTGCCGCGGAACCGGTGGCCTACGTTCCACGATCCATTCCGACCGCAGCGACAGTCTACCTGGCGGCGACGACCCGAAACATGCCTCCCGATTGGCATGCCGCGCCGCTGTGGACGGCAGAAGTGACGTTCAGCGACGTCGTGAAGCTGAACCAGCACGGCACGGCGCCTTTCACACGCCTGGATTCTGTCCAACTGTGGCAGCTGTCGCCAACGGGCGAGACACCGTGATCGCGGCAGCGCAGCGTCCCGTTGTGACGGCCTATTCTTGTGCCCAGTAATCCACTACCAACACCTTCTCCAGGCGTGGCTTGACCAGCTTGACGAATTCCTGGTGCGCCGCGTGAGGCAAGTAGGCGTCGCGGTCCTTTTCCGACTTGAACGTCACGAAGAAACAATGCGTGAAGTCTTGCGCCAGGCCTTCCGGGCTATTGTTGGTGCCAAACTCGAAACCGTGAATGACATCGATCTTTTTCGGTAATGCCGCGAAGGCATCTTCGACCTCTTTCACTTGTTCTTCCGTGACTGAGTCCTTGAATTGGAACAGAACCACGTGGCGAAGTAGTTTCTCGGCATTCTTGTCGGCGGCCTTCATGTTGGTGGATGGTAGCAGCGCTGCCAGCGTCAATACAGCGGGAATAAGGTGTCGCATCGTCGAATCCTCCAAGATTAGGTTGCATCGTGATCTGTCGTCACGGTGTGATCGCCCAGGAAAAGCGGTGGCCAGCGATGTCGCTGACGATACTCGCGCGAGACAAAGCGGCGGCTCACATCCGCGCCGCCGATATTCTAGTGCCGCGATACTTCGGCTGAAACAGGGCCGAGATAGAATTCGAGTTGTTCTAGGACGTCCTCGCGGCGTCCGCCCCAGCGAATGAACTGGCAACGGCTGACATGGCGCACGGCCCCGAACCCGTGAGGAACGAGTAGGACGCCGTGACGGCGGACAACATATCGCTCGATGCTGCTCCACGAAATCAGACGGCGGCGACCAAGTGCCACCTGAACGATCCCCTGGGGCTCGAAGCGATACACGATCGGAAACCACATCCGCCAGAGTGTTAACGCAACGAAGACGACGGCCAGCGCGGAGTAATACCAGTTCGCGGCCAGGCCCATGACGGCCACGACGGCCAGAGCAGCGGCGAGCATTCCCCAGGCGCGCATGCCATCGTCCACGACCGGCCAGTTTCGCAATGCCAGACGCCGTGGCGCGGAACGGACTTCGACTTTACGGCGTTGTTCTAAACTGGATGTCATTCGACTTCAGGGATGGAATCGAACGGCGCACCGTGGTCGTCGTTCAGGCCGTTCTTAAGAAGAGACTCCACAAAAGCCCTATTCTAATTACCGGAATGAGGAAAAGCGATTTTGCGGGAAAGCCACGTTACCTGGCCCCCTGTTTGCCACCCGTTTGGCGATTATGATGAAGTTATGTGCGAAAACGACCTCATCGCTGCCCGGCGGATCGAAGAGATTCTGGCCGGCGCCATGCGTTCCCGTTCACTGGTCATGGCCCATCGGCTGGGGATTTTTGAAGTTTTGTCGGAACGCAGCCTGACGATTGACGAATTGTCGGATCGGTTGCTTTTGAAGAACCGGCTGGGCGTGGGTAAGTTGCTGAGCACCTTGGAGAGTCTCGGATTGCTGGCCAGCGTCGGCGAAAGTTATGCATTGACCGACACGGCACGCGCGTCGCTGCTCAAGTCTTCTCCCGGATACTTCGGCGATCTCGTCGATTTCTTTGCGCAGCAACTGGAAATGAAAACGGCGTCGTATGTTCAAGATCTGTTGCGGTTGGGCAGCCAGCCGGCGCCCACGGTTTCGGACCAGCAGTGGTCGGTCTACATGGCGGCGATGGAAAGTATGGCCAGGATGTCCGCGGACGCGATTGCACAAGCGATCGATTTCGGCAACGAAGCCACGGTGCTCGATCTGGGCGGAGGACCTGGACTTTACGCGATCGCGTTTTGTCAACGGTTTCCGCAATTGTTCGCGACCATCTATGACCTGCCCGCCGCCCTGCAGCATGCCGAGGCCCACGTGCGCGCGGCGCGGCTCAGCGAGCGTATTACGTGCGTGGCGGGGTCGGCAACCGATGCGCACTACGGCGGACCTTACGATGTGATCTTTGTCTCCCACACCATTCATCTGTTCGACCCCGCGGCGGTCGGCCGCATGTTTCGCGCGTGCCACGCGTCCTTGAAACCAGGGGGCCGGCTGGTGGTCCGCGACGTGATCATGAACGACTCGAAGACAACGCCGTCGCTGGGATCCCTGGTTGCCTTAAACATGTGGCTGGATGGAGAAGCGTATTCGTTCGGGCAGATTGCGGAACTCATGCGGGAGGCCGGCCTTGCCGATATTTCCGAGCGCCCCATTGCCGGCGGGCAAGGTCCCGAAGTCCTGGGGTCGCTGGTGATAGGCCGCAGTGTGTAAGCGGCTGCCTGGCCGCCGCGTGAGGGTTCGGTAATGCGGCGAGACGGACGACACGCACTACCGTGCGACGAAGACTTCCTCGCCCTGGTTGACTGTCTGCACGACCTGCAGTGCCGATTCGCCGTCGATACGAAACACGACCAGGTCGGCCGGCTGAGCGATGTCGAGCGTCTGTTGGGGCAAACCTAGCAAGGTGCGGGCATGGCTGCCGGCCATGTCGACGGCGTCGCGCAGGGACACGTTGGCAAACCGCATGACGTTTCCGATCCCCGTTGTGATGGGTAACGATGCACCGGCCAACAGTTCCCGCTGCCCACCGACGACCAATTTGCCGTCCGGAAGCACTTCCACGGCGCCCAGCCCCGGAGTGGTATAGCGGCCGGGGGGCATGCCCGCCATGCCCGTGATGTCGCTCACCAGGATACATCGCGCCGGCGACTTGACCCGCACAAACGACTTCACTACCGCCGGTGGCAAATGGTGTGCGTCAGCAATCAAACTCGCCGCCAGGCGGTCGTCCGCGAGTTGATCCCAAATGTAATTGGGGTGCCGGCGGATTTGGGGATGGGCGCCGTTGCCGAGATGCGTGCTGAGTGTCGCTCCGGCGTCCACGGCCGCCGTAATTTGATCGCTGCTGGCATTCGTGTGGCCGATCGCAACCACCACTCCTGATGCCACGACCTGGCGAATGAAGGAAGCGGAGTCGTCGTATTCGGGCGACATGGTCAGCAGGCGAATGCAACCTCGCGCAGCGTCCTGGAAACGACAGAATTGCTCCCAGTCCGGCGGCCGGCAATGTTCCAGCGGGTGCGCGCCTCGCGGGCCGTCCTCGCGCGAAATGTACGGGCCTTCCAGGTGAATGCCTGGAACGCGGCGGGTTACGTCTGTGGCGTCTTCGATGGCCCGCGCGATGGTGGCCAGGGAGTGTGACAGGATTTCACTGCTGTTGGTCGTCAGCGTCGGCAAGTAACAGGTCACTCCAAATCGATCCAGCGCCAGGCTGATCTCGACGACACGATCCAGGGTGAGCGCCGCGTCGGTGAATTCTTGTCCGGCGAAACCGTTGACTTGCAAGTCCACGAGCCCCGGAGCAACCCACAAGTCGGTACTGCCGTCGGCGCGCTCCAACCCCGTGACCGCGTCCCCAGTGGTACTCAATTTCACCGCTTCGCCGGTGTCGTATCTTCTTGCCGTCATGACCGTCATGGAATCTGAAAGGTGATACATGCTTCTGTGTGCCGGTCTGGCGTGGGCTTTTCGACACGCCTTCCCGAAAGCCGCGCAGTTT